>CANQMZ010000095.1 GCA_947625105.1 uncultured Parasutterella sp.
GACCAGCGATAGCGCCGTTCTCTTGTAAGTTCGATTTAGCTCAGTTTTAAAATTTTCGAATTTGCCCATAGGGTCTCCGCATAAGAGTTAGCTTATGCGGATCACCAAACTAGACAGGATTCGGAATATCCAAAAAGCCAACTGACAATGAAGGAAAACGATTCGCTAACCATTCGGAAAGAGCCCGGATCCCTAAAACCTCACTTGCATGATGCCCGATACAGAAATAAGGGATTTTCAGTTCCCTTGCTTCCAACACCGTCCGTTCGCTGACTTCTCCGCTTAGGTAAGCTTGCGCACCGGCACGGACTGCGGTTTCAAAAAAATCCTGGGCTGCCCCCGAACAAAGGGCGACCGTTTTTACAAAAGTCCGCAAGTCTACTGAGAAGACAACCGGCTGTCTGTTTAAATTTGTTTCCAATTTGTTAGAAAGTTCTTCAATACTCAAGGAGTTGGGTAATTCGCCCATCCAAACCATGGGTTCTTCTTCTAGCGGTTTGGCATCCACCAACTTGAGCTTTTTAGCCAATTCAACATTGTTCCCAAGCCGTGTGTTCACATCCAACGGCAGGTGGTAGGCCACCAGGTTAATGTTGTGTTCTAGAAGCTTTTTCAATCTGTTACGTTTTATTCCAATAAGTCTCGGATCTTCGTTTTTCCAAAAATACCCGTGGTGAACCAGTATGGTTTGGGCTCCAAGCTCAATTGCCTTGTCGATAAGCTCTTCGGAGGCCGTTACGCCGCAAAGCACACATTGTGTTTCTGAGTTCCCCTCGACCTGTAGTCCGTTGGGCGCGTAATCTTTGAACTTTTCCGGTTCCAAAAGCTCATTAAGAGCCTTGATTATTTCCAGTGTCCTCATGCTCTTATCCTCAAAAATCGACTTCCCATATTTAAACTGCCGGCAGAACCGGCAGTTATTAAAAGAAATATTGATTAAGGCATCACTAGGCCGCTTCCACCCGCGCCTCCTGTCGGTGGCGGAGTAAAGCCGGGCTGCCCGGGAACAACTAGTTTGCTGGCGGCCTGACGGCGAAGTTCCTGAAGCTCTTGAACCGTCTTTTCCACTGCTTCTTTGGCGGCGGTTCCATAGTTTTTAACGGCTTCTTCCAAACTTGACGCTTTAATTTCAAAAGAAATCGGCAAACTACCCATCTGAGTCATGATGTGGGCTTCACCCGAATAGATCACAGAGCGGCTCTTATCGTCAGAACCATCGGGCAAAACAGGCGTAAGCGTTGTGATAATGCCCACTTTCCTATCTGTGAACGTCTGTTCCCTGTACAGAGAACTCACATCCATCTGCGCATCAAGTCCTTCTCCGGACTTCGTGTTTTGTGTTTCTTCCATTTCAACTCCAGAAAAAATTCAGTATGCAACAACCCTCAACTATCCGTAAAGGGTGACGCCCGATAGGGCAAGGTTAACGGTAAACCATGACCGGAGACTTCGAATGGGTCAAAACCTTTTGAGTCTCACTACCCAACAACACGGCTGCCAGTCCTTGACGTCCATGAGAGGCCATAAAAATTAAATCGCAATCTTCTTCTTTCGCGGCGTCAAGAATCGCTTCCGCAGGAGAAAAAGATTTAAACGCCAACACCTCGCAGGGAACCCCCTTCTTTTCAACAAGTTCCTTGGCCATTTCCAGCCTTTCCTGAGCCATTTCCTTTACCCGTGCATCATATTGATCGATGCTTTCCGGGCGATACTCTGACAAATTAGAGTAACTGTAGGGCTCGATCACAGTGATAACCACAACGGATGAACCCAGGGACTTTGCAAAGTCGGCGCCCGCTTCCAAAGCCCTGTCAGAAAGTTCGGAACCATCAGTCGGAATCAGAATCTTCTTATACATTTTCGGTCTTTAACTCGGAATTAACCTAACAGTTAGTTTAGCCGATTAAATGTTATGTGAATAGGGTTTCACCGCCCAATTCAGAGATTAGTTTGGCATGATTTTAGGTTCCCAACCGCTAGCGCATTGCGTCACGTAAGGATAAAAATTCTTACTGGCTTCACACCAATACATCACATTTCCTGACGGAGCTGCAGGTGGCGTCACTACAGAAGTAGGAGGAACCACAACAGTCGGAGCAACCGGCACCACGTTCGGATACGGGGTCACCACATAATTAGGAGGAACATACGGAGCGACCGGAACTGCCGGAGCTACATATGTCGGGCTTGATAATGTGTTAGCCAACCCCATTCCTAACCCCAGTACCATTGCCCCACCGAGCACTCCTCCCCAGTAGTTATGGTGATGATGACGGGGAGGGGGAGGAGGACCGTGTCTAAAACCAGGACCACCGGGACCGCCTCGGAAACCTGGACCTCCACCTCCGGGCGGTGGAGGCGGGGGAGCAGCAAAACTGATCGTAGATATTGCTAACAATGAAGCCGTCAGTAACGATATCGTCGTTTTAAATAAGGTCTTTTCCATTGTTCAAACCTCCCAAAAGGGTTTTCAGCCACAACTTCATTTTGCGCTTCTTGCAAGGGTCAATTCGTAGAGCGTATTTTCATTTTGCAACGGAATGTTTTTTCTCTAATTGCTCCCAAAGTGCGTACTTCTCTTGTAGTTCTAACTCTATCGCCCTTAGTTCCTCACCTTCCTGCTGAAACGTTTTGTTAAATTTTCCGGCACCTGCATTTTGCATTTCGGCGACGATCTCTTCCTGCCTTTTCTCGAGTGCTTCTATCTCACCGGGCAATGCCTCCAACATGCGAGCCTCTTTATAACTGAGGCCTTTGTTTTCTCTTTTTGGTTTGATTCTTGTGGTTTTGTCTTTGGCAGCATCGACCTCTTGCTTGTTTTTAGCTTTTCTTTGTCTTTCTTCCAACCACTGCGCATAACCTCCGGAATAAGCCGTCCATGTGCCGTTCTCATCCGGACCGATGGTGATAGAAGCAACGTTATCCATGAAGTCACGATCGTGTGAAACCAGAATGACAGTACCTGGATAATTGGCTAGCGTCTCTTCAAGCAGTTCCAAAGACTCTATATCCAAATCATTGGTGGGTTCATCCATCACAATGAGATTGGCCGGACGCGCAAAAAGTTTCGCTAACAGGAGCCGATTCTTCTCTCCTCCAGACAAACTGGAAACTTTGACGTTGACGCGATGAGGAGGAAATAGAAAGTCACTCAGATAGCCGATGCTGTGCTTTTTCACGCCCGCCACTTCCACCCAGTCCGAACCCGGGGATACCGTTTCAAGCAACGTCTTATTTTCATCTAACTCTTCTCTGAGTTGGTCAAAATACGCAATGTTTAAATTGGTTCCGAGGTTGACTTTGCCCTTTTGAGGTTGAATCTGACCAAGAATAATTTTGATTAAAGTGCTCTTTCCGACCCCGTTTTGTCCGAGCAGTCCCAGCTTATCTCCACGCATTAAACGAAAGTCCAAATCGCGGATCAGCGTTTTCTCGCCGTAACCGTGGGTAACACCAAAAAGTTCAGCTACGAGTTTGCCGCTGCGGGCACCAGCGTCAAGTTGAATTTTGGCTTTTCCCAATCGATCGCGCCGGGCCTCACGTTCAAGTCGCATTTTTTCCAGACGCCGGACTCTACCTTCATTGCGAGTCCTTCTGGCTTCAATTCCCCTCCTGATCCAAGCTTCTTCCTGTGCCCAAACCTTATCAAATTCCTCTCTAGCCTTATTTTCTGAATAGAGCTCGTCTTCTTTACGTTTTTGATATTCCTCAAACGAGCCCGGGTAAGACCTCAAAATTCCCCGGTCCAATTCAATAATGCCGTTTGAAACTGTGTTGAGAAAAGCTCTATCATGAGTTACGACTACCAGTGCCCGAGATTTTTTGAATTCTTCCAGTAGTAGCTGTTCCAACAGCAAGATGGAATCTATATCCAAGTGATTGGTTGGCTCATCTAAAAGCAAAAGATCCGGCTCAAAACTAAAAGCTAAAGCCAGCGCGGCTTTTTTCTTTTCTCCGCCGGAAGCCATGAAAGGATCGGCATTTTCGTCTAAGCCGAAACGGTGGAGATATTCACAAATCTTGGCTCGCATAAGCCACCGCTTTTTATCGTCCGATTCCGATTTTGCCAATCCCGCCTTAAGCTCGAGGGATTCAACCAAAGTGGAGGCTTCAGGAAATTTAGGTTCCTGCGGAACGTAACCAATTCTCAGACCGTTCTGAACTTTCCTCACTCCGGAGTCAAGTTGCTCTTCTCCTGCAAGAACTTGAAGGAGAGAACTTTTTCCTGTTCCGTTTCTGCCGATAAGTCCGAATCTATCGCCTGCTTTGATGGTTAAGCAGACGCCATCCAGAAGCGGCTTGTCTCCCCAGGCAAGCTGGGCCTGGTCAAGTACCATCATTGTCACGATTGGTTTTCTCCTGAACGATTACGGAGCCGGTATGCCCAGACCTGTTTCTCCCCACAATTTGAGTGCCTTTTACGTACTCTGGTTTTCTGCTTCACTACCTCTTTCGAGAAGTTCAATCGCAGAAGGCAATTCTTTCAGATTGCGTATGACTATCCTAGGTTGAGGGACATGATCAGGCTTTTTCATGCCGATCCGATTGTGCCAAATTGTTTCTATCCCAACCTGTGAAGTACCGAGCATGTCGTAGGCGGAGCCGGCAACAAAAACTGCCTCTTCCGGTCGGATGCCCGCCAATTTGAGAGCTAATGCATAAGGATGCGGATCAGGCTTGTAATAACCGGCACTCTCAGCTGTAACAACCATCTCAAAGTCAACACCGACTTGACTAGCCGCCATTCTGCCAAGTCTGTCTGAGCAATTAGTGACCACGCCCAAGCGATAACCTTCTCCGAGTTTTTGAAGAACTTCTTTAGCCTCTGGCCAGCCTTTCAAGGTTGACCATTTTTTCTCCAACTCAAGGGCCCATGCGGAATCGTACCCAGCTTTAACAGCAGAGTCTCTAACCAAATCCTCAAATTTCCTATAAGGTCCGCATCCATAAGTTTCTTTAAGATATTGAAAGCGCCATTTGCGACCGTCTTCTTCTGAACCCGCAACCTCTCCCCAGATTGTCCATGAATCCATCAAAGCAGAGAGCAAATCAAAAAGAATTAATTTCTTTGTCATGGACAACTCCTTGTTTTGAACTTCTTAACAATCCTTATTTACTCGGGCGTATCTGTCTCGGGTTTAACAACCACTTTTTCCATCGTCCTGCGAACCCTGCTGTCTAGATCCTTATTGAAAGAAAGGCGTCCGCTTAGCCCCTCTGGGAATTCGCCTTTTTTCTCCCATTGAAGCCATTGTTTACCAAGATTCCACGCATCTACACCTAGTGCGAACAGATGGCGTTGATCACGACCAAGTTCTTCCATTTGGCTCTTGTATTTAGCAAATTGGGGACTACTGGAGGCAACGGCAGGAATTTCCAAAGTCACCAATCCCAATAGATCGTTGGCCTGGGTCTTCGCCGCCATGTCGTCAGCCTGATTCATAGGATTGGTATAGCTCGTTCCAAACACTGGAAGTTCCAAGGGAATATAAGGACGAATCAGGCTGGCTTGTTCGGCACTCATTGCAAAAAGTACGCCTCTTAGCCCTTTTCCCCTCATCTCCTGTTTAATGTAAGCCAACTGCTCTTTACTTACGTGGCGTTTTTCATAGCCAACCCCTGCGGCAGCTAACTCTTTTTCGAACGCTCTAGCTAGCTTTTCATCGTAGGGGTTATTTGTGCTCAATATCACAAAGTTTTTACCTGCGTTATCCGAACCCGCAGTGTTTTCAATGGCCAGTTTAACGATCTCTTCTGCCTCTCCTTCTGCCGAAAGGTCAATACTTAAAAAGAGTTCGGCCGGAGAAGATTCACTTGGTCTGTTAAGCGCTAATACGGGTACCGGTAGATACGAAAGAGAAGCCACCGTTTCGACGGCTTCTTTGGAAATCGGTCCAATTACCAACTGCACCTTGTCGTCAGCAGCCTGCTCTAGAAGTTGCAAAACCTGAGAGGAGTTCTGTAGGGTATATTGAACGAGTTGATAGCGATCTGAGTCTTCCTTGGCCGCAGTGGCGATCCCTTCTCTCAAAGATTGAGTAGCCACATAAATGGGAGAGTCTTGGGGAGCAGTGAAGAGGGCTATTTTAATTTTGCCGGAATAAGCGGGTATATTCGATTGAACTTCTGCTGCCTGACTAAAACCGAATAGGCCAGACAAGATTAGGCTTAATGCAACTAAACAATGTATGCTTTTTAGTCTTAATAAAAACACGTTGCACTCCATGACAAATCCCTTCATTGACGATTCAATATTTAAGGTGGTTGACTTAGCAAGCCAAACACTGCCGGCTTCGGCACTTTTTGTTGTTGGTCTGCCTATAGGAAACCTTGGCGATATCACCCTGAGGGCTCTGTACACACTGAATCAGGTGGACGCTATCGGCGCTGAGGATACTAGGCAAACTCTCAAGTTATTGGATAAGTTTAATATAGCCAAACCCTTGTTTTCTGTTCACCAACACAATGAACATCAAGGAGCTGAAAAAATCATCGCTTTTCTGAAAGAAGGCAAGAGAGTTGCCATCGTCACCGATGCTGGAACTCCCGCGGTTTCCGATCCTGGCTCCAAAGTTGTTGATGAAGTCCAAAAAAAGGGTTTCTTGGTCGTTCCGATCCCCGGTGCAAGCGCAGTCGTAACCGCCATGTCGGCGGCCGGCATGGCTCCTGAAGGATTTGTTTTTCAAGGATTTTTAACCGGGGGTGCTAAAGAAAGGCTAACCGAGCTTCTCGAACTCTACAAACTTGGAAAAACCTTTGTCCTTTATGAAGCACCTCACCGAATACTGAGACTTGCCGAAGAACTCTCCGAGGTCATCAAAGACAACAGAAAAATCGTCATTTGCCGGGAATTAACTAAAAAATTTGAAACGATTGAGACCTTGAAAACTTCGGATCTGAAACTTTGGTCGGCCAAACACTCTCCCAAAGGGGAATATGTTGTCATTGTTAATGCGGCTAATCGAAATTCAGACTCTGAAATTGATCCCTCTACCCAAGCTTGGTTAAACGAATTATCCGAACAATTACCAACTAGACAATTAGCTTTAATAGCTAGTAAGATTTCCGATTTGCCTAAAGGGAAACTTTACGATTACATCCTAACTTTAAAAGAATCCTCCAAGGTTCAAAAGGAATCGTAAATTTTCAAATTTAACTAGTACAGGAAGATTATCGTGACAAATAGCGACAACAAAGTAGGTACTACCAAGCCTAAACAGCAGACCTACTCTGAGGGAGATCCCTTCAAAACGGCCGTTGAAGAAATCACATCTTCTCCGGTCACTAAGGAATCCGAAGTAAAAGAATACGAGACACAACAAGGTTTTGCCGGTGCCAGTGAGCGTGAGATGCAGTCACTGACCACCATCCTTGATGGAGAATCACCGGAAGACCGCAAGGCAATTATCAAAGCTCTTGTTCAGCGCGAGAAACTTCGCGACAGCCATAAGGGTGATGCCGATGAGAACGAACTGAATGAAAACTGGCGCCGTGGCGAATACCCGTACAAGAACAGGATGAGCCGAAAACGCTACGAAAAAGAAAAATACATCCTCCAGTCAGAGCTTTTAAAACTCCAGTCCTGGGTAAAAGAGACCGGTCAAAAAGTGGTCATCTTGTTTGAGGGACGAGATGCCGCAGGCAAAGGCGGCACCATCAAACGTTTCATGGAACATCTGAACCCAAGAGGTGCCCGTGTTGTCGCGTTGGATAAACCGACACAACGCGAGCTTGGGCAGTGGTATTTCCAAAGATACGTGCCTCACCTCCCGACTGCCGGCGAAATCGTCCTTTTTGACCGTTCTTGGTACAACCGCGCCGGTGTGGAAAGAGTAATGGGTTTCTGCACGGACGATCAGTATCTTGAATTTATGCATGAGTGCCCGGAATTTGAACGCTTCCTTACAAGAAGTGGCATCTACCTCATCAAATTCTGGTTCTCCGTCAGCCGCAAAGAACAAAGAAGGCGTTTCAAAGAACGTCAGATCCATCCGTTAAAGCGTTGGAAGCTTTCTCCTGTGGATATGGCCTCTCTGGACAAATGGGATGACTATACAAAGGCCAAGGAAGCCATGTTCCTTAACACAGACACCGTGGCTGCCCCATGGACAGTGATCAAGAGCGATGACAAGAAGAGAGCCCGCTTGAACGCCATGCGTTATGTTCTTCATTCTTTACCCTACACTGGTAAAGACCTAGATGCCATCGGCACAATTGATCCCCTTATCCTTGGTCGAGCCAACACCGTCTATGAGAAGGGGGAACACAGCGATATCCTTCTTCAGTTAGGTAGCCAGATTACCGAGATCCACCC
>CANQMZ010000096.1 GCA_947625105.1 uncultured Parasutterella sp.
ATGAAGAAAAATCTAAGAGATTTAACAAGCCATTTCGGATTACCCAGCACGGAACCGCTCGTTCATGTTTTCGTTCTTGGGCTCGTGAATTTCAAAGGAATGGTAAGAAGTTTGACCAGCTTGCCGTAGAGCTATGCATGTTGCATAGCCGAAACGATGTGTACGGTGGGGCTTATGATCGTTCTGATCTTTTCAAAGAACGTCGTGAGATCATGGAAGAATGGGGTAGATTTTGTTTTTCTTTGATGAATTAATCGTAGAGTTCTACAATTCCGCGTCATTGGAAGAATCTCATGAAATACATAACCGGAATACATGCGCTTAATCTGAACTGTAGCTTAGAGACTTGTGGTGACTGGCATCAGTCAGGTATCCAGTGGACTCATCCTACGGTTATGGAAAGTGATGAATCGGTTTTTGCTGATTACGGCATAGAAAACAATTCGCACGTTCCGGAAAACCCTGGAACTCATAAAGTTGCAAATCACATCAGAGCGGTTCTTGATCTACTTGCCGTGGGGAATTTTGGTTATGCGCAAGGAATGAAAGACGAATTGATTTGCAATGACAAATACACCAAAGAAATTTTTAGTCGGGTCCTAATGCTTTCAACGGCAGCCAATTGGAAAGAAATTTCCCGATTTATGGGTAACGAGTACGGACTGCAATGGTTGAGATTTTTGGAGAGGAATGAAAAGGTCTAAAGACTGGCGTATCCGCCATGAGCAGGTAATGGAAAATTTTCTATCAGTTCTAAACAAACTTTCAAGCAGTTTCATTCTGAAAGATGGAATCGCATTGAGACGTTGTTACGGCCTGGATCGTTTTTCCGAAGACATTGATCTTGATGGATTCAAACAGGATATTGGTCCATTCGTGAGAAGGTTTTGCGCTGCATATGGCTATAGCTATAGAGAAGCAAAGAATACGGAAGTAGTTAAACGTTATTTGATCAATTACGGCAATGATTCCAAACCGTTGAAAGTTGAAGTTTCATACAGAAATAAAAAGTTCAGTGATCAAGACCTTTCCAAGATAACTGAAATTAGAAACGGTACCTTGGTCTATACGATTGACATCCTAGGTGTCATGAAGAGTATTGCCTATCAGGGTAGGGATAAATTAAGAGATCTGTACGATTTGAGTTTTATCTGCGAAAAATATGTAAACGCCTTAAGCCGAACAACAAAATTGGCCATAGCGTCTGCATTGGCATATCGTGGACTTGATCACTTTGAGTATATGGTAGCCACGCAGGAAGATCCTCTTATAGACAAAGACAGATTATTAGATAAATATCTCAAGATGCATGACAGTCTTGGGCTGCTTGTCTCGAAGAAAAATGACAAAAAAACCGATTTGGAAAGGTGAGATTTTTCTCAATCAACGGTAATTCTGTTTCTTGCATTACACTGGCGCAAAAAATCACTTGTTGCTTTGATTTGCTTGTCAATGGCAGCACTAGTGTTTCGAATTGTTTTCAGACTCTCTGAAACAAGATTGTCGTCAAGATCGTCTGCTTTTGCGTTGATCGCATGGGCAATTTGATTCAAATTGATTCCTACGGATCGTAACTGAGAGTTTGCATTGACAAGAGTTTTTGTGTCTTCCTTGTCCAAAATCGCATTGCCGATCAAAAAACTTCTAATGAGTTTTACAATTAGTTGTTGTCGAGTCATTTGTTTCGCAGCTATCACTTCATCCAATGCTTTAGCTTCTGATGAAGTCAAATAAACTTTGATCGCTTCTGTTTTCGTTTCGTCTGGTCGATTGAGCGATTTGAATTTGACGTTTTTTTGAGCTATCTCCTCTGAGAGTTGATTTAGTGCCATTGCGATGACGTGTCGTGTCCAATGTGACATGTTTGAATTGTCATCACGGGCTAATTTTTGCCATCGCTCCTTTTCCTCCTTCGTTATTCGAATTTCTAGTCGTTCTAACTTTCTGCTTTTTGTCATTTCGAAAAATCCCACCGAACGAAGTTCGACCGCTTTAGCGGTGTGGTAGCCGGAACTTTCAAGTTCCGACCGGTTTCAAAACCGGTGCTGTGTGCCTTTTGGCTGCTAAATGTACGTACATTTAGCACCAAAAGGCGATCCTGCCCTAGTCGTTTAAAGTTTATTTAAATAAACTTTGATCATTTTTTTATCTAAATCAGAAGGAGCCTGTTGCACAGGCTCCGGAATCTATAGGGTAGGGGCCTTTTTCACATTGTTGCCGGCGCTTTGGCTGTTCCGCGTATCTAACGTGCTTGCTGTGTTCGGGCTGTGCAGGGTAGTCGGATCGTCTATTAAGTAATCTTTTGCCAGAATAGCAAGGCATAATGTGATTTCGAACGAAAGAACACACACGATTAGAAAGGCTTTGCAAAATTTTCCTACGTCTCCTCTTAATTTCTTGTCGATTGTGCGGAAACGAGGTAGCACACAAAAACCGGCGATAGGAACAAAAATAAATGTCCATGGTTCTGCTGTATTACCGTTGTATATGAAGCAAAAATCGGCGATCAGCATCCAAAACACCATGACTCCAACAGCTTTGGCCATTTCACCAAAAGGTAAGTCATTCATTTAAACCTCCGTTCGGTGTTGCTCCACGACGGCCGGAGTTTCCGCCTCCGGAGCCTCACTAAAGAATTGACTTGCTTTGCCGGTTACGATTGTGGCAATGATCCCCGCCCACATGACAATTCCCACTGCGCCTAGCGCTTTTGTCAGGATGTCGTCACTTGTCAAATATCCTATGAATGCGATGACAAAGATAACTAACGATGCCAACAATGCCAAACCAGTGAGAATTGCAGAGGTGGTTACAGTAAATGTGGTTGATCCGACGTAACCTAAAAAGATTGACAGCATCACCACTACCAAAACAACCACAGCGGCCAAAGAAAGAAGTATCGATAAACGATAGTGCATGTTTAGGCTCCCTTACTTTCGCTTATACCCATATAAAGGCTTGTAATTTTGTAAAACTTTTCTAGGTTATTAAACTGTTTGGTAAGCAAAGCCTCTTGCTTTTTACAAATTCTGATTCTTTCTTCGGCTGCTTCTTCGCCTAAGTTTGAGCGCACTTCCACGTTACTAGCTAGTACGTGAATCTGTTTGCGGATGCTTTTCTTCGTTTTTCGAATGTTGTTTATCATTGCTCTTACTAAGTTGTAATTCAACTTTAGTGATTTCAGGATTTCGGCTTGCTCACAATTGATTTCGTTTAGTTTTTTCTCTTCTTGCATTGTTATTCCTCAATTTTCCAAGACAAAACTCTTTCTTTCGCATAGGTGTATAGCCCCGGGTGAATTTCAACAACAAAATTGATTTCACCGAAATAATCTTTTGACCAATAGGCGATTAGAGTTTTTATGCGGTCCGTCTCTGGGTCTTCGTATTTGACCAAAACTTGTTTAAATGCCTCTGGCAATGTTTCGCAGTGACCTGTGTAAACTTTTTTCCAGTTGATTCGTTGCCAGTGCGTCATTTTTCTTCTCCCATGCCGCTATCTGTTGATAACGGTGACTGAGAATCTTCCATCACCTTTTTAGCTCTGATAGTTTCTTCGAGCTGTTGATTGAAAAATTCTATAGCGTCAGCATCTAACTCATAAGGTGTGTTATCGAGATCAGCTGCCGTCGTACTGTTGTCAGCACTGTTTGAATTAGAGTTTGAAACTTCCTTTTCAGGGATTGTTTCAGTTTCATTGTTTTCTAACTTGTTGTTTTTATTAGAAGTCGAATCTTCAAAATTTACAAGTTCATTGAAGACTTTTTTAAATTCTTCAAAAGTAACTTCATTCTCTTTCTTATTCAACTTATCGCAAGCTATTTTCAAAGACCATGTGCCAATTTCAATAAGTTTGTGCGTACGCTCTTTTTCGGTTTTTACACGTTTGCGATGTTTAAGAGTCTTAATTTTTTCGTTTAAGTTTTTTATAACAGTTTCATGCGCTTCTTTCTTTTTTTCTATAGCTTGAATTTTTTCATCAAGCTCTTCGATAGAAGTTCCTGTGATTTTTTTTATCACATTTGCTATTTGCTGCTCTTTTGAATCTGCTGCTTGTTGCTCTTCATTTAAAACTCGAATTTTTTCTCTAGTGGCATCCTGATATGCCAGCTCCCTTGCAAATTCATCAGTCAGCTCACTTACAAATTCATCCATCTCTTTTGAAAGTTCCATTTTTTTCTCCTTTACTAAGCTTCAATAATTCTGTTGAGTACAACTTTTTCAGCTAAAACTTGTTCTTCTCTTCCATCGTCAAATTTGACAAACACAAATCCGGCTTTGGCCTTACGCTTGTAGAGAAGTTCACAATCATTTTTATCTATCAGGCACAGAATCAATGGGTTCTTATAAGACTTGGATTTGTCGTTTTCTAATATGGAATCCGCAGCTTCTTCTAGTTGTTTTTCTTTTTCTTCTTTTTTGTTAGTTTTTTGAGTTTTTATTTCACTTTCTGAGAAATCATCAAAACCTCCTATTTCTGAGTCACTGCTTTCTTCAAAAACTGCTTCATTCTCGGTTTCTTCAAAATCCGCTCCTGAATCTAAGACATCTAAAGAATCAGTTTTTTGAGGCTTCTTTTGTTTCACTGGCTGTTCAGAAACGACTTCGTCTTCGTCATTTTCTGAAAGGCCATCCTCTTCTAAGTTGCTGTTTTTATTAGATGGCGAATCTTTAAAAGTTTCTTTAAAGAAACTTTCGTCAATATTTGACGCATCTTTTTCGTGTGCGGTTTTTTCCGTTTTCTTGTCAAAGTTTCTCGCTTCTGCCTGACTTATGCTACTGTTATTCTCAACAAAAGCAGTTACTTTTTCTGGTTGCTTTTTAAATTGTTGGTACAAGACATAAGCGGCTTGAATGTCGTTGACTTTTCCTGTTTTTACTGCTTTACGTATTTCATCTGGCATACTTGTCCATGTTGCATACTGAGACAATACTGACTTTGAAAACCCGAGTTTTTCAGCAATATCTTTTTGACTTTCTCCGGCATTAAGACGGCCGGCTATGAAATCAGCGATCTCTTCAACGCTTAACGCTTCTCGTTTGAGGTTTTCAATCATCTGCCGATAACCTGTATCGTCTATGACTTCATTAAGCAGTGTTGCTTTGATTTTTTTCCAACCCAAGATTTGCGCAGCTCTGAACCGCCTTTCGCCGGTGATAATTTCATAACTTTTGTCTTTTCTCTGGACAACGATGGGCTGCATCAATCCATAGCGGTCCATGCTGTCGGCCAAGTCTTTCAATTTGTCTTCTTCAAATTTCTTTCTTGGCTGTGTCGGATCACTCACGATTTTTTTCAGTTCAATCAGAACAGATCGAGCAGAACGATCAGTTTCCAGTGAGATATCAATCAGTTTGTTTAAATTGCTCATTTTTGTCCCTCGTTGGTTTTGGTTTTGCTTAAATCTGGCAATGACATTTTTTCTGCAATCAAGCTAAAAACTGGCTGCAACATTGCCCATGCTCGTTGTGCAGTTGATTGCCGAAATGACCATACGGGTATTCCACAATCTTGAGCAGCTTGAAATGCGATATTGTTGCCAATGCTAGGAACTACGCCTTTTTCCTTGTCAAAAAGTATCAATTCGTTATATTTTTCAACTAAGGTCGAAAAGTTCTGTTTTTGGTATGCTTTGTTTTCCAGTAGATTGACCAACAAGCCCAAGTATTCGAACTCGGAATTCATTTGACGAGCATCGTCAATGAGCTTTATCAAAAGCTCAATTCCGTCGATTGACTCCGAGTTACATTGGATAGGACTGATCGCATAATTGCTAAGATACATGGCAGCCTTCATTCGAATGTCCGGATTGGGATTCGTGTCAATAATCACCAGATCAAAGTAAGATCTGAATGATTCGAATGCGTTGTAAAGATTGTTGTAAATCATTTGATTGATGTCATCTTCAGGGTTAGTGACCATGTCTTGAAGATTCAACAAAGATTCATCACCGACGATGACCAGATTTTTTTGGTCTTCATTCATTGTCAATGTTTCTCCACGAAGAATTTGACCTGCATTGACATTTGCGGCGAGGAAAAAGTCTTTTTTCAGTAAAGACTTACTGGTATTGCCTTGGTGGTCAAGATCAAAAACCAACACTCGCAATTTTCTACGTATGGCGCAAAAATACGCGAATTGAGTTGCAATCATGCTTTTGCCAACGCCGCCTTTTTCGTTACAAATAACCAATGACTTCATTACGCCTCCAATTGTTTTTTGATGTAAAAATTTGCACATGCCCAACCTAAGACAAAACTCAAGTTATGTTGTGTAAAGCCTTCAGTCACAACGAACAAATCGTCTGTGTCATATTCAAGCTCTTGTGAATGTCTACCCCGAAAACGACTAAAGAAAACTTGAGCCTTTTCTTGATCTTGAGCAGACATGCCGGCAATTCGATACTGGATGCCTTGTCTGAAAAAAAAGTAGTTCAGTCTTATTGTTCCAACGGTTTTTATCATTTCTTTCCTCTATAGCTAGGCCAGTCAAATACGACGAGCTCAGACAATTCATGGATTCGATCAAAACTTCTTTCGTCCAAGTGGTTCTCAAGCGATTTAGAACCGGACCATTTCAAATTTGTGCAAAAAATCGTTGATTTCATGCGTGCATAGCGTTCGTTGATGATTTCTGACAGAATCCTTATTTCACGGTCCGAATTCTTGTAAGCGCCCAATTCGTCAATGACCAGAAGTTCAACATTCGAAAAAGCTTCAGTCATTTCATCTTGAGTTTTTTCGCTCTCTTGCGACCATGTGCTTATGATCTTTGTCACCAGTTTTTCAGCTGTCGTATAAAAGCAGCTTTTTCTTTGACTCATGACGAAATTTGTGAGAATTGAACAAGCTAAATGAGTTTTTCCGGTACCAACTGATCCGAGAAGAACTAGACCATCGCCCGACTTCGGGTTTTGCTCTTTTACTTTCAAAAAGTTTTCACACTTTGCCAATGCGATCTGTTGACCTGAGCATTCGCAGAAGTAGTTGTTGAAGTTTTTGTTTTTATAGCGCTCTGGAATGACAGTCTGACCAAAGACGGATAAAGATTTCTTTTCGATTGAGCAACTCGGGCACGGCCAAGTGTATGCAGTGTTCGAATTTTTGAGCGCAGCACTAAACCAGCCGTGCCGTTTGCAAAAGCCGGCTATGTAACGTTCTTCGTTGATGTTTTCCCGGGGATTCAAATTTTCGGTCATGATCGTCTCCTTCTGGGAGCGGGTCTGTAACTGCCATCGGGCTGACGAATCAACCCTTCTGTGTAATCAATTTCGGATGTTTTTTGTATGCTTTCGATTTTGCTTTCAAGCGCTTTGAAAACAAAGGCCACCGAGCGATCAAAAGTCACTTTCTGATTGCTTTTCGCTTTTGCTTTTTTACAAGTTTCGATCACTTCATCAAACAGTTCTTTTCCCAGCCGTGGAAGGTGTTCGATCAAGCGTTGAACCCGAGTTTTATCCGCTGCCGGCAGCCAAGATCGAACAGCAGTGTTGTTCATGCCGGAGGCGGTGAGCAAGTTAGTCAAATCATCCAAAGTCGCATTCTGATTTTCGTCAAAAATGTCATTGAAATCTTCAGGTTTTTCTTGCTTTTTCCTCGCGTGCAGGTGCGCGTGCGCATCAGATTCTGATTTGTTATTTTTATTTATAAATATATTATTATCAGAATCAGACGTGCGCGTGATCGCGTGCGTGCCGGCGTGTGCGCCTACGCGCACGTGCGAAGGTGAGGCAGATGTAGACGCTTTCCCATTCTGAGAATCGTTATCAATCAATGAATTAATCGCTTTGTCGCCAAAGCTGTTACTGGGTAAGCCATTGGGTGAGCCATTAGGTAAGCCATTAGCTGAGCCATTAGGTAAGCCATTAGCTGAGCCATTAGGTAAGCCATTAGCTGAGCTATTAGGTAAGCCATTGGGTGAGCCATTAGGTAAGCCATTAGCTGAGCTATTAAGTAAGCCATTGGGTGAGCCATTGGGTGAGCCATTAGGTAAGCTATTAGCTGAGCTATTAGGTAAGCTATCTTTTTCCGTTTTATTCCATCGTTTTGCAGCTCCCAACTGGCCGCACTTGGTTCTAACGGTTTTATAAGTACGAAGTTTTTCCTTTTCTTCTTCCTCTTGTTTCAAGGCAAATTCCACCCGATCGTCAATCCAAAATCCGCGTTCATTGTGAAAAAAGCGTTTCAGAACTTTCTGACGGTCACTTTCAGCTTCGTCTGAAAGCGCAGGACATACGGCCAAAATGTCGTCCCAGGTGAGACATGAGCCTTTCATCGAATAAGCCATTCG
>CANQMZ010000097.1 GCA_947625105.1 uncultured Parasutterella sp.
TGCTTCTAACGGTTTGGCTTCAGGAGATGGTAGGGACTGATGATGACCCAATCGGCTCCCCGAATGAATTGGCGTTGAGGGTCTTTCTTGGGCAGACTGGCAAAGATCTGTTTTCTGGCAACAGACAAGACATCTTCTCGGAAATGTTTGAGAACATGGAACAAGTCGTACACCACGTCAGCGTTCAAATACTCATCGCTCAGTCTGGCAAAGGCATTGCTCATATCTATTGCCACCTTTGTTGCACTTCCGAAAGATAAAAGTGCTTGCAATAACTTCGCTTTGTAGTAAAGATAAAAGAACTCAAACGAAGCTTTTCTTGCAAGAAGTGGCGGGAGTTTGAGAAAACAATACGGGATTAGTGAGGAAATACACTTGACACCTTGTTCCATTCGGATAATACTGCCATGCAAATCAGTTTTAACTAATACATTTGTAAAAATGGCAAGTACGTTTTTTAAAAAGTATGAGAAAGCAATAGAAAATTGGGATGGGACCAAAGAATACTTTCACTCTAATTTTCCGCTTAATTCTTTTGGCAATGTTTATATTCGCTATGCCCCTTTCGAATAAGTAAACCGGGATGCTAAGCTTACCTTACTTGGTATGACCCCTTCGTGGACACAGATAAGAGAGAACCTCGATTCTGCACAAAAATCCATATCTTCTCCTGATGTCCTTAAAAAGTGCAAATTAGATGGAAGTTTTGCCCAAATGAGAGAACTTCTCGTTGCCCAACTTGATTATTTTAAGTTTGATCAGTACTTGAAAAGATTTGAACCACGACTCAGAACCTGTAGGGAACTTTTTGTTTCTAGTTCAACAATTGGGACAAAACCCAGTGACCTGACATATTTGGTTAATTACACTTCTATCTACAAATTTCCAACTTTTTACCTAGACAAAAAGACGGGTAAGTTAACTTCATACACGTGCAACCAGGGCGTTTACAAGGCTGCTCGTCAAAAATTGGATGATTATTTTATACCTATGCTAGAGGAAGAGTTCGCAGAAGCTAAAACAAGTATCATCCTGCCTTTGGGAATTGCCGTAACGGATGCCCTGAAGAAGTCTAGTACCTATAGCAAATACAGAGATAGAATCCTTCCCCCTATTCTTTGCCCTTCTGGTCAAAACAACCTCCGAATCAACTATTTGTTGGGGCTTATAGGAAAGTCAAAAATGACAGGGGCAAATAGCGCTAGTAAAGTCGAGTCACTTAAACAGAATTTACAAAAGGCTATGCTGACAAAATTTGGGATAACTCCAACCTAGAGACCAAAACGAATTTGTGAGATTAAGTCGAAAGAGACCCCCAACGATTCGAGCGTATTAACACTGTTTTTCGCTAGGCACGATTTTTAAAAAATTATTCATTGGTGTCCAAAATGAATTTCTTCAAAAAATCGAAAGGCCCAGGCCTGAGCAAGAAAACTCTTGGCATTCGTTAAGATTTATTTTTGAACCACAAAACCAGAGAAACCAAGCATTCATAGAGCAACTGTATCAATGTTTGCCCAACTTGTCGATTTCATTTCTGCTTTTCTTATTTTGTTCTACCTTATCCTTTAGATATTTAACCGACTCAGAATAGCCGACTATTCTCTTATCTATAACTCGGTGAATCATTTGATGACAGTTTGAGCAAAGTGCAATTAGGTCATCCATTGTTGTATTTCTCTCTTCATCTTCCTCAGCTAAAGGCACTACATGATGTACCTCTATGAAACAGCGGCCAACATCCCCATAAACATCTTCGAAAACCATACCGCACACTGCACATTTCCAATCGGTATTTTTCAAAAATTCAGCTCTCAGTTTAGGATCACGTTCCTTACGACAAGAAAGGTACATTTTCTTCCCGCCCTCAATACCAACGTAACTGACGAGTTCTTGATTAGTATTTTTTTGTGTTATCTCTTCGCCTTTTTCCGAACTGACTTTGCAATATCCTTTTACTGAAGCGTTAATGGGATTTTCTTTCTTTGAAGTCTCAGACGAAACCGACCTATCATTCCACGATTCTATGATCTGTTCCAATTTTTCTTTCAGGTCTTTAGGACTGTCAAATCTAAATCCATACGAAGCATTTTGTGAAGATTTCTTAGCATTCTTTCTAAAAGGAACAAGCCCCGAGTGAGGATGAATTTTTGGGTTCCCAAATGAATCTAAATCAAGACTGAAAGAAAGCTTCTTATGATTGGTATCGGGAGAGATTCTTAGCGCATTTGTGAGATATTGCGGTTTATCTTTTTCTTTTCGACCTTTACTAGAAAATAGCCAATAAACATTAAGGTTATCGCTCAAAGGATGAGTAAATTTAATAAACTTAATTTTTTCAATGTCCTCTCTAAAGCCTAGATTGAGAAAGACTTCTTTGTATTCCTGACTATCAGATTTCTTTATCTGCGCTCTTTTTTCTTTCATTTTTAACCTAGACAATCCATGTTGATTTAACTAAGTTTCTCAGTATACCGTGAGTCCTTTTCTGATTTCCACTTCGCTCAGAGCTCTTTGAGCTCGACCTCGATTCCTCATTGACTCCAAATCTCCCTTACATTCAGCCCGAATCAACTTACTTCGTTCATCCCAACGATAACAATCGGCTGGACACGGATTTTTAGACTTCCGAATAACAGCTAAACCAGGTTTTCCGATCACAAAGCCCCGCCCACCATCTAGATCAATGAAAGATACAGCTCCTTCAGTTGGTTTTTCAGAGAACAAGTCACGTCCCTTTTCCGATGTAGATTCCTTGCCTAAAGCCAAAGACAACAAGGTGGGAAAAATATCTCGGTGGGATACCCATAGAGACGCGTCAATATTCTTGTTCACACTATGATCAGGTAGCCAAAAGATCAACGGGACACCAAACACCCTATGCCAATTGCCGTCTACCTCATAGCTAAATCTTGCATTATGATCACCCGTGGCAACTACGATGGTATTGTTAAGCCATCCTTCTTTACCAAGCGTCCCTACGAAGCTGCCGAGCGCATTTGATGCGTATTGATATGTCTGCAGCATCAAATGAACCTCCTCCCTACTCGGCGAATCTTTATTGATGATTGACGGTAGAAAATCTGCGTTAACAGGTAATACGGCATCCCCATCTGGAACTTTAAAGGGAGGGTGATTTGTAGTGGAAAGAATCATTAAAAATACTGGTTTTTTACTCTTTTCGGCCTCTTTTACTAATTTCTCCGCAAATTGAAAAAGCCACTTATCCCCAATCCCCCAGGGACCCACCTCGGCATTGGGAAAAGTCTCGGCGATAGTAGATGATCCGTAGATTTCGTCAAAGCCGTAATTTACGAACGTTTCACTGATCTGTCTCCATGACTCAGGAGCACCTGTCAAGAAGATTGTTTTATATCCGGCTTCTTTAAATGGCCAAATTTGGGAAAAACAAAGTCGTTGCCGTCCATACCCGCTCTGCGATAAAGGGGTTAAAGGAGTATTAAACAACAATCCCTCCAATGAAGGAAATGTTCCGTTTTGAACGCTAACGCAGTTTTTAAAGACTATAGCCGTTTTAAGGGCGTTTTCAAGGCTGCCGAGCACATTGTTTTTAGTAGTGTCGTGAGATTTGAACACATCTGCGCTCATTGACTCCATAACAGCAAATACCACATTAGGTTTATGCATTGAAATGACATGCCGAGATATGTTTGTTGAGTTGTGTTTTCCAAGAGTCTTTTTTGCCTGAGCTTCGTCGGAGAAACCAAAGTCTTTTATAGGTGTTAGCGGGTCTCCTTGGATTTTTAAGGCTTTCATTGATTTGTAAGATTCGTAAAGCGCTTGACATCCGTTAGTAACTGAGTAATTAACGAGCGGGATTTTTGAGACTGCAAGGTCCTCTTGCCGGAGCGGAAACCTGCCTAAAGAACCACGTATTAAAAATGCTTGAAGTAACGTAATCGCTATTACTGCAAGAATCAAACTGCCCCTACCTAAATTAGTTCGGACTCTTTTAGCCAAGAAAATCGCAGATACCATCGGCAAACTTGTAGCCAAAAAGATCACCAAAACATATGAAAGCACCGGCCAATCAGACCATAATGTTTTTAGAATGGCTTCGGTGTCGTCTTGAAAGAATCCAAAAATTAAAGGATTGATGGGGGATTTATAGAATCCATAAAACCCGAAGTTAATCGAGTCCAAAACCACCATAACAAACAGACCAACTACAGCCAAAAGCAACGCAAAACTCGTCAGCTTTTTAAAGAAAATGGAAAGAATAAAGACTACCCAAGCAGGAACCAAAAATAAGGACAACCATTTGGCATCTATTCTTATTCCCATCCAAAAAGCTCTAAAAGCCTCGGATGCGGTAACTTGCCCATCTCCCGAAAGATAACATCCCAAAAAAGCAAACCTGAAAAATGACAAAATTACAAGAGTAATGAAGAAAAACACTATCGCCCCGACAAGAATCTTCGTTATTGAGTTCTTGGGGGGGGGTATAACCATTTCTATTTGAGTCATACTAAAAATCAATGCGGATTTATCCATTAGTTACGGATTATAAAACTTCTTTTTTTTATGAGTCGAAAGTTCTAACTCCAAGAATACTAAACTTGCTTTTAATTAATAGTTCATTTCAGGTAACGACGATTTTCTTCAAGTACTTCATTGATGTAAGACGGAACTGTTTTATCCTTTGACGGTCCGTAGCTGTTATCTAAGTACCTTAATAGCCCTAATTCATCAATCAGCACAATCCGATCCTTTTCGATAAATGCGTTCCGAGAATAATTACTTGAGTAGACCCAGTCTCTCTTTCTATTTGGCTCCCAAATGCTTTGACCAACAGAATAGTCACTGACGGGATTTATTACACCAAGAACTTCGGGGAGGATTGTAGGAACGATATCTAACATAGATGTTCGATAATTTATTTCCCTCACTCCCTTACCAGGCCAATAGACAACGAGAGGAACTTTTGCTTGATATTGTGTGAAGTTTCCATTATGTCCCCAATAATTGAGGCCATTATCGTTAAATTCTTCTCCGTGATCGCTACCTATGATAATTATCGTATCCTTCATTAGTCCAAGCTCAGAAAGACATTTAATAATTTTTCCAATATTGTAATCAGCAAATAAAACGCTATTTTTGTATCTATTAAAATAAGGTTTTGGATCGAATGTGTTGTTTAAAGCGAGGTGATTAACTTCTTTTAGAAATGGTTTGAAATGCTCAAATTTTGATCCTGCCGGAAATGCGCTAGCGTGGACGTTATCCAAGAACACAAAACTAAAGAAGCGCCTGCCTTTTGGCACGCTTTTCAGCCATGACTGGAAGTCCTCTACTGCAAGCTTATCTCTCTCTATCGCATCCTTTCCAGGAGGAAACACTCGAAGATTAGGAACCGATTTAAAAATTGTTTGGTTAAATTCCGGCATATTAAGCGGGGCCCCCGCAAATATGCCTATATCGTAGTTGTTGTTAATGAGAGCTGTAATCAGAGGAGAACCCGTTTTTGAGACTAATGCTTTTTGCCAATAGGAACCAGGAATGCCCGTAAACAGAGTGAAAATGCCGTGCCTTGTGTTTATACCTCCTGACATATGATCTTTAAAAATAACCCCTTTTTGTGCGAATTCCCATGTTGTGGGCATGGTTTCTGGAGCAAGCATATCTGCCCTTAACGAATCAACAAAAATAAAAACTAAGTTAAGTGGCTTGGTTATATTTTTATCAAACACTAAAGGATTTAGCGGATAGATCATTAAAGAATCCTTTCGGAATTTGACCGGAGGAGTATAGACCTCTCTAGCGGTAAATACTCCCGATCTAACCAACAGCTTGTTGAATGTCAGTGGCTTCGCTACCGGCAAGAAATAAGAGACTGCAACAACAGGATAGTAATGTTTTGCCCAAGCAAAACCATGAAGCACATTTGCTCCTGCGTAAGAAATTACAAGCGTAAAAAACGCAATAGAAGAGAGTCTAGTCTTTTTACGTAAATAAAATGAACATAACAAAGCAAGCGAAGCAAAGCAAGCACAAAGTAAGACCAATAAAAGTATCTGATTGCTGGCCTGCGAAGAAAACTTTACAATTTGCCCGCCTCCCAACAATGCCATCTCAAGCATTGCATAGTTAAGATGCATCCTGAATTGTTGAAAGACAAATGTATCAGTGACCAAAAAAACTAACCCAGCGAAGGATATTATCCAAGCCAAAACAATAGCAACCTTCCCAAAACTGAGCATTGAAAGGATAATTGAGGGAAAAAAGGTTACTAAAAACAAAACGGCAAAGTTCAAAAATCCGAATAAAAAGTAAAAGGGAAGCAGAACTTGTGAAAGCTCATTTCCTTGACTTATATATCTATAACTCAGCAAGGCACAAAGAAAACCAAGAACGAGTGCTAAAAAAACATAAAGTCCTGAGTTACTGTTTTTTAACATAAAACTCCTCTTTGACAAATTATTAGATGGCTGAAATTCTAAGGGAGGTCTGTACAAATAGCCATTCCGAAAAATCTGTCGCAACAAAGCACCGTGGGAACAAGGTTTTTCAATTAGTTAGATGATTTATACAGAGGTCTCTAAGTCTTGGTCTCATTTTTTCTTTTCACCCCTTTATACCAATTTCATTAATTTCTCTATATACCTAAACTACTGAATACTTGATTGCGGCTAAAGAACTAAACGATTTTATGCATATTTTTAAACACTTACTTATGAATTCCAACAATTTTTTCGATATCTGCGTATGGAATAACAGAGTAAGGTAACTTTGTTACTGGGGAACAATTAAAAATTTCACAAGAATTGCGATGAAACCACTCTGCCGCCAATTTCATAAAGGGTAATATGGTATTTTTATAATCATCTAGAAGACCAGAGCGCACAACATTTTTTGTTGTCTCATAAAATCTTGGCTCAGTTTTCGAGTTACCAATGTCTAAACCAAGCAAATAAGTTTTTTTCACCTTAAAAAAGGCCGCTATTTGTATTGCAATAGACATAACCGTACCTCCACGGAATGTTCCCCATGTTGGTTTATCAAACAAGAATAAATTCTTTTGATGAGTGCTAGGAGTATCTTTAAATGGATCATTAACTTCGTGAATTAGGAAGATATTGTTATCTTGAAGAATCTTTGGTCGTGAAAAGAAAATTTCCTTAAGCACAGGAAAGGTTAAAACAAAATTTACCCTCTTGTTGATGTACTGGAGCATCTCTGAGCGTTTCCTAATGAATGAATCATCAGAAATCACCACACAAAGAGGTGATAGGTTGTAATCCTTGATGAGCTTAATAGCTCCGTTTAACAAAATAGTCTTCCTCTCTGCCAATTCAGCTATGGGTTGATTCTTAATTGAGGGACCTGATCCAATGATAAAAACAGAATCCTCTTTCGAGGCATAAAGCTCTTCTAAGGGATGGGTGGTTACTAGTATTCCGTCACTGGTATAAATTTTAACTTTTTTGGGCCTTTCTTCATAAATAGGTTCTACCCAAAGCCCATCAAGGCACTGCAGCAGGTCAGAATTTTTAGGAATACCTGCTCTATATGCTATTTTTTTCAAAACACTACGATTAATCCTTCTCACGAGCCGTTCTAACATTGTCCTTCCCTGAAATCGGTTAACTGTTTTAATTAAGTTCTCAAAACTAAATTGACTAAAATTCCTTAAAAACAGAGTCCAACTTTCCATAAATTACCCCGCCTACATCGATTCAGAAGGAAGTCAACCCTCCTTAGCTTTAGCATTTTAACTCATTTTTTGTTGACTGGCTCGCCACTTCCACGTCCGATGTACCACAAAAAATAGCTCTTCGTGCATAAGTGTAGCTAATTTTTACGTCCCCCTCCCTATTATTTAGGGGAGGGGTTAAATCGACCATGATCCCCTTTTGTCAAGTGGTCATGGAATTGCAACCGAACTGGTGAGGTTGTAACTTTATGCCGTGAAAGCCACTTGACAATCGCAATCAATCAAGATACGCACTCAGTCAGGGGGAGCAACTTGTTGATCCCCTTTGACGACAGAGGGCAACTCGCCGCTTTTCCTTCAAGGAAAAGGCGGAGGATTTAAGTGGTTTATTAGAGAATGTTTTTGCCTCTACAAGGGGTAATGTTTAAACAATAAAATTCAGCTTTTTTGTACCCATTAATTTCTT
>CANQMZ010000098.1 GCA_947625105.1 uncultured Parasutterella sp.
TCCAATCCAAGAGAGAATACCGATTGGCGGTAACTTCCTGAGAAACGTTCTCCAAGAGTTGTCTTTGACCACATCTTGTTGTGGAATTTGCCATAACGACCGGTGAAATCTAAATACCAACCGTCCTCGTGGCGCCACGTATCGTAAAACATGACGTTGAAGCCATGTAAATCGTTTTTACCGGCCACATTAAGGAGGTCGGCGGAACCATTGTTGTATTCAAAAGCGGCGCCGATCCTGTTTCTTTCGGTATTGCGGTAGTCACCACCGATTTGCACAGCACCCCATTTCAGATCAAAGTTTCTATTGCCGGTACGGTTATAACGACCGCGAACCCATAGACCCTCATCTCCGTCCTGATACTGGATTTCACCCATGCGTTTAGACAGACGATCCAAGTAGGTCGCATACGCCCAACCTGATTCGCCTGTGTATTCAATGGCTCGAACACTGTCAGTTTCCGCTGGTAACACTTCAGAGTTTGTAATGACCCAGTAAGAAGCCTTACTAAGGTCAAAGGCAGCTAAACCTGCATCACTGTTAAGATTTGTAAGCGAGTCCAAATCATCCTGATCAAGAAGATTTTTGCTCCATTCGGTTGGCGTCTTCGCTCCGCTGGTCGCATATTGTTCATAGCTTGCAGCATATTGGCCAACAAATGGCGCTATCTCTGAGCGATTCCAGTTTTCTATGCTAACGCTGTAAGAGACCAGATCACTTGTCGGATGATTTAGTCTGTCGCCTGCGCTGAATTGCAAATCTCCATTCGCTACTATTGCAAAAAGCAAGGGATTGTCTTGTGATACTTTGCCAACTAAATCAATTGAAGAAATCGTAGATACCTGATGATTCCCGGCTCCTGTTCTAATAAAAACAAGGTCGGTCTTTCTCGTACTTCCTTCTTCAGGCTTGTTCGGATCAAGGTCTAAAAGAAAGACGCCTCCTTCCTGACCATTTGCTTTTGTAGCTGGGGCGGAATTCAAATAGTCGATAAAAACTGCATTATGTTCTTTAACCGCACTGGTCCAAGAACCGTTGATACTGAATTTGTTGTATTGATCTACATCTAAGTTCTCGCTATGAACCGGAATAACATATTCGGTGTTAAATTTACTTTGTATGTCAGTATCCACCAAATTAACCACGCCACCATTTTGTAAATTCAATCGTCGAACTCTCAGGTCATCTATGTATATCCATTGAGCACCATTCTGTAAAGTGAAATTCAATCCAAGAATCTCGCCTACCGTATGACCAACTTGTTTGTATCCACCGTCACCTCCTTTATAGTCGTCACCATACCAAAAAGCCGACGAACCCGAAAATGTCGCCGTTATGGAAGCACTCTTGGTTTTTGAACCCCAGCTTGTATCGGTATTATCCAAGTCAACTCCACCGATAATCCTTATTAACGCCGGTTGCGTACCTCCTTCTTTTCCCAATGTCAAAGTGCTTCCATTCTTGACCTGGAAAGCATCGGACGATTGGCCAAAGCCGAAAATCGTTATGTTATTTCCGTTTATAGCAACCGCACTAGGAGAATCCTTTCCTGAATTATCACCAACATGTAATACATTATTCTGGTACCAACCTGTGCCTGGTTCAGCCAAATCGTTTGTACCTGCAGGAACATAATCACCCGTCAGGACAACTCCTGACATCAACGTTAAATCACCATTAATAGTCGCCGTGGCACCATCGAGGAAGGTGAAAACGTTGACTTGATTAAATTTTGGGTAGTAGGATCCGTTGCCCTGGAGATTGATTTTATTTATAACCGAGACAGCATAGAGACTGAAGTTCCCATTGACTTCCAGTTTTGCATCCGGATTAGCTGCCCCAGAAGTATATTGCTGCCGCATATCCACCCAGTATGTCGCTGTGATACCGGCTTGCTCCTTGCCATTTCCACCACCCCAGGTACACCCATCTTTATAAGGACAATATTGGATAATCGGCAAGTGTTCGTCGGCAGTAGCATCCCAAACAATGTTAAAGTTCATATTGCCGTTGACAGTGATTTGGGGATTTTCTCCTGCACTTGGCGAGTCTTTGAGCGGACCCGGAGTGTTATTAGGTATTATTTGAGCCCCTAAAAACTGGTCTCCCTGATAACCTACGGTATCAAAAGAAATATTGAGGTCACCCGTAAAATCTGTTTTGCCGTAATTAGGAAAGATGCTGAATAGTGTCGGAGCCCCGTTAACGTCTTTTCCGATAGTGATATTTAATGGTTGGTTGCCTGATACGGTGTACTGTCCCGGCGCAAATAGACTCGTGTACCAAACCTTATTCGTGTAGTCATCACCCCAATTCCATGGAGCAGCAGGATTCTCACCCGTTACTACACCACCTGTCGTGTCATACCCGCCACCACTGGAATCCAAAATGGTCTGCAGGTTCCTGCCTATGTTTGGCCAATTTTTAATAGAGTCGTCGATCGTTGATTGGTCAACCACCCTCGGAGAATCCGGCGTTGCCTGTTCAATTTGTTGACCTAGTATGGATTTTACTTCTTGGCCTTCTTTATCGACCCACTTATAGTCCTGATCTTGCGGCACGGCCAAAACATTATTGGCTACTAAAGCGCTTAAAGCGGCGAACATGGCCGCAAGCAAAGGGAATGATCTTAGAGAGCTACCTCCTTGCGGGGGGGGGTATAACGAACCATATTTTTAACTCCTCATCAAAATAAAAAACTTAGTTACCTATCTAAGAGTAATGGAGCGAATGATACAACTTTGTGATCAATTTTTGAACATTTGTACGGAGTTGTTAGCCATGTGTGAGAAATCTCAACAAATTAACTTTAAAAATTTTTAGTTAGACGAACATTGGTGTTTAAGAGGACGAATCAACCAAATGTTTAATTTAGAAATTGATCTAAAAAATTTGCCCTATTGCAGTTTTTATATGTTAAAGCTGTTATAACGCTAGTTAGCGCTGTGTAGGAGTTTCATTATGAAGATTGGTCTGGCATTGGGTAGCGGTTCAGCCCGTGGTTTTTCTCATATCGGGATTATTGAAACACTGCTTAAGAACGGTGTTGTACCTGGTGTAGTTGCGGGCTGTTCTATAGGAGCCATCGTTGGCGCCTCATACGCCAGCGGCAATCTCCGCCGCCTAAAAAAAGAGGCTCTTGGAATTAATCGTCTCAATTGGACCGCCTTTTTTAACCCGAGCTTTTCAATCGATGGTTGGATCAATATCGCTCACATGCAAATGTGGCTCGTCAAAAGTGGCATATGGCGCCGCCAAAAAATTGAAGACCTGTCTATCCCTTTTGGGACAGTGACTTGTGACCTTTTAACCGGTAAAGAAAAATGGATCACTCAGGGACCGGTTTTTGATTCCGTATGGCCCTCAATGGCTATGCCTGGAGTATTTCCACCCGCCCCTGCTCCTGGTGGCGGATGGTTCATTGATGGCGGCATCGTCAATCCAGTCCCTGTTTCATTGTGCAGAGCCTTGGGCGCTGATGTCGTTATTGCAGTGAACCTCAACAGTGATCTCTTAAAAAGACAGGATAAATTGAAATCTCGCCACAAGAAAGAAAGCGAGTTTACAAAGATGTTTAACAAGGCCAAGAAACTGTTACCGACTAAAAAGTCAGAGGCGAACAAAGGAAAGAATGTTCCTGAACCGCCAGACTTTTTTGAAACAGTTTCAAGATCAATCAATATCGCTCAGGACCGTATCACAAAAACCCGATTAGCCGGAGACCCTCCCGAAGTTATTCTTTTGCCCAAGGTCTCCGACATTGGTCTGTTGGAGACATACCGTGCCGAAGAAGCTATCGCAGCAGGCGTTAAATGTGCTGAGGCAGCTATGAACCAAATCCTAGATGCAGTGAAGGATTAATCTTTGTTTGCAAGAAGATAAAGCATCCCAACTAGGACCGCTCCTCCCACTATGTTTCCCAGTGTCACCGGCACTAGGTTTGTGGTAAAGAAACTACCCCAATCAACTGACAAAGTATTGGCTTTCCCTGCTTCAACAAGTGATAAATAGCGAGCATCGTTTCCGGTAAAAATTGCCAACGGTATAAAGAACATATTGGCAATACAGTGCTCCATACCCAAGGCAACGAACGCCATGGTGGGGAACCAAAGAGCAGCGATTTTTCCCGAGACCTCTTTACTGGCCGCTGCGGCGTAAACAGCTAGACAAACCAGCCAGTTGCACCCTACCCCTCTTAAAAAAGCTTCCCAGAAGGGATGCGAACACTTCCCATTGGCTAAATTAACCGCGGCAGCTGCCCAAGGCATGGTACCACCGGCGCTTTCAAAAATGATCCCGCTTGCATAGGCAATAAAGTAGGCGACAAAGACCGCTCCCACAAAATTGCCTAACCAGGCAAAAGTTCCAGAATACAACGATTGGGACCAACCTATTTTTCGCTTGCACTGCGCAGTAGTTAACGTCATGCAGCTACCAGTAAACAAATCAGCACCACAAATGACAACCAACATCAACCCTAAAGGGAAAACCGCTCCAAACATGAATTTGCCTAATCCACCCCATTGCTCCCAAGGAAGAACCAATCCGATCCTGATTGCAAGAAAGCCCCCTATGGCGATATACATACCCGCAAGGATGGTGTTTGCTATGCGATTGGTTGTCTTTTGAGTCGCCTTGGATAGCCCCATTTGGACGGTTGCTCCAAGGATTTCTTTAGGTGTCAGTGCGGTCATCTCTGGTCTTCCAACTTGTTGTGATTTTGATCATGAGTTTACAGAAAAGAACTCTTCAATCTGCATTTAGGGACTTCTTCCCAAGGAAAGTACCTCTTTTCGCTACGTTTAGACCCAAAAGGCGTAACAAGAAGCTAAAACCTAGCAATATTTTCGTAAACTATTAGTAAATTGAAATTTATGAGAAATACTATGAACAAAAAGATACTTATGTGCGCAGTAGCGTTTGCGGTCCTTGGTTCTGCTCCCGTATTGGCACGTATATCAGTCGATGCGCCACCTTCGATAAGAGACGTGCCCGACAATGTTCAGACACCGAATGCAAAAAGCAAGACGGTGGAAGAAAGAGTTACCAAAATGAACAAAGAGGCCGATGATGTTGAAGCCAAGGCAAAGCAACGCCAGGAAGAAAGCAAACGGGCTCAGAAAGACCTAGAGAAAGCCAAAGTTCGTTCTAAGAACCCGTCATTGTGGCCCAAGACGAAGATAGAAGAAACTGTCAACAATAAAAACGAAGTGACTTCCGTCAAAGTCACTCCCATGTCTACTCAGATTCCCTACGTGATGACGAAGGAGCCGCCGACCGGCGCTTCCGGCGGAGACGCATCCGGTAGAGACAACAAAATGAGTGTTCCAAAATTTTTGAATTTCGGTTTCTAGAAGATGGCGGTTTTCACTGACGTAACCCCGCAAGAAGCTGCGGGGCTTTTAAATGAGTACGACCTTGGCAACTTTAAATCGTTGCATGGGATAAAGGCGGGCATTGAGAATTCAAACTTTTATCTCACTACCACTAAAGGCAAATGGGTGCTGACTGTTTTTGAAAGGCTAAGAGAGGATCAACTACCCTTCTACCTTAAGCTGACACGGCACTTGGAAGACAAAGGAATTTCCGTGAGCGCGCCCGTGCCCACCCGTGACGGCCGTCTTCATTCAAATATCCATGGTAAACCATGCTCCATAGCTCCCTGCATTCCTGGCATAACAGAAGAAAATCCTACCGTCGGCGCTTGCGAAGAAATGGGAATACTCTTGGCAAAAATGCATTTAGCAGTCAAGGATTTCCCTTTAAAACAAGAAAACACTAAAGGCTTGAATTTTTGGCTCGAGTCCTTACCTCTTTTAAAGCCCTATATTCCAGCCGATCTTTTTGAACTACTTGAAAAAGAAGTCAATTATCAGGCCCAGTTACAAACCACCCCAAAGTACAAGGCTTTGGAAAGCGGCGCGGTACACGCTGATCTTTTCCGTAACAACTCCTTAATCGTGGTTGACGGAATTGACGAACACATCAGCGGTGTCATCGATTTCTATTTTGCTTGTAACGCCCCCTTCCTCTACGATTTGGCGGTAACCATTAACGACTGGTGCGTTAATCTAGAGAATGGAAAGTTCATTAAAGAAAAAGCTCAGGCCTTGTTAGGTGGCTATGCGAGTGTTCGACCTCTTACCGAAAAAGAACACGAACTTTGGCAGGATATGCTCAGTGCCGCAGCTTTGCGTTTTTGGGTTTCCAGACTTTATGACTTCTACCTTCCTCGCCAAGCCTCGCTTCTTAAGCCGCATGATCCTTCACATTTTGAAAGGATTCTAAAATTGAGAAGGTTTGAAGAACCATCTGAACTACCTTGGGTCTCAACCGAATAAGACGTTTCAGTTGAAACTCAGGTAATGTAATATGTGTGATCAAAGTAGTGATAGAACATAGCTCCAGCAAAATGGTAGAAAACCGATTAACACTATCGACAGGAATCCAGTGGCTCAAAGAAGCCTTTGGAGTTCTAAGCGCAGCTCCCATTGCTAATCTTGGGATACTTGGCATTTATCTTTTTCTCTTACTGATTGTCAACATCCCGGCTGAATACATAGGTCTTCCCTTTCTTGGGATCATCCTAGGCTCAATGGTCACTCCGTTTAACGCAGTGGCTTTCGCCTCTTGTGGGAGAATGCTTCTGAATAAACAAAGACCCACCGCTTTCTCTTGCTTTGCTTTCGGTTGGAAACCTAAAAAGACGAGAGTAAAACTTCTCATTCTCGGGCTTATCTACGGAGTAAGCATCCTTATTATTGGGAAGATTGTCGGTTTTCTTTCAGAAGGCGCGGTATCAAACTGGAAGGCGGTTGACGGAGTCTACGATGCGCAGTCGGTCATTCAAAACATTCCGTGGGCAGGAATGTTCGTCGGTTTCATTCTCTATGTAATGTTGCTGGGAATTACGTGCTTTTCACCCATGCTCATTGCGTGGAAAGGCCAATCCATCGGCAAAGCAATCTTTTTTAGTCTTATCGTGTTTTTCCGTAACCTTGCTCCAATCGTTGTTTTGGCGATATTGCTATCCTTTGCCGCCAGTGGAGGCTCACTAGTTATCGGTACTTTGGGAGGCGTGGGAGCTGCCCTTTTGGCTATTTGGGGAATTTTCATTTCTTGCCTAGCCTACTGTTGCCTTTGGCCTATGTGGAAATCAATTTTTGGAGCCACCCAATCAACGAGTGCTGAGGATTTGTCATAAACCGTTGCAAATTATTCCACCGGTTCTGTAGTTCTCCACGAGTTTTAAGTATCCTTAATCCATGTTTATCAAGAGAGGTTGAAATGCGTCGCTTGCTTTTGTGTTCTGCTCTGACTTTAGTCGTTAGTTCTGCATGGGCAATCACTAATGATGACTTAGCCACTAATTCATGGATGCTTACGGATAAAAATCTTACTAGCTGTGAAATTCCTCCAAGTATTAAATTTAGTAAAGATGGAAAACTGACAGCCGAACCTGGATGCAACAATCTTTTTGGACCTTATAAACTTCAAGCAAATGGCCAAATTGATCTATCCAATTTGGGAATGACTCGAAAGCTTTGTGCTCGAGAATATATGGTCCAAGAGCAGAACTTCGTCAATCTCCTGAATGCGACCAAGTACATTGATAAAAAAGATGGAAAACTCATTCTCATGAATGAGAAAAAAGAAAAAATTGGTGAACTGGTTCCTGAAAAAGCAGGCGCATGCGACTGATTTCATCCGTTTTATTGGAAGAAGTCTTGGCAACAATCGGTTGAGGAACAAACCTTTCACGATTAGTGCTTATCGTAACAGCATAAACGGTCGATAGCCTTGAAGCCTTTGTCCCTGATACTGTACAGGTTTCGTATTAATTGAATGCTTTCGCAAAGTGCCACACAAAGTGCGACTAGTGCGATATCCACTAGGAGTAACAACATTTCTCACTATGCCGCTTTTAACGGAATGTTTAAGCGGGATAGCAGTCCACCCACAACATCCTGACAGCCATTTCTTGAGTAAAAGGCTGCAAGGACACCTCTGTCCTTCCCTAAAATCGGTTGACTGTTTTAAGCTCTTAAAACTAGATTTGGTTGACTAAAATTCCTTAAAACTAAT
>CANQMZ010000099.1 GCA_947625105.1 uncultured Parasutterella sp.
TAAATGTGCGTGATAGCCTTAAAAACTTTTTGGGATGAGTGGAAGCTGAACATTTTCCATGGTTAACTAGATAATCTACTAACGAGTCTAATTTGCCATAGGGATCTCTTAAAAATATTGTGGTTATTGGTTTCCTTGTCTCGAGATTGCAATAAGCTTATTCAGAATCGGAAAGTTTCAGTTAAAGTAGTCAATGCGGAAATAAATTTAATTCTAGTTTCTAGATTTATAACCGCCCCCCCCAAACGGAATGACGGTAGGGTTTTTAGGGTAATTCCTCTTACATTGGAACTGAGATTAATCGACTTATGGACCAAGTTGGAGTATCTTTAATCAATTGAACTAAATCATTTAATTTTCTTCAAGGAGAATATGTAGATGGCTCAAGCTCCAGAATTCAAATATGCTCCGATGTTTCAATTAGGTAAAGACGACACGGAGTATTACCTTCTGACCAAGGACTATGTTTCAACAGCAAATTTTGAGGGTCAGGAAATTCTCAAAATTGAAAAGGAAGGCCTCGCTAAACTCATTGAGCAGGCTTTCACTGATGTTAATTTCAAACTTCGTCGTGCGCACAATGAATGCGTGGCAAATATTCTGAAGGATCCGGAATCTTCAGATAACGACAAATACGTGGCTCTTACCATGCTACGCAATGCTGAGATTGCGGCTAAGGGAGTTTTGCCAGTCTGCCAGGACACAGGTACGGCTATCGTCCATGGAGAAAAAGGTCAAAGAGTATGGACCAATTACTCCGATGAAGAGCAGATCAGTAAGGGTGTTTACAACACCTACATGAATAACGCCTTGAGATTCTCTCAGAACGCCCCACTAACCATGTATAAGGAGGTCAACACACGTTGCAATTTGCCGGCGCAGATTGATATTGAGGCCACTGAAGGCGAAGAATATAGATTTCTCTGTGTGGTGAAAGGTGGCGGCTCTGCAAACAAGTCTTATCTTTTCCAAAAGACCAAAGCCATCTTAAATCCTAAAGCTCTAATTCCATTCTTGTTTGAGCAGATTAAAGGGCTTGGTACAGCGGCTTGTCCTCCTTACCATATTGCCATCGTGGTTGGAGGAACATCTGCTGAGAAGACGATGCTTACTGTCAAGCTTGCCTCTACTAAGTACTATGATAATCTGCCGACAACAGGCGATGAGACTGGCCGCGCATTCCGCGATGTCGAGCTCGAAAATAAACTCAAAGAGCTTGCCAATAATATCGGTTTAGGCGCACAGTTCGGCGGTAAGTATCTTGCTCACGATGTTCGCGTTGTAAGACTGCCGAGACACGGTGCGAGTTGCCCGATCGGTATCGGTGTTAGCTGCTCAGCTGACCGCAACATCAAATGCAAGATCAATCGTGAAGGACTTTGGGTTGAGAAACTAGACGACAATCCAGCTTCTTTGATTCCTGAAGAATTCCGTAAACAGGGTGAGGGCAAGACTATTAAGATTGATCTGAACCAGCCGATGAGTAAGATTCGCGAAGAACTTTCCAAACTTCCAGTTTCTACTCGCGTTTCTCTAACAGGCAAGATTATCGTTGCTCGTGATATCGCACACGCTAAACTGCAGGAGCGTATTGACAAAGGTGAAGGCCTGCCTGACTATATTAAGGATCATCCGGTACTTTACGCAGGTCCGGCGAAGACTCCGGAAGGCTATGCTTGCGGCTCAATGGGTCCTACTACCGCGAATCGTATGGATCCGTACGCTGATCCATTTATGGCCAACGGTGGTTCTCATGTAATGATTGCCAAAGGCAACCGTTCTCAGGAACTCACAGATGCTTGCAAGAAGCGTGGCGGTTTCTATTTGGGAACAATCGGTGGTGTGGCTGCGACCTTGTCTGACTCTTCAATTCGTAGCATCAAGTGCATTGAATATCCCGAGCTTGGAATGGAAGCAGTTTATGAGATTGAAGTTGAAGACTTCCCAGCCTTTATTTTGGTTGACGATAAAGGAAATGATTTCTTCAAACAGCTTCAACCCCGTAATCCGATTAAGCTCGAGGAATAATGTAACTGATTTGGCTAGTGCCTAGTTAGCAGCGGTCGTAATTGCGTAGGTTACGGCCGCATTTTTTGAAGTGGAGGCAAAAGACATTTTGGTTTTGTGGTAAGTTAGCAAGCCATTTTTAAGAAGTAATAGTGGCGGATAAAATTACTAATAAATCATCAAGAAAGTTTTTAGAAGTTGAATTTAGATACTGACAAGTTGTCCAAAATTTTCTCGTTCTGGAAGGACATCGAGATACTGACTCCTTTTGAGGTGTCAGACGAGACTTTTTGCGAGATTGGTTTCCAGTCTGATGTTTCAGTTCCGCCATCTGCGCTTTTTAAATGGTCCAAAGATTGTAGGGTAGATGCGGCGTCACTTGACAGACTTCTCACTGAACTTCCTCATGAGGAAGACTGTTGTGAATACTTTCGAGTCTTTACGCTTTGCTTTGGAATAGTACCAACTCGGGAATATATCCGCAGGGTTCTCGAGTTGCTTAGAAAAACTAGACCGAAATTGGCAAGGAATTTTGTTGATGTTGGTTTTGAGGAAAGGGCTTCAGATGGCTATATCTGCTTAGCTTCTGCCAAATACAATCACTTCGGAAAGCTAGTTCTTTTCCAACCTTCTTATGCACTCGCTTTTTTGGTTTGGGCAACGAGGGAAATAAAAGGCGAAGAGAACAATCCGGGTGTGGATCAAACCTTGGAGATATTAAGGGCCGAATTTTCGGAAAGGTTTGTCAAGAAGACTAACTGTATCAGCAGTATAACGATTCCGCCGATGGCAAAAATCATCTACAGAATGCTTGTCAAGCGAGTTAAACATAAGGATATTCCAAGTGGTTACAAGTGTTTGAAGGATTTGGGGAAAGCATTTCCGAAATTTGATTCTGTTCTTGTTGATAAGGTAACAGAGTGGCTTGTCAATGAGAGTGGATTACGGGTCAAATACTGTTCTTGGGTTTCACAGATTTGGCAAAAGGCAATCCACGAAGAAATATACGAATGGTTTAATTCTCCATATGTTCCTGTCCTAACCGATTTCATCGAATTTTTTGACGAGGGAAAAACCGATTTTTTGTCTCCGGCTCTCACAAGGTTTTTCGGTTTGGCGCAAAGCAATCCTGTTCGTAAAGATGTTTTAGCCTCACCACAAAATTTTTATGAAATAGCCGATCCCAAGTACTTTAATTTCGGTCGGTGGCCAACGACCCTTAAAGCATCGTTGGTATGTATGCAGCAATTAGCCGTATCTCAAATTTGTCTTGCTGATAAATACATGCCGGTCGTGACGGTTAATGGACCGCCGGGGACTGGCAAGACAATGATTTTGAAGGAGCTGATAGCTGATATCGTGGTGCAAAGGGCTTTGATCTTATCTCAGTATCATGATATTACTCAAGCAAACATATTTGATAGCAGATCAAATAATGAGACAGGCCAAACATACGTCTTAAAAAAAGAGTTGACGGATGATTTCGCCATCTTGGTTGCTTCCAATAACAACGCAGCAGTAGAAAACATTACGAAGGAATTGCCGTACCAATACAGCTACGAGGGGCGACAAGTTGATTATTTCAGTACCCTTGCTAATAGGCTTAACAAAACTAAGGATGCGTGGGGGCTTATTTCTGTTGCCTTAGGAAGGATGAAAAATTGGGCAACGCTTTATAAATCCCTATACGGTACCAAACCAGGGGATAGTCCCTTTGCCAATGCGCTGAAAGGGTTATCTGAGGAGTACGGAGGAAATAAAGGGATCAGAGCTCGTTGGATAGAAGAGCGAAAAAATTTCTTAACCCTACTTAATGAAGTTCGAAATTTACTAAAAGCTCAAAGAACTCAATATCTTGAAGATAAAAAGGTTGCGGATCGATACGAGCCAATTGAACAAGGTCGTATTGCTAGGTTGTTTGAAAGAAGTGATCTACAAAAAAAACCTTACTTTGATTTTAGTAGTCAAAATAATCTTGATAGACACCTTGATCCCATTTACTGGAGTGGTGAATTGGATGAAAAGCGCACAGAGCTTTTTTTATCGGCTCTTGAACTGCATAAGTTAGCGATTTTGGCTTTTGCAAGGAATTTTGTTTTATCTCTACGGTCCGTCATAAAAGTACTTTCGCAGGGATGTAATCTGCCTTTTCAAATGCAGTATTTGGGGACCCTGTGTTTTTTAATTCCGGTTGTTTCAACGACATTTGCCTCCTCTGTTCTCAGATTCGGAGCATATCGAACTGGAATCATTCCATGGTTGCTCATTGATGAAGCTTCCCAAGCTTCCCCTCAGTCAGCAATCTGCTTGATGCAAAAAGCAAAGCGTGTGGTTGTGGTAGGAGATCCTGCGCAATTGCAACCAGTGATTCCGCTTCCGGTAGAAGTTACGAATCTTTTGTCTGGCGAGGATGAAGAACTCCTTAAGTGGTCTCCGTACAATACGAGCTTACAAATATTGGCCGATGGAACCTCAGATTACGGCGCATGGGTTGGAGATCCCGAAAGCGGAGGTCGTTGGAGTGGGCTGCCTTTGAGAGCTCAACGACGTTCCTATAGTCCAATGTTCAATATCAGTAACGCCATCTCATATGATGGGCAAATGGTGCTTGCCAAGGAATTTAGAGACAAAGAAAAACGGAAGGGGCATATTCCGAGTTTCTGGCTAAATGTGGAACCAAAGGTGCCGTCCTCGACAAATGTTGTGGAGGAAGAAATAGATTCCACCGTATTGACTTTGTGGTATATCAGAGATGAATTGATAAGTAAGAAACGTTATGGTTTAGTCAACTCAAGTAAATCCATCATGATTTGCTCGCCCTACAGGGCAGTTGTCTGGGCTTTGAGGCGCGTGGTATTTGGAAACCTAAGAAAAAATCTTCTTTATTCTGTGGTCAATATCGGTACTGCCCATACGATGCAAGGGCGTCAAGCAGACATCGTAATACTAGTGTTAGGATCAAAAACCGGACAAAAAGGGTACGGAGCCCGAAGTTGGGCATCCAATCCACCAAACTTGATGAATGTTATGGTGAGCAGAGCTAGAGAGACTTTAATTGTGGTTGGTAACCTCGTAGATTGGGGGCAACAGCCTGTTGTCAACGAAATCCTTTTCCAGTTACAGGATAAGGCTAATGGAATCATGAAATTTGATTCAGAAGGTTTGTTAATTCCTCAAAACTTCAAAGTCAAAGACTAGAATAATCAAAAAATTAAAAATCCCTAGAAAATGAATTCTGTATTTTGGATTGTAATCGCAGCAATGATCCTTATTGTGGTTTTGCTGCGATTTAAGGTAATGATTGGTCTCTCCATCCTTGCGGGTGGACTGCTTATATGGGTTTTTGAATCTAGGTCGGTCGAAGCCCTGTGGCATGCCGCCGTGATGACGGTCCAAAGGCCGCGTAGTTGGGACTTAGTGCTCTGTCTGTATTTTGTAATGTGCCTAGAGGTAGAGCTCCGTAAAAGCGGCTCTTTAAAAGGCATGGTGGTTACCTTGAGGAACATTTTTTCCAGTAATAAAGTAACCTTGGCGTTTATGCCAGCCTTTCTTGGTTTGTTACCTTCAATGGGCGGGGCTAGGTTTTCGGCTCCAATCGTTAAAGAGGCTAGTTGCGGAATCGAGGTTGATGATGAGCAGAAAAGTGCAATCAATTTATGGTTCCGCCACATTTTTGAGTTTTCCAATCCTTTGATGCCGGGTATGATTCTTGCCTGCGGCATCGCCAATGTCACCATAAATGATCTGATTACGCACGTTGGCTGGGTGACGGTGCTGTGTTTTGTTTTAGGATGGATTTTTTTAGTTCAGCCGCTAAAAATCGTTGACCCTGCAAAAGCGACCAATCTTTCACACGACAGGACGATTGACTACAAAAGTCTGTTTTTAGCTTTTGGGCCAATCATTCTCAGCTTCATTTTGATCGTTGGTTTTAATCTGCCAGCTGCTTTGTCAATGGGATTGGTGGTATTGGTCTTCATCCCCATCCTGTACGCATTTAAGAGACCAGTTCCAATTTTGGATGTATTTTTGGACAGTCTCGATAAAAAACTCTTCTTCAATGTCATCTGCATCCTGTACTTTATTGAGATATTGATGACAATTGGGACATTGGAAGAAATTGTTTCGGCTTTCAGGGCTTCCCCATTGCCAGCACCCGTGATTGTGGGAGCTCTCGGCTTTATCTTCGGACTGATGACTGGCATGAGCCAAGGTTACATTTCCATTGTCATGCCTATCGTTGCCTTGATGGATCCCGGTAATATTGTCTTGGTAGGAATCACGATGGTTTATGGATTGGCTGGTCAGATGATGACGCCTATACACATGTGTATTCTGATCACAGTTGACTATTTCAAGTGTCGCCTTTGGAAAACCATAGGTTATTGTGCTTTTCTCTCCGTGCTCATGGTTTTGATCTTTTCTGTTTGGACTTATTTCCGGTATTACTGACCAAATGAATAGGGGAGTCGTCTACGCCATAGGGTCCTACGTTATTTGGGGTCTGTACCCTCTTTATTTTCATGCTGTCCAACATATCGCTGCGCTGGAAATAGTTGCGCACCGTGTTTTATGGTCATTTGTTCTTCTTGTTTTTGTTCTGCTTTTTTTACACCGTTGGCGTTGGATTCCTAAGGCGTTTTCTTCATGGAAAACGTTGGCTGTTTTTACTTGTTCTTCTTTTCTTGTCACGGCCAATTGGAGCGTGTATGTTTATGCCATCATCACGAACCAAACCCTGGAGGCATCGCTCGGTTACTTTATCAATCCGTTATTTTCAGTTTTTTTGGGTGCAGTAGTCCTAAAAGAGAAACTCAGGACTTTCCAAAAGGTTGCTTTAATCATTGCCGTCATAGGGGTCGCGTGGATTACGTGGCAGACCGGGAAGTTCCCATTTATTGGGATGTTGCTTGCACTCAGTTTCGGTCTTTACGGCCTAATCAGAAAAATGGCACCTCTTGGCAGTTTGGAAGGACTCTCGTTGGAGACAGCAATAGCCACTCCTTTCGCCCTGTTCTACCTCGGATATTTGGGGTTGGAGGGTAATTTAGCCTTGACACAAGAGACGTTGGATTATCAGTTATTGCTTCTATTTGCGGGCCCGTTAACCGTTGCCCCTTTGCTCTTGTTTGCGATGGGTCTAAAGATGGTTCGTTATTCAACCATCGGTTTCATCCAATACATTAACCCGACATTAGGTTTTTTGATTGGTTTATTTTGTTTTAACGAGCCTTGTACGATATATAGACTTGTTGGTTTCATGATCATCTGGACGGCTGTGTTGATATTTTTAGCTGAATCCATCGCTTTTGCTCGAAATGCTAAGAGACGGACGATATGAGGAATGAACCTCAGCCCACTGGATGAAAGTTTCAGAGGCGAATTGGCCCGAAGGTCAATTCGCAGACTGCCGTGATTTGAGGCGTTTATTCAACAAATTGTTGGGCAGCCTCCCTTAATCGGTTATGCTACCAACAGCCAGCGCCGATTTGCCGTGCTACTTTTTGCGGCGAGAGTATATCGACCGCGTCAAAAAACTGGCAACTCGAGGCTTCGGTCTCCCAATAACCTCTGAGCCTAATGGCCCATGCGTGCGTGAAAAAATGAGATGCCTGATCTAGACCATTCCAAGTATCTTCACCTCGAGGTCCGGCTGGCAACCTAACCATTTTTTGGAGCCAGGGATTATGAATTGTAAAACAACTCTCGACACGTTGGGCCAGGTGAATTTGGCGCCCGTGGGCTGCGTACATCAGTCAGCTATCGGTGTGGATGTCCATGCGCAAATTTTGGTTTGTGAATTCCAATGCTTACCGGTAGGAAGTAACGAGCTCTTGTGCGGACGGGTTCGCTTTAAGACTTCACGTTCAGGACCGGAGGATGGGTGTCAACATCAGGTTGAAGTCGTCCTCATGGAATCAACCGGAGTTTACCGAGTCAGTGCATACCAGGCGCTTGAGGACACTGGACTGACCTCTAAACAGTTAGTGTTAGTCAAAGCCAGCGACATTAAAGCGGCAAAAGGACGCAAAAGCGATAAGGCCGATGCTGCGCGGCTTTGTGA
>CANQMZ010000100.1 GCA_947625105.1 uncultured Parasutterella sp.
CTAAGAAGAAAATGAAACGAGAGCTTTTAGGATTGGTGATACCCGTTTTCTTGTTGAGCGGTTGCTCTTATTTTCCGGGCGTACAAAAATGGGCTTCCAGCGCCTCTGAATACGTTCCTACGTGGCTGACGCCATACCGACCTGATGTGCATCAGGGAAACATCATCACCAAAGAAATGGTTGACAATCTCCATGAGGGAATGACTAAGAATCAGGTAATTTTCCTTTTGGGAACACCTGCCTTACGAAGCGTATTCCATCAAGAGGAATGGGATTACATCTATTTCTTTGATCCCCGTGCCGGAAAAGAAAGTGTCAGAAAACTTATTGTCTACTTCAATGAGGATGGAAGAGTTGACCGCATCGAAAGCGACAAGATGCCTGACGAGACGGAAGCCGACTTGATCATTCTCGGTGAAAGAGCCAGGATAGAGACACTGGAAAAACAAAATGCCGCCAAAGCCGAAAAAGAAAAGCTTGAGGACAACACTCAGGCGATTCCTTTGACAACAGAAAGTTCCGATGGGACCCCTGTTTCAACCGAGGGCGAGCAAAAAGCCGACTAGCAAGGAGTTAAAAGATGGTGAAAATTGCGGTTAGTGGAGCCAAAGGCCATATGGGCAAGATGATCATTGATGCCGTTTGGAATACTGAAGGCGTGGAACTCGTTTGTGCCTTAGAACACAATGGCCATTACAAGGAGTCCAACGAAGACGCCGGTGCCTCTCTCGGTTATAACACCGGGGTCAAAATCTCCAGTGACTACGGGACACTGGCAAAATCACAAGCCAATGTGCTCATTGACTTTACCAGACCGGCCGGAACCTTGGAATTTCTTGACCTATGCCAAAAGAACGGCATCGCCATGGTTATAGGGACCACAGGTTTCAAAGAAGAAGAGCTCTCAAAGATCAAAGAGGTGTCCAAAACTATTCCTATAGTCTTTGCCCCAAACATGAGTACTGGCGTCAACGTAACCAATAAACTGTTGGAATTGGCTGCCAAGCTACTTGCTGACTATGATTGCGAAATTGTTGAGATGCATCACAACCGAAAGGTCGATGCTCCGAGCGGCACCGCAATACAAATGGGAAAGACAATCGCTAAAGCTCGTGGTAAGGATTTTGACAAAGTGGCCGTATGGGCTCGCCAAGGACACACCGGACCTCGGGAAAAGGGAACTATTGGTTTTGCAACATTGCGCGGAGGTGATGTGGTTGGCGATCACCGCGTGATTTTTGCCGGAGAAGGAGAACGCATTGAGATCGCTCACCTGTCGAGTTCTCGTGCCGGATATGCCCAAGGAGCAGTTAAGGCCGCCCTATTCCTTTCTACTGCCAAAAATGGCTTCTACTCTATGAACGATGTCCTCGGGCTTTAGTGCACGATGAATACGGCAACACTTATTGAGAAATTGGAAGACCGCATCTCAAGGATGCGAAGTTACACCTATAACTTAAAACGAGAAAATGCCGCTCTTCGCAATCAAATCGAAACGAGGGATAAGCAGATTTATCAGTTACAAACTAAAGTCGATATCGCCGCAAAGGAGTTGGAAACCCAGATCTTGCGCCTTAAGAATTGGAAAGACAGATATTCGGTTGAGCCATGACAAACAAGAGTAAAAGTCTCTCGTGTACTATTCAAAACCTTCATCTGGGCGGCTTTAAGGTTAGCAATGCAGGAGAGGAAGCTGCCTTTAACCAGGTTGTTGAGGAACTTAACCGAAAAATTACCCAAGCCAACGGGGGCAAACCCATCAAGCTGTTTGATGACTCAGGAATCCGGACTGTCATTGCAATTGCTATCTCCCTTTTAGTAGAGAAAACCTTCAGTCCGGAAAATATCGACCCTAGGTTAGAAAAACTCATCGCTGATTGCGACGATACGTTAGCTTAGGTATTTTTGAAAGAATTTTGTGTCTCACTTAGGGTTGATGAGTCTATTCAGGTAGGTCTGTTTTGAATAAAATTACCCTATCCCCTGTGGAATTCGAGCTGCGGCTAGTTGTTCTTTGAACCAATGCTATATCTAAGGGGGCCAGAATCGGTGCTTTCATTGTTGACCGACACGCGCTGTTGGTCCTTCGTCGTACCACAGGCTCCCACCTGAACCTTCGGTTCAGGACATAGGCCGGACGGTTCATACGGGGGATTTTTATTGTTTTTATTCTGCTAAAAATCAATAAGAGCCAAGACAGGTAAATCATTGGTATCACCAATTTTTGCCAACATTGTTTGACCTTTCGTAATCCCACATTAAAATTGTACGACCTTTGATTTATTTACCGACTACAGAATGACTTATCAAATTCATATTGCAAATACCGACTATAAATTTTCAGCTGAGCCCAATGAAACAATCGTCCAGGCAGCAGAACGACAGGGACTAATTCTTCCATGTGCTTGTCGCGTCGGCTCTTGTGGTGCATGCAAATCGCAAATTGTCTCTGGCGAAGTTGATTTAGGCAAATACCAAAGTTTTGCCCTATCAGAGGCAGATATAAAAAGCAGGCTCGCCCTGCTCTGTGTTGCAAAGGCAAAAAGTGATCTCACGATTAAAGTTAGAGATGTCAAATTATCTCATTACAAGGTGCCCGGGTTCCTTACCAAGATCATTGATAAAACAGAAGTGGCACCTAACCTCATCAGACTAGTTTTAGAAAGAGAAAATGGAAGACCATTCAAATTTAAAGCTGGCCAAACCTATGATGTGGTGTTACCGGGTGATCAGAGGCGTTACTACTCGGTAGCAAGCCCTGCTACACAATCCACGAGTTTGGAATTCTTAATCCACAAAGTTCCTGGCGGTCTTTTCACTTCACTTCTTTTCTCCGAGGGCTTGAAGATTGGTGATGGTCTGAGACTTAACGGTCCGGAAGGCTGTTTTACTTTCAAAACCCCAAAGGGTCGAAAAGCCTTATTCCTATGCACAGGCACAGGCATTGCTCCCATCAAGAGCATGATCCAGACTCTGATTGAAACTAATGATTTGGAGGGTAGAGACCTCCATGTATACTGGGGAGTCCATACTTCAAAAGAATTGGTCGTAGGGGAGCTATTTGAGCAGTGGGCGAAAAACCACGAACAGATCCACTTCACACCGATTGTTTCAAGGGAAGAAGCATGGAAAGGAGTTAAAGGTCATGTGCAGACCCAAGCTGCCATTGATCACGGAGACATGACCGAAGTTGACGCCTACCTGTGCGGAAATAACAGCATGATCAAAGCTGCGATTAACTTCTTGACTGTCCGTTGTGGACTCAAAGATGATCACATTTACGCTGACAGCTTTGGGGGTTGACTTTTTCTTCTACTGTACGCCCACACAATAAGTCCGAGACCTGCAATGATCAACGGGAGGCTAAGCCATTGGCCTCTCGATAGCGACAGTGCTTGCAATCCCAAATAGCTATCGGGCTCTCTAAAAAATTCAACGCAGAAACGGGCTATTCCATAGCCGGCTAGAAAAACTCCCGAGATGGCTCCTCTAGGCCGAGGCGAGCTTGAATAAATCCAAGTAATTAGAAAGAGCACTATTCCTTCAAGAAGTGCTTCGTAAAGTTGGGATGGATGCCTGGCGATAAGATCTCCGGATTGCGGAAACACCATCGCCCAGGGAAGGCTTTCTGAAGCTTGACGACCCCAAAGTTCTCCGTTGATAAAGTTTCCGATACGTCCAAAAAAGAAACCCAAAGGGACAAGAGGCGCCACAAAGTCTCCAACAAGCAAGGGGGCTTTGTGTTTACGCCATGCAAAATAAAGAAGAGCCAAAATCACGCCGATAAACCCACCGTGAACGCTCATTCCTCCTTGCCATAGAGCAAAAATATCTAGCGGATGAGTCAGATAGTGATGCGGTTGATAGAAGAGAACAAAACCCAATCTGCCCCCTAAAATGACTCCGATCATCCCCACAAATAGGAGATCATCAAGATCGGCTTTTGTAATGCCCCTCCAATCTTGCTTACATCGTAAAAGACCGAGTAAGTAAAAAAGAGTAAAACCGACCAAATACATCACTCCATACCAGTGTATGGACAGCGGACCAATGTGTACGGCAATCGGGTCAAATTGTGGATGAACTAACATGCCTAAATCAATTGAAGTCACTCATCAGATCTTCCCCATAAGATTGAAGATCTTCGAGTATCTGAATTTGCTCTTCGGCCGCCCCTTCCCGCAGTTTTTCAATCTCTTCATAGAATTTTTCGAATGTCCGCGAACCACCTTTACCTTGAACGAGACATTCGAAACGGAATTTTGTCCACCTCTCAGCATCCTCAAAGCTCAGAGTGCTTTCCGCAAAGTTTCTAGCCATATAGTGAAAAACTAGATCATTCAAGTCTTCTCGAGAAAACTCAACTTTTGCAAGTCTTTCTGGTAGCTCGTTAGGAGATAATTTACGCAGGTCTGACAAAGTTCTCTTATCACCTTCACCGAGAAAGCCTCCGCTGTACAGTCTCCCCTCTGCAAGCAAATCCTCACTCTCAAACCTCTCAGAGCTTCTACTGCTCATCTCCGCTACTAGTCCATGCAACTGACTAAAATCCCTGCTCCTAGCGGCTAACTCATTGGCTCTAAATCTGAATTCGGAAGCCGGCAGGCTAAACAACCCCTTTCCTCTTCCATCCAGCCAACCCAAGCCAGTCGTTAAGAAAGGTTGTTTGTTAATTTGTATTTTGAGCAAAGGAACTCTTTCCACACCTGCTTCCCTTTGTTCCTTAGTTACATAAAACCGTTCTTCAAGATCCTTGCTCGTAAGAGTCCACAATTCTGACGGATCCTTCGTTAAATCCCAACAAAAGTAATCATTTGGGTTCGCAGGACTAGCAAAGAGCGGGAACACAACTGATAACCCTCGAGAGCTTTTACCGGCAAAAGGGTTGACATACAGAAGAGGTTGCCCCAAACCTAATAACTCCTTGACTCTTCGTTTATCCCTTAAATCTAAAGCGTGAAGCCAGAGCTTCGGTTGTCTACTGGCAATCAGCTTCGTCAAATCTTTGGTGGCCAGAGCATCGGATAAAGCGTTATGAGCATGGTCATGAACAATGCCATTTTCCGCTGTTAACTTCTCCAGTCGGAGAACCGGAGCACCGTCCTCTCTCCTAAGCCATTGCAACGTCTCAGGACAAAAAGCATAAACCGCACGAACGAGGGTATAAGTATCAAACCGTCCCCTTCCTTCACCAAACTCCCGATCATACACAGGCAGGAGATTTTTCCAGAACATAAACCGGGTTACTTCTTCATCAAACTTGATGTTGTTATAACCGACTGTGATCGTACCAGGTTGGGACATCATCTCATAGATGCGAGAGGCAAATTCGTTTTCTTTGAATCCATCATCCATCAAACTAAGAGGAGTTAGACCGGTCACAAAACAAGCCTCCGGACTTGGCAGATAGTCCCGGGGAGTGAGGCAATGCAACAGAACCGGCTCCCCTATCGGATTAAAATTTTCATCCGTTCGTATTGCTCCAAACTCTGCAGGTACATCTCGCTTTGGATCAGTGCCAAAAGTTTCGTAGTCAAAAAATAAAAAACTTCTCTTGATGTTCGAAAATTCAGACATTTAGATCGTATAAAAAGTTAAAAGTCAAACAAATAGTAGGACGATTATGCACCAAGATCTGACAGGCTCCCCAAGCCTGTCCTAAAGCGGTTACAAAGACATGTATGCCTTGTAGAGCATGTACGTTCCCAAAACACACAACAGGCAAGCGAATATCTTTTTCAGCGGTTTCACGTCTATGGAATGGGCCACCTTCGCTCCCAAAGGTGCAAAAAGTATGCTGGTAATCGCAATCGAGATTAAAGCGGGAATGCAGATATAGCCCACTGTGATCGGCCAACCAGGAAGATCGCTGATGTGCCAGCCACTGTAAATATAACCGATGGTACCAAACAATGCGATCGGAAAGCCCAAGGCTGCACTCGTTGCCACCGCATTATGCATCTTGACATTGCACCAAACCATCCAAGGTACGGAAATAAAGCCACCGCCGGCTCCAACCAATGCCGCCAAAATACCGATCACAAGACCCATGCCGAATTGCCCCGGTTTCTTTGGTAGTTCACGATCGGCCTTCGGTGGTGTATTTCTGAACATTTTGTAGGCGGAGAAGAGAACAAAGCCGGAAAATACCAACGAGAGAAGGAAACTAGAGAAAAATCCTGCGATCTTCGCTCCTAGGAAGGCACCAAAGAGAATTCCCGGTGCAACCGATGCAACAATATCCCACCGAACAGCGCCTCTTTTATGATGCGCTCTGACTGAAGAAAGTGATGTGAAAGCGATGGTGGACAGCGATGTCGCAATGGCCACGTGAACAATTTCTTGCGGTCCTATAAGGCTTGCCGGCAATAACATCGTTAAAAACGGCGTGATGATGAGACCTCCCCCGATTCCGAGAAGCCCGGCCATAAATCCGGTAAAACAGCCCAAAAGAGATAACAAAACTATTGTTGTGATTGTCACGGTAAATCCTTCTTAACCTTGGAATTTTCTCGCTCTGAATGTTACTACTCTAAAAAACTTATTCCTTATTAATGGGATGGCTATTTTTCCCTAGTTCTCATTTTTCTTTTTGACAAAATTGACGATTGCCTTGTACTGTTTTTCTGTCACTGGAGTAATGGATAATCGATTTCCTTTCCGCAAAACCAACATATCCGCACATGCGGGGATTGCCCTCAAGTCGTCTAGACTGACTCGATCGATAATTTTGTTTACCTTGACATCGACTTGAACCCATCGTGGATTCTCTTTTGTACTCTTGGGATCATAGTACTGGCTTTTAACATCAAACTGCGTGGGATCGGGATAGGCAGAAGAGGCAACTTCAGCGAGACCCACTATCCCAGGTTCGGGACATGAAGAATGATAAAAAAGCACGGGATCAGCTATTCTGCAGTCATCTCTCATGAAGTTGCGGGCTTGGTAATTTCGAACTCCAAACCAACCTATAGTGTGTTTTGGCCTATTGTAGGTATATTGAACAGAAACTTCTGAGGGTTCAGATTTCATAAGCCACGCAAATTTATCTTTTCCTGCCATAATTCGTCACCTTGCTTCCACCTTCTTAATAGGCATCGCCATGAATTTAGTCAAAGACGTATCTTACCAATCGATCCGCAACGAGCTTCAAACTTTCCGCAAGAATAATCCGCTAATCCATTGCATTACCAACGAAGTTGTGCAGGAAATCACGGCTAATGTTTTATTGGCTGCCGGAGCCTCTCCTGCCATGGTTGTAGGAGACGGGGAAGTTGTTGACTTCGTGCGAGCCGCCTCCGCCCTGTCAATTAACGTTGGAACTCCAACTACGGAACGTGTTGAAATCATGAAAATGGCAGCAAAGGCAGCAGTCGAATTTCACAAACCTTGGGTCCTTGATCCGGTTGCCGCAGGAGGCATGAAATGGAGAGACAAAATTATTTTCGATCTGTTAGATTTGTCACCTTCTGCGGTGCGAGGAAACGCTTCTGAAATTAGATTCTTAGCCGGCATTGGAAAAGGCGGAAAAGGTGTCGACAGCACGGATAGTTCCGAAAGTGCTCTGGAGGCAGCCGTCCAACTAGCCCAAAAATATTCAACAGTGGTCGCCGTAACCGGAGAGACGGACTTCGTTACCGATGGAAGCAAGATTTTGCGAGCCCAGGGTGGCAATGTCATGATCACAAAGGTTGTTGGCACGGGCTGCTCGCTCTCTTCCCTCATGAGCGGATTCATCGCCAACAATACAGAGGCCGTCACTTCTTGCGCCGCCTGTTGCGCCTATGTAAAAAAAGCTTCCGAGTTGGCTGCTGCCAGATCAACAGGCCCCGGAAGTTTCCATGACAACTACTTGGATAGTCTTTACATTCTTAAACCTAACCACTGGCAGTAAAAATGAAAAATTTCGACCTGAGCCTATATCTAGTTCTAGACGCCAATCTTTGCCCCT
>CANQMZ010000101.1 GCA_947625105.1 uncultured Parasutterella sp.
TGGTGTCCCAGTAGACCTATCCAGAGCAGCTCAACTCTACACTCAAGCCGTTGAGCTTGGTAGTCCAAAAGCGATGATGCGATTATCGACCATGTACAGGAAAGGGACGGGAGTGGGCCAAGATGTGCAAAAGGCTTTCAATCTGACAAAAGAAGCAGCGGAGAAGGGTTATGTTCCTGCGCAAGCCGCACTAGGTTTCCTCTACAAGGACGGGATCGGCGTTGAAAAAAACGAAAAACTTTCTTCCGAATGGATTCATAAGGCTGCGGAAAATGGGCATATCTTGGCAATGATCATGGCTAGCGAAGAGCTTCAGGCCGACAAGGACAACCCAGAGTCTCAGAAAAAAGCTAAAAAATTTATCGAAAAAATAGAACAAACTGCTAGCCCACAGGAAATCTACACCGTTAGTTACTCCTATGGTCATGGACTTAGGCTAAATAAAGACATAGACAAGGCCATGCACTGGGCGAGGATTGCTGCAAACAAAGGCGGAGTTAACGCCATGTACTATCTCGGGGAGTGTTATTGGAACAAGCAAAACCCGAAAGAAGCCCTTGTGTGGTTTGAGATGGCTGCGGAAAAGGGATTGACTCCCGCTCAATTGCAAGTAGGTCGTATCTATCGGGATGGAGCCGAAGGGGTTGCCAAGGATCCTAAAAAAGCAGCTGAGTGGCTGAAAAAATCCGCTACATTAGGCAACAGAGACGATGTTTTGTCATTGGTAACTCTTTTGATTTCCGGTCCCCACGACATACAGGATAAGGTGCAGGCAAAGAAATGGCTTGAACTCTACACACAGATGGCTTCTCCACAAGAGCTTAACGATATGGCCGACAAGTACTGGACAGGAAAAGCAGTCAGAAGAAACTTTGATTTAGGAGGCGCTTTGGCTCTGGCAGCCATCAATCGTGGTGATACATCTAAAGTTTGTGAATATGCGGTCAAACTGTCGACCCCGAATTGGGTCGGGTCAGATTTTGTAACGGCATATTCGGTGTTGAATCAGTGTTGTCTTGATCACCCGGACGATGAGAAGCTAAAAAACGCTTTTGACACACTTCAGAGCAAAATGAGTGCCGAGCAAATTCAGAAAGCTCAAAGTTTAGAGGCCCGTGAGGCTTTGACCGACTACCTGATTGTCCAAAAGCAGAAAAGTAAGATTGACAGCAAACCTTAGCTTATCGTCCCCTAGCTAAAGTAAGAAAGAATTCCAACCAAGCCTCAGACCGCACTCTTCTCGAAGAAATTTCCGCTGACGGCGGCTTTATCGTATCGTTAATTCGCGAACTAGCCGTACGCATCTCGCTCTTAAAACATATCAAACCAACCATGTCGGCGCTCTATTTATTGCTACATTTACGTGGCGGAATTTTTTCATGAAATTTACAGAGCTTAGGACAAGACCACCTCTGCATTTCTAATGAGCCAAGACGAACAAGACCACAACCAATTGAGGGAGGGGATACACTCATAGCTTGTAAAATAAGCTCTCAGGTCGTAGCAGTCGGATTTGGCTTTCGTGTCAATTTGTCACAGCCAATGCCACTGGAGAACCCTCGTCCGCAAGGGCGGGGAGTTGTCACAAATCTCCATCCATCGAGGAGAGACCCGCTTTTCATATTGTTTTTGGGTTAACTCCACGCTTGCTTCCCAGGTGGCAAAAATCTGCCACCCGTAGATCTCACCGGATGTTAGTCGAATTTTATAGAGGTTAGTCGATAAACCAAAAGAAAAGTCCCTTAAATTCCGTTTGTTAGACGACTTTTAACTATTGTTTGTCAGTTTTAGTAGGTACTGAAAACTCTAATTCTGGTGGAGAGAAAGGGGATCGAACCCTCGACCTCTGCATTGCGAACGCAGCGCTCTCCCAACTGAGCTATCCCCCCAAAATTGAGAATGCATAATGATGCATCAAAATAAAATTTATTTCAACTCAAAATTTCAAAAAAATTCTCAATTGCTTTTTTGAAGATTAAAATTAGTGCCACAAAACAATTCGTTACGACTATTTAAGGACAGGAATAAATGAAAAAATCTTTTTTGACCTTTTTTGTTTTGGCTGCGTTGTCTCCAGTTTGTGCCGCTGCTTCTAGTGTTTCCCTCTACGGTACGATCGAGGAGGGCGTGCTGGTTCAAAAGGCCAAACATTCTGATACCACCGTTCAACTTGTTTCAGGCTTCAGCCAGGAAAGTCATTGGGGAATTAAGGGCATTGAAGATTTAGGTTCCGGCTATAGCACTGGATTTATCTTAGAACAAGGTTTTTCGGCTAACAACGGTAAGGCGTGGCTTGATGACGGTAGCGGAATTCCTGGTGGAGACTACAGTGGCTTCAACCGCGAGGCGTTCTTATATATTGGCGGAGGATTCGGCAAGTTGGGCTTCGGTCGAACTGGAGCTTTATCTAGTGGGGTCCAATCTAACAGCATTCTGACGGGTTGGGCCTTTGGACCAGATTGGGGTATTACCGCCAGTGGCATGTGGGGTAGATTAAACAATGTGGTTGCTTATTCAACACCAACCGTTAACGGCTTTAGCGCTCATCTGATGTATTCAAATGGCACAAACTCAGATACTCAAAAGTGGAGTGAAAACTCGCATTACTACGGCATCGGTGTTCTTTACGATGCTCACAATATTAAATCTAGTTTGATTTTTGAACTTGTTGACCACAAGGATTCAACTGGCCGAACATTCTCTGGGGAAGAATTGGCAACCATGTTTGCTTCCCCTGCTGAGTACGACCTGTTTATTTCCGAGGGCTATAAGAGTTTGTTTTACCCTAAGCAGGGAAAAGATATGACCCTGTATTATGGATTGGAATATGACATGGGCAGTATCACACCTATGTTTTTTTATCGCTGGATACACCAATCCGGAGGAATGAAGTGGCACCAGTTTGGCCTGTCAGCCAAGACCCAGGTGGCAGGAGGAACCGCTATTTTTGGTATCCGCTATTTGTTTGGCAAAGATGGTATACCTTATGCAGTTCCATCTGTTCGTGATCCTGAAACAGCGATAATCCGATACTTGGATAGCGACCAAAGCTCATGGAATATAGGTGCCGCCTATGTTTATCCGCTAAGTAAAAGGACAGCTCTGAAGGCGTATGCGGGTTATGCTGACTCGGGTAAAGCACTTAAAAATGAGACGTCCGTTAGATATAACGGATTCCAAGTTTATCTGGGTATGCGACATTCTTTCTAGGTTGCGGCTCGGGCACGTTTGGTGTGACAACTCTTTTGCTTGAGTTCACGGTCTAATTGTTTTTTTGCTGTTGTCGACTGCTGTTTGAAGGCCTATAAAAATGAAAATTAGATCTTTATTGTTTATTACTCTTTTGTCCTTTGCCGAGGCTGGAGCAGCGCAAAACGCAACAGAATTTGATGCGGTTAAAAGCAAATGCGCTTCTGGCGATTCGGAGTCTTGTTTATCTGCAGCCATGACCTATCAATACGATAGGGAACACATTTCGTTAGCAGAAGCGGCCAAGTATTACGAAAAAGCCTGCAATCTTAATAACGGTCAGGGTTGTGCTCAACTTGGGGTCCTCTACGAGTCGGGTTCGGGTGTAGCAAAATCGTTTGACAAGTCCCTCGAGCTTTATAAAAAGTCCTGCTCAATGAGAAATGCTTTTGGTTGTGAACTCACCGGCAATTCGTACCTCGGCATGGTAAAAGATAATTCAGACAAAAAAGCCAAACAGGCAGCTGATTTCTACAAGAAAGCCTGTGACCTCAAGGATGGCTTTGGCTGCTCTAAGCTAGCGGAACTCTATGGAAAAGGTATTGGAGTTCAGAAGTCCGTACCCCAACGGGTCAAATATTTAACGCTAGCTTGTGAATCAGCCGAGACCCAGAAATGTGAGGTGCTCGCAGCCATTTATGAAAAAGGCTCGGGAGTCAAACAATCCTATAAGTTAGCCGCCAAGTATTACCGGAGAGGTTGTGAGGAGGGCACTTATGGTCAGGCTTGTTTAGGTTTGGCTAGCCTTTATCGTGATGGGAAAGGTGTTACCCAAGACTTGACCAAAGCGGAAGAATTTCTTAAAAAAGCTTGTGACAACGGTGTCCAAAGCGCTTGCAAACCCTAGAATTAACCTTTGCTCTTAAAGCTAAAAGTCCTCTCAACTTCAAGTTGACGAGGACTTTCTAGATGTGAGAGGTGGTTAAGAAATTTACCACTCGTGGAATATCACAAAGGCTGCGAGAACAATCAATCCAAAGCCCACAGCGTAGTTCCATTTCATACCTTCACCGAGGTACCAGACAGAAAACACCATGAAGACGGAAAGAGAGAGCATCTCTTGGATAGTCTTTAACTCAGCGGCATTGAAATAGCCATACCCCAAACGATTGGCCGGCACTTGCAAGCAGTACTCGAAAAAGGCAATACCCCAACTGATAATAATTGCCTGCCACATGGCTAAAGACGGGTATTTCAAATGTCCATACCAAGCAAAAGTCATAAAAACATTTGAACAAAGCAATAAACCGATGGTAAGGCACGGGACGGTAAAACCGCTGTTTAACATTGGCAAAGGCATATCAATAACCCGAATCGCAAAACTTCAAAAAAACGATGCGCCATAATAATGCTTGCAATTTGCCAACTTGGGTTTTCAAGTTAAGACCTTTAGGCATTAGGGGATTTTCCTATGGGAAGATCGTTTAAGATGGACCCGCTCAAGCCAAAGTCAATCAAAGATGATTCAAGACAGTTTTGAAATCTATAAGAAAGGTAACCGCTTTTATTTGCTTCGCATACTCAATAAAGTGGATTTCTCCACCGAGGTTGTTTGGTCTCGAGGTTATGAGCTTTCTGGACACAATGATTTTGTGAGCATTGTTCAACCGTTGTTGGAATACTTGGTCCAAGGTTTCGATGTGATCAGTGAATGGCCTGCGGACGAGGAGGGCTGGCATATGCCTATTAAGCACTTGGGTCTCGAGAAAATCATTGAAACTCAGGACTTGGTTTTGCAATATTTGAAGTTTCAGCCCGAAGCCTCAGAGCCTCTACTTCTTCCCTTGTTTTCGCTCTTGGATCGCACTGCTTTCAAGCTTGAAGAAAAAACAATTCCAACATATGCGGGAAGTCTTTACGAGGTATTAACAACTTATCATTGCGCAAAATACAAACCCAAAGATGCCTCGGCACTAGTCCAAGTTCCCTTTCGATTAATGTTTGAGAAGGACTACAAAGCCATGGAAGAACTTTTGGCTGCCTACTCTTAAGAAGAGGAAGTATCCTTCTGAAGTCTCATTAGAGTTTTTCTGATCATCATACTTGGATGCCAATCTTCTTTTGCTTTTCGGAGACCGGCTATGCCCAAATCTTCTTCACGGTTAATCAAAGTAAACCGTTCAGGAAGCATTTTCGCTAAGGCGCTAGCTAGAGCAGGGTAAGCACCGGTAGCTGTCCGATCGGCTTTTTCAATATGTACTGAAAAAATGTGCTCATCAACCGCAGACCCATAGGTGAAGCCAAAAATTCTGTCCTGTTGCTTGAGAATGCCGCCAATGAGCTCAAAGTCTTCAAAATGCTCAAAAGCCAACTCAATCGCCTGTTTCTCAGCTCTGAGCGAATCAGTCATCTCACCGTAATTCTCGTACCATTGGTTGAGAAAGTCCTTACAGGTTGGAATGTTTTCTGTGGTGATGGGCACAAATTCCGAGTCAGGAAAAGCCTGGTAGAACCGCTTGTTGAAGTTTCTTTTGCCGTGAAGCTTGCGCCCCTCGAGCGTGACGAAATTTTCCTTATCGTAGACGTAGTCCCACCAGGAATTGGCCGAGACTGTGATGAAGTTACGATAAGGCATGAGATTGCTTACTTTCTCAGTCATTAAGGTAAATCTTCCGAACAGAATTAATGGCTCTCGACAATTGACGCATTCGCTTTCCAACATTTGCATGATGTGCAGAAGGTTCGGGCTGTTCATCGGAAGAACATAAGCAGGGGGCACATCTTCATAGGGCTGCCAGTTGATTACGAGTTCTCCGTCTACCAAACCCCACCGGATTTTGTACTCTTCAGACCTGCCAATTAATGAGGCAATGGAAAGATTGCAATCGCCGTTTTGGATGGTTCTAACCTGTTCTTTCAGAATAGGCAAGGTCTCAAGGGTTACTGGCTTTAGATCAATGCTCATGATTTTCCATAAATTCCGTACGTCGGGTTATATACTAACTCAAAAGACTGATTTAACATTTTTTTGTCGTCAATACGGGAACAGTGTTAGCTACTAAACAGGTATAACCATGAAATATGAGGTGATTAATGGCCTTCTTGTTGTAGACCTGGACCCGTTTTTTGTAATTGGTATTGCCGTCATCAGTTTCTTTTTCGGAAGAATTCTTAGGTCACATTCGAAGTTACTTCAGGCTTTAAGCATTCCTGTCCCATTCCTTGGTGGCTTTCCTGTGGCTCTCTTGGTTCTAGTTCTCAGACTGACTGATAGTATGGTGATTAATTTCGATCCTGAACTGAATGCCGTGACTTTGAAAGCCTTTTTAAGCCTCATAGCGCTTTTTGGGACATGGACCCTCATCCTTAGAGGATTGAGAACCTCCATTGTTTTTTGGTCACTGGCTATCATTCTAGGGGTGCTTCAAGCCTTTGTCGGATTAGCTGGTTCGGCCATTCTCGGAGAACATCCACACTTTGGTCTCCTACTCGGCACGGTATCGATGATTGGTGGCTACGATACCGTTTCCAGCTTTGCTCCCGTTATTGCCCATATGGACGGAATTGAAAACGCGGATGCCATGGCAATGGCTGCCGTGACCTTAGGTGTGATCTGTTCCTTGATAATTGGAGCGCCTCTTGGAGAATGGATAATCAAACGCTATAACCTCGTTAACCAAAACAGACTTGAATTTGATAACGACAGACTAATTCGATCTATCCAAAGAGACCCTAGACCCTTCTACCAGAGGCATGCCGTGGAGTGTATGAAGACCGTTGGATTGGTATTTGTGGCTATGGCCGCGGGCGAATGGGTTAATCATCATCTTCTGCAAAACGTTTTACTCCCCGATTTCGTGAGCTGCATGGTATTTGCGGTGGTTTTCAGAAACTTAGCGGATAAAACAAAACTTTTTTCTGTTGACGGACTTGCGCTTCGGACACTGACTAAATTGGTGCTGACTTTATTTATCGCCATGTCGGTTTGCTCCTTGCGTCTAGATTTGCTACTCGGACTGACGCCACACGCCTTTTTCATCTTTGTGTCTGAAATACTTTTAAATCTTGCGTTTGCAAGGTATGTCTATTTCAGATTCCTCGGTAAAAACTTTGACGGTATGCTTCTTGCCGTCGGAGGTATGAGCTTTTCAATGGGCGTAACAGCTAACGGGTTAAGCAACATGCAATCATTGTGTGAAAAATATGGTCCTGCAACTCAAGGCTTTTTGGTTTTAGCTATCGTCGGAAGCATACTGATTAATTTCTCAAACGGCTTTCTAATTGAATTTCTTTTGCGCATAATGTAGACAAAGGAGTGAAAAATGCAAACTGAAATTGACATTTTGACTGTGACAACTAAAAACTATGCTGATATCGTTGAAAAAAGCGATAAGCCAATCCTTTTGGACATTGGGGCTAGTTGGTGTCCCGATTGTCGCCGTATCGAACCTCTCTTTAGGGAATACGCTCATAGGTACCATGACAGGTTGCAGTTTGCTTCTTGCAACTTTGATACGGAAAGTGCGTTAAACGACAAGTTTAATGTCCGTCATATCCCAACCCTTTT
>CANQMZ010000102.1 GCA_947625105.1 uncultured Parasutterella sp.
CGGTACGGAGAAGAAATCCGTTATCAAAGCATGGTGAGAATTGCCATGGTGTTTTCGGAAAAAGCCAAGCAGTTCGTTCAATGGACAAAAGTTGATTAATCCTACGGGGCGACAAATTGCCAGAAAAGTATCAGGATAAATTGTCCCGAAAGTATCCTTAAAAACATGGCTAACGGATATACCGTCGAGTAGGCAACCGCTGAAGAGCTCTTTTCAGAAAGGGTATTCGCATAGGCTAACGTGGGTGGATCGGTCGTTGCCCCGGCAAGCAACCCCACAATGGAGTGGTAATTCATGTTGTAGAGCTTGCGAGCTAGGCATCCAACGGCAAGTAGCGGCAGGATGGTAATCACAAGGCCTAAAGCGGCATAAAGAAGTCCATTGCCATCAACTAGTGCCCTGACAAAGGGTTCTCCGGCGGCAAGACCGACACTGGCTAAAAACAGCGCGATCCCCAACTCTCTCATCATGAGATTTGCCGAAGAGGTCGTATATGTTACCAGTCGGAAATTCGGTCCCCAGTAACCCAATAAAATAGCGATAATCAAAGGGCCGCCCGCCAAGCCAAGTTTAAGAGGCACAGGTAACCCGGGTATTGCAAACGGAAGACACCCAAAAATGATGCCGACCGCCATTCCCAAAAAGATTGAAATCAGGTTCGGTTGATCAAGTTTCTTTTCTTGATTGCCGAGCCTGCTTGCTAGCCGCTTGATAGATCTCTCCGGACCTACGCAGTAGACTTGGTCACCCAATTGAAGATGAAGGTTGGGGTAGGGGAAAAGCGTCATTCCGGCTCTAAACACTCGGGTGATATTGACCCCGTCATAATGGCTGAAATGCAAATCGTGAACAGTAATTCCATTGACGTCTTTACGGGTTACTCGAATGGTTTGAGTGCTGATCGGTGAACTTTCAAGCTCAAGGTTGGCATCCTCTTCTTCCTTTCCACAGAAAGCGATGATGGCCTCTTTGCTTTCCTTGGCCGTCACAATTCTCAGGATATCGCCCTTGTGGACAATGTTCTCTGCGTGGGGGCTAATCACTTCTGCTTTGTGCAGTAGACGAGAGCAAATGAACGGACGACCGATAAATGTTCGGATTTGCCCGATGGTTTTCCCTTCAAGCGCAGGATTGGTTACTTTGACATGAAAGAAAATAGGGGCCTCACTGTTGGCCTTTGCGCTTTCCTCCCACTGTCTGTCTTCCTCGGCAAGATCTATGTTGAAAATAACTCTAATCAATATGGCTGTTCCGATAATGGAAACAACGCCAAGAGGATAGGCACAGGCATAGGCTACTGCGATGTCTTCTCCGTTGTATTCAAGCATGTTTAAGGCTTCTTGTGTGGCTCCCAAACCTGGAGTATTTGTCACCGCGCCAAAATAGACTCCGAGCATCTGAGGCAGAGACACTGTGCTTGAAAACATAAAAAACAGGGCGACAGTTACCACAAGACTCAAAATCACGCCTAAAAGCGTGAGCAGATTTAATCTGACTCCTCCACTTTTAAAAGAAGAGAAAAAAGAAGGTCCGACCTGTAAACCGATAAAGAACACGAACAGGATAAGGCCAAAGTCTCTCAGAAAATATAAAACGGTAGTGTTAACTTTAAGACCGAGATAACCTAGCAGCAACCCGGCAAACAAAACAAAAGTTACCCCCAAGGAGATTCCAAAGATTTTTATTTGTCCAAGTAGCATGCCTGCAGTAATGACGAGTGCGTAGACAAGTATGATGTGAGAAATCGAATCTGCGTCTGTCCAAAGGGAAACGAGCCAGTCCATTTACTTCCTCTTATTTTTATGCGCCAAGAAAGAACCTCTGCGCTCCTAAGCCTTAGGAATTATACCGTCCGTGGTAAGTCCATCCGATAAACTGTTTTGCCATCTTGGCAAAAGAGTTTTGTTGAAACCGGCAGTAGTTATTTTTTTCGTGGGGAGGAAAGCGCTTCGGAAAAATCCAATAGCCTCTCGTCCATTCCGAATGAGGAACCAATCATTATGGAAAGGGGAGGCTCTCTGGTTGCAAACTCTAAAGGCAAGGTGATTGATGGCCCTCCGCCGATCGACCACCAGTCAATGAAATGGGTGCTTCCGAGGGCGTCGAGATCGAACTCTTCCATGAGCTCTCTTACTGTGGCTTGTGCTTTGTCAATGTTTGTTTGAACAAGCTCTTTGAGAGCATTTGTGGGTTTCCTGGGAAACTTCAACGCATCTTCTAACCTATCCATCCCATAAGGATGAGTATCGGGATGCTTCCTGTAATAGCTAATAAAACCTTGGTAGTCACTGACTTCAAGTTGATCTTTATGTAGTGATAAAAACCGGTTCATGCCGCTAATAAACTCTAGCGATGAGATTTCCTTGTAATCAAAAGTCGGACTCGGATCTTCAATCAAAACGATTTCGACTCCTTTATGAAGAAGCTTTTCTTTGGCTCGTGCCAATTGCTTTTTTTCGGCAGGGTCAAGATCCTTACTGTGCACTAAACCTAGAGTCTTTCGCCCTTGTCTGCCAGGATTACTGTGTTGCTTGGCGTAAAACGACTTGCAGATTTCATCATTGGGGTCTTCTGCGGCCATGAATTTCCAAAGAGCTCTTATGGTTTCAATAGTTCTCGCAAATATGCCTGGAGCATCCAAAGAAAAAGAAAGCGGAATAATTCCGGACCTTGAAATACTTCCCCGAGACGGTTTAAATGCATAAACTCCGTTTGCTAATCCGGGGAGACTGACACTTCCTCTGGTCTCGGTTCCTAGCGCGGCATCACAAAATCCGGCTGCCACTGCAACCGCTGAGCCCGCGCTTGAGCCACGGGGTGCGAAGCAAGCCCCATAGGGGTTTTGTGGAAAACCACCAATCTCAGAATATCCAGACTCGGATCGAGTGCTGGTGACAAAACCGGCCATTTCCGTCATATTGGTTGTTCCAAAGATGTCCACTTCGTGAGTCTTCAACTGCTTGACGCAAAATGCATCCTCCAAATGGAGATCCTCGAGAAGTTTGGAACCGGCGGAGGTTTTAAACCCCTCTAACCCGATATTGTTTTTGACAAGGACATGAAACTCTTTCTTTGGGAGAGGGTTCCGGTAGTGGCGGATGGCATGAAGTATAGGATTAAACGCAACTATTCTCTGTTCTATCAGAGAAGCACTCAGGGGTTTGTCTAAGGGATAGACGGCATCGGGTTGCATCTTGCGTTAGCCTTTATTGAGCAATGTCTAAGTCTAACTAATTCAAGATGTAACTTTCAAAACTTTCTGATCCTAAAGGCAAACTTCCTTTTCTTTCTTGGTCTTATCCTTTCTCCGTCGGGGTGTCCCTTCATCTGCCATTCGCACCATCTTAGGATCGAATCGGGCCAACACATCAATCAAATCTGTCTGACTTGCGATGACTTTTTCAATGTCTTTGTAAACCTGAGGAGACTCATCCAAAGGACCGGCAAGCAAAGTAACGTCCTTTTCTGCCAGGATTTTTTTCATTGCCGAACGGGTTAGCGTGTTAAAGGCAGCCGATCGACTGATCAATCGCCCCGCTCCGTGCGAACAGGAGTCATAGGAGAGCGGGTTACCTTTGCCTCTCACGATAAATCCAGGGGAGGCCATGGAGCCGGGGATAATACCAAGCTTCCCCACCGAAGCAGGCGTTGCCCCTTTTCGGTGAATAATCAACTCCTCTCCGTCATAAATTTCTTTCCATGCAAAATTGTGATGATTCTCAACGTATCCTAGAGGTTTGATACCAAGGTACTTGAGGACATGTTTATGGATTAATTCATGATTTGCCGCTGCATATCTTCCGCAAAGTTCCATGGCATCCCAGTAATCCTGACCCTCTTTACTGTCTAACTCGAGCCAGGCGAGACGTTTCAGGTTATCCGGCAGGTCTGGGTGTAGATATTGGGCTAAATTCGAGTAATAACTGGCCACATTAAGTCCGAATCCACGGCTGCCGGAGTGTGAGAGCAATGCTAGATAGGTGCCAGCCTTCAGTTGTAGGCTAGGTTCGTTGATGTCGTTTTTAACTGTAAGTTTTCCAAACTCGACAAAATGATTGCCATGCCCGCTTGTGCCAAGCTGTGAGAGCGCTTTGCGGTAGTTATCTTTCAGTAGTCCAGGTTTCATCCAAAGAGGATCCCTCATTACATCGTGGTCTCTTTGCCCGGCCAAGAAACCAACGCCGACTCCGAAGCGAGTTTCTTCAAACAAAGCTTCTCCGAACTTTCTTTTGTCTTTTTTGAACCTCTCATAAGGGAAGTCAAGAATGGAAATCCTCATCCGGCATGCGATATCGACACCAACGGCATAGGGGATGACCGCTCCCTTTGTGGCTAAAACTCCGCCAATCGGCAAACCATAGCCTTTATGGGCGTCAGGCATTAGAGCTCCGCCAACGGAAATCGGCAAACTGACGGCTTCTTCCATCTGTTGGATCGTTCCTTCCCCGAGAGATTCGTCTCCCCATTGTTTCCAAGGTGCTTTTATCGCCCTTTCCGCATAGGGAGTTCTTCTTGACCTAAGCGATTCTAGTTTTTCGGCTGCCTGTTCCAAATATGTCCTATTCTCATCGGTAATGAGTTCCGTTGGTTTGGTGCCCTTTACTATTTGCTTAATCCACCCGAGTACTTTTTCTTTTCTTACCCTCGCTTGTTCTGCGGCTATGCATCCTTGGATAAAACTTTCAACAATTTCGGGTTCACCAGGTAATCCCGTTTCAATTAATTCTTTTTTAGTTAGCATTTTTGTTCACCTTTGGCACAGTGATAATCCAATTTTTGCCGTCTTTTTCCAACCCGATTTTTTGACCGGTAAAAATTTCCACTACACGACAACAAGAATTCAAATGGTCACTCGGTTTTGTTGTGAGAAACTTTCCGCCTTCAGCTAAAAGCATGGGCAGGATGATTTGGTCGGCCAAATGAGATTCAATTGGCGCACCCGAAGCGAGATAATTTCTCAACTGCTTACCTAGGCTATTTGCTAAGGCTTCCGAGGTAAGTCCGTAACGGGCGATTTCACTAAAAATCGTTGTGAATTTTTGTCCCTCAATACGAACAATAACGGCTGCTCCTTCGTCTTCAATGTCATGTTTGCATTGCGTTTTCATCTCGTAGGAGATGGGGTTACGGGACATCTCTATTTGCTTAGTAAGGAACTTGGCGATTCTTTGAAGTGTCCTTTCGGGAAACTGGCTGCTGACGATCTCGATGGTGCATTTGCCGAGGGATGTTTTTTTGGTCCAGTCAACATATTTGAATCCTTTGGAAGGAAGACAAGATACTTGAATTTCACCCGAACCAGCCGTGAAAAAACCGCCTCTCACAAATGTTGGTTTTAAGTTAAAACCAATAGTGTTCAAGCGTGGGACAAGAGTGTCGACGAAGAATTCAGCCGTTGGAGCAAAGGGACAATAAGTGCCCCCAATGACCGATATCTGAGATTTAGCATTTTGCAAGGCGAGGGGTATTAACATACTTTGTAAAACTAGGGTTGTGCTCCCTCCTGTTCCGATGGCGATGTCGTACTTACCCGGTTTTACCTTGCTCGGCGCAAATTTCAACTCCTTAGAGCCAAGTTCAGCCCCTTCGACTTTGGCGTTACATAATTTTGCACAAGCGGTAACTCCGCATAAATGCTGCCTTCTAAGTCCAGGCTTAGGTCTGTCCTGCCGAATAGCCGTAATCTCAAAGGGTCTATTTAAAGCAATGGACAGAACCAAGGCCGACCTCAAAATTTGTCCTCCGCCGTGACCCAAATTTCCATCAACCTGTAAATATTCCATATTTATTACCTCTTGCCACTTATTTAAGCAAAAGTTGTGCCATTTTTTAATCCCATTGAATTCTCAGTGAAAAGTTAATTTATAGGAGATAACGTTTAATTGTGTCATATTAAAATTTATACTAAATGATATTTTTTTATAATAATTTATATGAAATGTAAAAAGACCGTTGTATTGGGATTTCTCGGAACACAGCTTGATCAGGCGGGAAAAGGTCGTTGGGGAAGGTGGAGACCGACTATCTCTCTTGGTCAACAGCAAGATCTTCAAATTGACCGTTATGAATTGTTTTTCGATAAAGCTTATGGAAGCCTAGCCAAGCTGGTTCGACAGGATTTTCTTCAGGTCTCGCCTGAGACCATATTTAATTGTCATGAAATCAACTTGGGAGATCCTTGGGATTTTCAAACGGTTTACGGAGGTCTCTTTGATTTCATGAAGAGCTATAAATTTGATACCGATAATGAAGAGTATCTAGTCCACATTACTACGGGAACTCACGTCATCCAGATATGTCTTTTTTTGCTTACAGAATCTCGACATATCCCGGGAAAGTTAATCCAAACTTACATGAAGAAGTTTAGAGATCCCAATGGCACTTATACGATCATTGATTTGGATCTATCTAAATACGACAAAATAGCCGAACGATTTCACCAGGAACAGAAAGAAGGAATTCATTTTCTGAAGTCCGGGATAGCGACTCGGAACAAGCAATTCAATTCATTGATTCGCGATCTTGCGATAGTTAGTGTCAAGTCAGACGCTCCGATTCTCCTGACCGGTAAAACAGGTGTCGGCAAAACCAGGATGGCGCGACTCATTTACGAGTGGAAAAAACAGCAAAGAATGGTTAGTGGGCACTTTGTTGAGCTTAATTGCGCTACCCTCAGGGGAGACGCCTGTATGTCTGCCCTTTTTGGCCACGTCAAGGGAGCATTTACGGGAGCGATCAATAACCGAAAAGGGCTTCTTGCCAAAGCCGATGGTGGGTTGCTTTTTCTAGATGAAATCTGCGAATTGGGGTTGGATGAGCAAGCTATGCTCTTGCGGGCGCTTGAGGAAAAGCGTTTTTTTCCTTTAGGCTCAGACACGGAGTCCACAAGTGATTTCCAGTTGATTTGCGGCACAAATAGAGACTTAGCACAAATGGTCAAAGAAGGTAAATTTAGAGAAGACCTCTTGGCAAGGATTCAGCTGTGGACATTCGATATTCCATGCCTAAAAGAGAGGAAAGAAGACATTGAGCCTAATCTCGACTATGAACTTAGTTTAGCTTCGTTACGTACTGGCAATCTACTGAGCTTTAACAAGGAAGCTAAGGAAAAATTTTTAGCACTTGCCGTTTCAAAAGAAGCACTTTGGAAGTCCAATTTCAGAGACTTATCTGGAGCTGTGATCAGAATGTCAACGCTTTCCGAGGGCGGGCGGATTACGGAGGATGCTGTCTGTAATGAATGGAACAGGTTAAAGAAACAGTGGAGACAAGACGGGAAACAGGATACGGATAACATCAATTTAGTCAAAAGAGTGTTAGGAGATAATGCCAGTGAGTTGGATCTTTTTGAAAGTTGTCAACTTCAGAAGGTCTTAGAAGTATGTCAATACTCTAGAAACATGGCCGAGGCAAGTCGTAAGCTTTTTGCCCACACAATAAGAGAAAAGAAATCGATCAACGATTCCGACAGGTTAAGGAAGTATTTGGCGAAATTTGGACTTAGTTGGAAGGGTATCCAAAATTGAGAAAGCAAAGAAACATACTATCTTGTCATTAGCCCAATCAATACAGATGTTGCGTTCCATTAGTGCTAAGAACTACAACGTAGCTTTCAACTCGCTCTGCGATAAGTCGGTGACCTCGCTGATCTGCTTCATGGTGTTGATTCCCAATTTCAGCAATTTCTTAGCGACACTAGTTTTTCCCTTGGCTTCTCCCTC
>CANQMZ010000103.1 GCA_947625105.1 uncultured Parasutterella sp.
CTGATGGACGGGCTGATATTGTGGCCAGGACGGATGACCAGCATTATTGTGTAATTGAACTCAAATACAGCAAAGATGCCGGCTTAGATGAGGTCAAATCAAAAAAGGAAGCACAAAGGCTGTTAGAGGAGGCGGTTGAACAGATCAAAACCAAGCGGTACGGAGAAGAAATCCGTTATCAAAGCATGGTGAGAATTGCCATGGTGTTTTCGGAAAAAGCCAAGCAATTTGTTCAATGGGCAAAGGTCAATTAAGCATTGGTTGATAACTTGTCACTCAATTTAAAGCGAAAATCCTCTTTGAATTTGGGTAACAAACTTTTTCTTACTTTCGCGAAACCATGACGATGATCTACCTCGACCTTAGACCACTGCTGTGATTCTGTGGAGAGTGGAACCACTGATATCGGCCCAATCGGAGATTCTTGGCTCTTTCACTGATTCCGATAAAATGCCACTTCATGTCAACAGATATTTTTTTATTTCCTAACGCACTATTGACCCCAGAAGAAGAACTTTCTTTCGGGCAGAAAGCTGTTGTTCCTGCTTTGGAAGAACTCCTAGGACCTTGTAAAGGTCCTAGCTCTCTAAAGATTTTCGATAATCCATTGCTTTCAGGATATAACACCATTCAATACGAATGGATTCTATTGTCATCTCGGACTTCACTGGCACCTTTTGCCCCTTTTCTTTGGCGAGGACTAGGAGGAAGCAAAATAGATAAGGAAATTTGGGCACTAGATCCCTATACACTCAAAGACAATTTTTATCATGAAGTAGAAAGTGAATTTGATATGGATGAGGAATGTCTCCTCATAGACTTACTCATGCCCATCGTCAGGCCTTTTGGTTTTGAGTTACAGGTTCTTAACGGAAAATTCTTCTTGGGCAGAAAAAAAACTTGGAATCTGATCGTCTGCCCTTGGCCAGCACAAAAATCAAAACAACTAGTTCCTCCGACAGGCCCCGATGCCAGTGAATGGCTCTCTTTGCAGAAGGATATTTCTCTTGCCTTGACTGGTAGTGAATTCAATCGCTGCCGCTCTGAAAAGCAAAAACAAGAAATCAGTGGACTTTGGATTAGCGGAGGCGGTTTTGACAAACCCTTAACACCGTGCTCACAAATGCGTTGTGTTCTTACGGAGGATCCTTTTTTAATCGGCCTGGCAGAAGATTGCGGAATTTCCAAAAATTTTATTAATCCAATAGCTAAACGCTGGCCGGATTGTCCAGAAGGAGACCGACTGGTGGTTTTTGATGATTTCCAAAAACACAAGGATAACACTGAAAACTGGATTGCCTACTGGAAACAAGTGCTCGACAAAATAGATGCGCTAAAGCAAAGTCCTGTTGGGCTTCCTGCAACTCAAACGTGTTTTGTGGCAACAGACGGTCTACGTATCAGCACGATTAAAACGGAAAAAAGTATCGGCAACTCACTTTTGTCACGTTTTCGTAACCCCAAGAACGACCCCTCCAATGCGATTAACTGGCTCAGAGGCAACTGAGGATTTAAAGTAAAAGATGACCAAATTTGTAAATCGCCGCTACGACTCCCTCATCGTTAAAACACTTAAAAACCAAGGAGTACCGGAACCCCTTGCCAGGGTTTTCGCTTCCCGTGGCGTCAAAAGCATCACTGAACTCGACTACGAATTGAAAGCCTTGCTCCCTCCTTCGTCTCTACTTAATTGCAATAAGGCTGGCGAAATTATCGCTGAAGCAATCTCTAGAGGACAAAAAATCACAATTGTCGGTGACTATGACTGTGATGGTGCAACGGCTGTAGCTGTCGCCATCCTTGGTCTTCGTTTGCTTGGGGCAAGCGACGTCCAATACATCGTGCCTGACCGGCAGAGAGACGGTTACGGCCTATCAAACGGCATTGTTGATCGCGCCAAGGAAACTGGCTGCGACCTGCTAATCACTGTTGATAACGGAATCTCCGCGAATGAAGCGATCAAACACGCTAACTCCCTGGGCATCACAACCATTGTTACAGATCATCACCTGCCGGGTAATGAGCTGCCGGAGGCAACCTGCATTGTCGATCCCAACCAACCTGGGGACAGTTTCGGAAGCAAATTCTTAGCCGGTGTAGGCGTAGTGTTCTATGTGCTGCTTTCAACTCGATCGGCACTGCGGGCCAAAGGAGTGTTCTCGGTTAAAAATCAACCCAATCTTGCGTCTTTGCTTGACTTGGTTGCTTTGGGAACGGTTGCCGATGTAGTTCCTTTGGACCATAACAACCGGATCATCGTTTCAAAGGGACTACAAAAATTCCGATCCGGTCGTATTCATACTGGTTTAACCTCGTTACTTGCTAAAGCAGGAAAAAATGCCTTCCAAGTCACAATCAATGATTTTGGCTTCTTACTTGCCCCCCGAATCAATGCCGCAGGAAGAATCAGCTCCATTGCTTCTGGCGTTGAGTGCCTGATCAGCTCGGATATCGAGTTTGCCAACCAAAAAGCCGAAGAGCTTGAATACCTCAACTCGGAGAGAAAACTGCTTGAGCAAAAAACTGAACTTGAAGCAATGAAACTTCTTGGGCAAGTAAGCTTCGGTGAAGGCAGATCTATCGCTCTTAAAGGCGATAACTGGCACGAAGGTGTTATAGGTCTTGTTGCAAGCCGCATTAGAGAAAAATCTTATCGACCCTCAATCGCTTTTGCCAGATCTGTTGGAGAAAATGGCGTAAAGCTTCTCAGGGGCTCTGGCCGCTCGATAGAAGGAGTGCATCTGAGAGATGTTCTGGCATTTATTGCAGAACGCAACCCCGGACTCATCTTGAAATTTGGAGGCCACGCCATGGCGGCCGGTCTCACCATAGAAGAGGAAAAATTCGAGAAATTCAGATTGTCGTTTGAAGAGGCGGTGAAAAACTTGGCCATCCCCGGTTCCTTTGAAAAGAATCTAACAACTGATGGCGAGTTAACGGAAAATGACTTCACCCTGACCCTTGCAAGAGCAATCAGAGATCAGATTTGGGGGACGGCTTTCCCGGAACCTGTTTTTGCCAATACTTTCAAAGTACTAGAACAGAAAATCCTCAAAGACCGACACCTGAAACTGTTGCTTGAACTTAATGGCAGAAAACTCAATGCCATCTGGTTTAGAAGAACGCAGAGTTTACCTGCCCAAGCAAGGCTCGCCTATAAGGTCTCTGTCGATGAGTGGAACGGGTTCTCAAAAGTCCAGATCATTGTGGAAGCTCTTGAGACCGAGTGACAGCTTCCACCCTAAGTGAACGACGTCTGGCGGTACTAACTACTTTTTGCCTAACACCTTCCATCAATGAGCAAGCTTTGGCGTTTAAACTACTGCGAGTTACATGGCTTACCAAAAATGAAACTACTACACACCTCCGACCTACATCTTGGAAAGCGTCTTTATGAAAAAGACCGTTCCAACTCACAAGCGAAAATGCTTGATTGGCTTGTAAACACGGTAAAAGCTGAACATATTGATGCTGTTGTCATTGCGGGAGACGTTTTTGACACTGCGAATCCCCCTCATCAAGCCCAAACGCTTTATTTCGGCTTTCTCCATAAATTGAGAGACAGCTGCTGTCGGCACGTCATCATTGTCGGAGGTAACCACGACTCCCCTACTTTTCTAAATGCCCCACGTGGATATCTTTTAAGTGACGGATTTATCGTGCTTGGAGAAAAGTCAAGTTCCTCTGACGATTGTTTCCTTCTCAAGGATAAAAACGGAAAACCGGAAGCGGTCATCTGCGCCATTCCTTACCTGAGAGAAAAAGATATAGAAGTATCCGACGACATTCATTCCATGGACGAGGACATTGTTCGTTCAACACGCGCCCATTACCAAAATACCGTAAAAAAGGCTTTGGAACTTCGCGGGGACTGGGATATTCCTTTGATTGCCACCGGACACCTCTTTGCTAAAGGATCCAAGAGCGAACACGGCGAAGTAGAGCTTTATATCGGCTCCCTCGGGGAAGTCCCCGCCTCTATTTTCCCAAAAGAAATTGACTATCTGGCTCTGGGACATCTGCACCGCGCCCAAAATGTCGGTAACGAACCCACGAGAAACTATAGCGGCTCCCCGATGCCCTTCACCACGGCAGAGGCTCATCAAAAGAAGAGTATCAAGATTGTGGAATTTGAAGGCAAAAAGCCGATCGTCAAAACCCTTGAGGCTCCTGATTTTGATCATCTCGAATATATTGAAGGCACTCTGGAGGAAATTCTCAAAGCTCTGAAGTCCGTCCGCGAAGCAGGGAACCCTACCCTCGTTGAAATCTACCATAAAGACGAAAAACTATGCCCGGGACTAGTCAACGCCATCAAAGAAGAGATTAAAGACTCAGTGATAGAAATTCTTAGAATTCGAGACGCTTCGAGGGCCCAAGCCTATTTGAGTACCAATGCCGAAGAAGATTTTATTGAAGAGATGAATCCGTTTAATGTTTTTGATAAGCGGCTGGAAAGTGTTACGGATCTCACAGAAGAAGATATCAGGCTTTTGAAGAACTGTTATCAGGAAGTAGTGCGAGAAGTTGAAGCGTTACAAGAAACCAACAAGTAAAACATCATGCGAATCCTAAACCTGAAATTTGCAAACATTAATTCCTTGTACGGGAAATGGGAAATAGATTTTGAAGACAAAGCATTTCAATCCGCAGGTATCTTTGCCATCACCGGGCCTACCGGCAGTGGAAAAACCACCATTTTGGATGCGATTTGTCTTGCTCTCTATGACCACACACCCAGAGTCTCGAATCCAACGAAGGGGGATTTCAAAAATAATGAGGTGATGAACTGGGATGCCTCGGAATGTTCTGCAGAACTGGAATTTGAAACGAAAAACGGTCGCTATAAGGCCTGTTGGGAACAAAAAAAGAACAAGAGCAGGAACCCTGATGCTCCGGAAAGTATCGCCTTACCAAACGTTCGCCTATATAGATATCACCCTGATGGCGGTTCTCTTGACCTCCTGGCTAAGAACAAAACTGAAAAACAAAAACAAATCATTGCAGCCATCGGGATGGGTTTTGATCAGTTCACACGTTCTGTGCTCTTGTCTCAAGGAGATTTTGCGGCCTTTTTAAAAGCCGATAAAAAAGTTCGCGCCGAAACATTGGAAAAAATCACCGGCACTGAGATTTACTCGGAAATTTCAAGCAAAATCTTCGAAAAAACCAAGGCCAAAAAACAAGCGTATACAGAGCAACAAACAAGGCTTGGGGATCTTAAAACGCTTTCCCCTGAAGAAAGAAGAGCATTAGAAAAAACAAAAGAAGATTTAGCAACAACGCTCGATAAAAACACGAAGCAACTTAAAGAATTTAAGGCACAACAAGATTGGCTAGACGAAATCCAAACGCTTGTCTCCGATCTTACTGATAAAAAAGAAAAACTGGCTGCGCTTACCGACAAAAAGCCTGACTATGACGAAAAAAAAGTCAAGATAGAAAACGCCGCTCGTGCTGAAAAAATCGCTCCACAATTCAACAAGTTGGAAGAAAACCGCAACGGGCTTATAAACCTTCAGAATGAACGTGAAGCAAACCAAAAAGAGCTGAAAACTTGCTCTCAAAAACTTTCCGCTAAAAAGGAAGAAGTATCGGCGGCTAACCAAAACGCTGAAACGGCTCAGAGCAGTTACAACTCTTTAAAAGAGCTCATTGTTACTGTGGGAGGACTGGACAAAAATATTGAAAAAGCTAAAAAAGAATTGCAAGTCAAGGAAAAAAGTCTTTCCGAAGCCACCCAAAACAAAGGCAATAAAGAAAAAGAGTTAAATGCCGCGAAGCAAGATCGACAAAGGCTCGCAACTTCGATTGAGAAACTCCAGGAAGAAGTTTCTGCGCTTAAGAAATGGGAATTATCCGAATCAAAGAGAGCCGAGTTAGGAAAGCTTCTTGAGGATCACATCGATAAAACCCGGCGCCTCAGTGCTCAACAAAAACAATGCGATCAATTCCAACAAGAACTCGGAAAATTGCGGAAATCTTTTGAAAGAGCACAAACAGAACTTGGCAAGCTGGAAGAAGAAATTCAAAGTATCAATGGCAACATTGACACCAAAAAAGAAAACTTAAATTCCAAACTAGACGGAAAAGAACTGAGCTCGTTTTATGCCAGTGGCCCCGAAGCAAAGCAAGCATTTGAGAAGGGCGAAGACTGTTTGAAAAAAGCAAAAAAATTCTCTTCGGAAAAAGAAGAACTCGAAAAAAAGAAAACGGAGTTGGACGACCTTGAGAAGGACCTGAATTCAAAAGCAGAACTCATTAAATCAAAAGAAGAAGTACTTGATAACATCAACCAACATCTTGAGAGTGTTAACGCTCTTATCAAAATCCGTGATCTTGTCGGCGAAAGAGCAAATCTCAAAGAGGGTGAACCGTGTCCTTTGTGCGGTTCTGCCACTCATCCTTTTGCGAAAGAACTTCCTGCGGGCCTGGAAGAATCTCAATCAAAGAAGAAAAAACTTGATAAAGAGGTTAAAGAGCTTCAAGACGAAATTAATTCTCTCAGAGTGAGTATCGCAAGGGACACAGGCTCCATCGACGGGGAAAAGAAATCGTGGAAAAAAGCAAATGAAAAATTTGATAGAGAACTTCGGGTTTTCTGTGAAGAAAATCGATCCCTAGTTGATGTAACCACGGAAATTTCTGTCGAGTGGCTTATTGAACAACTTAAACCAAAAATCCAAAAACTCAAAGATAATTCCGAAAAAACTGAACGTCTGGTCAATGAAGTCAAGACGTTAGAGACCGAACTAAACGAACTTAATAAACGCCTCAAAGCTGCTCAAGACAAAGAAAAATCAGAAAAGGACAAAAACTCAAAACTCAAAGGCGATTTAGACCGCCTTGAGGGTAGGTTTGAAAGCGCTAAAGCGGTATTGAAACAAGCCGAGAAAGATGTCACCGCTTTGGAATTTACAGCCACAAGAGACTTTTCTGAATTCTTAAAGGAGGAAACCGATAAAGAAGGTTTATGGAAAGCATTGAAATCCACTCTATCCAATGCACAGCATTTTGTTGAGAAAAACAAAGCTCTTGAAAAGGAAAAAACCGATGAAAAAGTGTTAGCTCAAAGAATAAAGGGACTTTCCTCGGCCTTTGACCTGATCCAACATGGCTGGGAAGAGAAGGCTTCGGATCTCAAAAAAGAAGAAAGCTCGCTCAATATCCTCTTGGCAGAGCGCAAAGAAAAATTTGGAGACAAGGATCCAAAAGTTGAAGAAGAAAAAGCCAAGAAACGACTCGATAGTGCACAGTTTGTACGTGAACAGGCTCTCAAAGAACTCGAGCGAATTGAAAAGAGATACATCCAGTTGGAAACATCAATTAATGATGAAACCAAGCGTTTTAACGAACTTCAATTGTCACTACAAGCAAACGAACAAAAGTGGATTCAATCCCTTGCCGAAGCAGCCTTTGTAAATGAAACCGCATGGCAACAAGCAAAACTAAACGCAGAAAATGTCAAGGAACTTCAAAATGAGGTTGCCGCCTACGAAAAGGACCGCCATGCTTTGGATTTATCCATAGAGGAGACACAGAAAAAACTTAAGGATAAAAAAGAGAAATCGCTTACTGATAAAAGCCCTGAAGTGGTTAGTTCCCTGATTGAACAACTGGAAAAACAAAATGCTGAGGTACTTACCGAACAGGGAAAGGTTGAACAACAGTTGAAAACCGAT
>CANQMZ010000104.1 GCA_947625105.1 uncultured Parasutterella sp.
TCTTGCAGATTAAAGATATAAGGGAAAGGGGGGATCGACAATCTGAAGAAAATATCGCCATGGAGATGATCGCAGGTATGGTCCAAGAGGGGACTCCCGTTATTACAGTTTTAAATAAGTCCGATTTAGTAAATGATAGTTGGCCAGTTGAAGGAACTGACGTGATTAAGACATCAGCTTTGACCGGGCAAGGAATAGAAGACCTAAAGAAAATTCTTTTGAAATACGCAGGCTGGGAAAACAGTGATTCTGTTATTCTTGCCAGAGAAAGGCATATTAACTGTCTTAAAGAAGTTCTTGCTCATCTGGGCAAAGCAGAAAAATTTATTAAAAGCTCTGAAAATTCTATAGAGCTCTTCGCTGAAGAATTAAAAATTGCCTCAGACAAATTAAGTGAGATAGTTGGCAAGACCACTTCAGAAGATTTACTCGATAGAATCTTTTCGGGCTTTTGTATTGGGAAGTAATGTTTCACGTGAAACAGTTAAAAAATGGTTTATTTGTATCCTTCTAGTTATGAAGTTATTGTAGTTGGCGGTGGTAATGCAGGAATAGAAGCTGCAGCTGCGGCTGCGCGCATGAAAGTCCGCACACTGCTCATTACCCACAGTCTAGATAACCTTGGTCAACAATCTTGCAATCCATCAATAGGTGGAATAGGTAAGAGTCATTTGGTAAAAGAAATAGATGCGCTTGACGGCTTGATGGCTCATATAACGGACCGAGCAGGAATACAGTTTCGAATTTTGAACGCATCCAAGGGTTCTGCAGTTAGGGCAACTAGAGCTCAAATAGACAGAAGGCTTTACAAATATGAGATGCGAAAAGCAGTTGAACAATTCGAATATTTGGATCTGATAGAAGAAGCTGCAGACGGTCTTATCGTTCGGGGAGAAACCGTAGAAGGAGTCGTGCTTAGGTCAGGAATACAAATTCCGGCAAAGGCGGTTGTTATTAGCGCAGGAACATTTTTAAACGGGAAAATTTTCATAGGACAAACGACATATTCTGCAGGACGCAGTGGAGAACCAAGTTCAATAAAACTGGGGATTTGTTTGTCGGATCTTGGCTTACCCAAAGCCAGGTTAAAAACGGGTACTCCCGCCCGGCTAGATGGTAGGACAATAGATTTCAGTAGATGTCTTAAGCAGCTTGGAGATTCTGATCCGATTCCAGTTTTCTCTTACATGGGTTGTGCCGAAGAACACCCTCGTCAGGTTCCTTGCTGGATAACTGCGACTAATAAAGAAACACACAACATTATTGCCCACAACCTGGATCGGTCCCCTCTTTTCTCCGGGGCGATTGAGGGAATCGGTCCCCGATACTGCCCGTCCATAGAAGATAAGATCCACCGTTTTAGTGGTAAAGACTCGCATCATGTTTTTTTGGAACCCGAAGGATTGGATACCTACGAATATTATCCCAATGGCATTTCAACCAGTCTTCCTTATGATGTTCAACTAAATTTTATTCATTCCATTGTGGGATTAGAGAGGGCACACCTTATCAGACCAGGATATGCCATTGAGTACGATTTTTATGATCCGACTCAACTTAAAGATACTTTGGAGAGTAAAAACTTTAATAATTTATTTTTGGCCGGGCAAGTCAATGGTACAACCGGCTATGAGGAAGCCGGCGCACAGGGACTCTATGCGGGAATCAATGCCGCTTTGAGGGTTCAAGGGAAAGAGGAGTTTGTTCTTAGAAGGGATCAAGCCTACCTTGGAGTGATGATTGACGATTTGATTACTAAAGGAGTAAACGAGCCTTATCGGATGTTCACCTCAAGAGCGGAATTTAGGTTGAGCTTAAGAGAAGATAACGCTGACCAAAGATTGACTGAGAAAGGCTATAAACTAGGAGTTGTTTCAGAAGCCCGGTGGGAAGCCTTTAACAAGAAAATGGAGCTGATTGATAAGGAAGAGGAAAGGCTTAAAAACACTTGGATTAATCCCGGCGTTCTTAGTAAGGTAAGTATTGACGAAACGTTAGGTCAGGACATTTCAAAAGAAGCTCGTTTATCAGATTTGCTTCGGCGGCCAGAGATGAATTACTCAAAGATAGTTACCCTGAAAACCTCTAGAGATGAACAAATTTTGCAACCTCCCTACCTATCTAGAGAATATGGGGATATTTTGGATAATCGATTTAAATATTCCGGCTATGTTGAGAGGCAACAAGAAGAAGTTAAAAAGAATTTAGAGCGACTTTCTACACCAATACCCGTTGGTTTTGACTATGACGAGGTTAAAGGACTTTCTTTTGAGATCTGCCAAAAGTTGAAAAAGATTAGGCCTCAAACAGTCGGGCAAGCGTTGAATATTTCTGGTGTAACCCCGGCTGCGATTTCTATTTTGTTGGTTTATCTGAAAAGGTTTGAGAATCTTAATAAAGAAAAATAATGACACAAGAAAAAGATCGAATTTTTCTACAAAATGCAATCGGTGTACTTGGTTTGGCGATAACAGAAGACCAAGTAGCCGGGTTGATGTCTTTTGCCGATTTATTGATAAAGTGGAATAAGATCTACAACCTCACTGCGATAACGGCTCCTTCCGAAGTGTTGACTAAGCACATTTTGGATTCTTTGTCTTTAGTGCCGTACCTATCGAATTATTTAGGTAAATCATCAGAGGTCTTGGATGTCGGTTCAGGGGGAGGATTACCTGCAATCCCATGTGCAATACTTCTACCTAAAGTTAACTTTAATTTGGTGGATCCTGTAGAGAAAAAAGCCAGGTTTTTACAGCAAGCCATAATCACTCTTAAATTGAAAAACACAAAAATATTCAATGACCGAGTGGAAAATCTGAGAGTTAATCAAAAGTTTAAGGTGGCTACCTGTAGAGCTTTTTCCTCGCTTAAACACTTTGTTGAAGCGACCGAGACGTTGGTTTGTGATGATGGTTACTGGCTGGCGATGAAAGGCAAAATCCCGGAGAAAGAAATTAAAGATATCCCACCGGGAATCCGCCTTGAATCTTGCCATGAATTAAAGATCCCCTTTTTAGAGGGAAAGAGACATTTAGTTGTTTTGAAGAAGGAAGTCTGTGATGGGGAAAAGGCCTCTAGTTAATGATTTCTTTTTACATTCCTGAGTTTTCTTTTCAGGTTCGGCGCTAGTCTTTCCAAGGCATCAATCGTGTTGAAAACCGTGACCTTCCCCCTGAGTGACAGGTCTCTAAATTTCCTCAAAAGGACGTCTTCTTCCTGTCCCGGAATGTGCCTTTCATCGGTGATGATGAACTGGATATCAAAGCCAATGGCAAAGAGTCTTGGCATTCTATAAATCCCGGGGTCTGCCTCGCCCTCTTCAAAGCGGATGTACTGGTCAATCGGTATACCGAGTAGTTGGGCAATCTGCTGTTCACTGTAACCCAAACGTTCCCGTTCTTCTCTAAGACGAGAGCCGATTGCTCGTTTTTCTTTTGTACTGGTTAAAGACATAATCAGACATTGAAGAGGAAGTTCATTACATCTCCGTCTTGAACGACATAGTCTTTTCCTTCAATTCGCAATTTTCCTGCTTCTTTTGCCCCAGTTTCGCCCTTGTAAGCGATGTAATCATCGTAGCTTATAGTTTGGGCGCGAATAAAGCCCCGCTCAAAGTCGGTGTGTATGACACCCGCAGCTCTAGGAGCTAAATCGCCTTTCCTGATAGTCCAAGCTTTGACTTCTTTCTCACCTGCCGTAAAGAATGTTTGCAATCCAAGCAAGTCGTATGCAGCACGAATCACGCGGTTCAATCCGGGTTCTTTCATTCCCATATCCTCTAGGAAAATAACTTTTTCCTCATCGGGAAGGTCTGAGATTTCTGATTCAACCTTGCAGCAAACAGGAACGACGGGAGCATTCTCTTGAGCGGCGAAATTTTCAACTTCTTGCAGTAAGGGGTTGTCTCTAAAACCGCCCTCTTCCAAGTTTGCAACATACATCACGGGATTCATCGTCAAGAGGAAGAGCGGACGAATAGTCTTCTTTTCTTCATCGGAAAGAGCGACGGTTCTCGCGGCTTTTCCACTGTTTAATGCGGGTTGTATTTTTTGAAGGGCATTAACAAGCTTGAGAGCTTCCTTGTCCCCGCCCGAGTGGGCTTGTTTATTGTATTTGTTGATCTGTTTTTCTACGGTCGCAAGGTCAGCAAGCGCAAGTTCTGTATTAATGACTTCAATATCCTCTAAAGGATTGACGTGTCCGGCGACGTGGACGACGTTGTCATCAACAAAACAGCGGACAATATGAGCTATCGCGTCACACTCTCTGATGTTTGCTAAAAACTGATTCCCCAAGCCCTCACCCTTGCTGGCTCCCGAAACTAGTCCGGCTATATCAACAAATTCAACGGTAGCAGGAACTATTCTTTGAGGATGGACGATTTCGGCCAATTTCGCCAAGCGAACATCCGGCACTTCTACTATTCCAACATTAGGATCTATCGTGCAGAAAGGATAATTTTCGGCTGCAATTCCGGCTTTAGTCAATGCATTAAAAAGGGTCGACTTACCAACATTTGGCAAACCCACAATTCCACATTTCAATCCCATTTAATTTCCCTCTCTGCCATGAATGAACACTTTCAATTGGTTCTCATCCATAACTTTAATTCCATTGCTTATCAGTAGATCACAAGTCACACCGTTACCTTCGACGAGGTTTCTCGAAAAGGAGCCATCGTAAATTTTTCCTTTACCACACGAAGGGCTTTTGGATTTAAGTACTGCGATCCCTATACCGTAATTTTTACAGATATTTAAGGCTAATTGAGCGCCTAATTTAAAATTCTTGGTCAGATCTTGTCCATCGGAACTTTTAACAGATTTGGATTTAGTTTCAAGTTCGCAAGGTTTTCTCGGACATGGCAAGCCGCCAATTAACTCAGGGCAAGTCGCAACCGGCTCGAACGAATCTTCAAGCAAGTGCCAGGTGTCGCTATCAAACGCCGAATTCCTGCCGTCGTATCGGCAAGGAATTCTGCAGAGACAAGCACTAATTAATATCTTTGGTTTTCTCATTGAGCTGGGATGCTGCAAATGCTAAATTTCCATCGATGATTTCTGGAACCAACGAGAGGGCCCTTCCCATTGATTCTTGAATCAATTTAAAGTCTTCCGAAGACGGTTTGGAAAGTACATAATCAGCAACATCCTGCGCTAAATTCTTTTGTCTTGGATGCCCTATGCCGATCCTCAACCGCAAGAAATCTTGTGTTCCAATCTGAGAGGTAATACTTTTTAATCCGTTATGACCTGCTAGGCCACCGGCGTCTTTTAATTTGATGATTCCAGGAAGCAAATCGAGCTCATCATGGACAATCATCAGTTCCTTGGCAGATATCTTGAAATAATTCATGGTAGCGGATACTGATAAACCAGAAAGGTTCATTAGTGTAGAAGGCTTAAGTAAAAGCACTTCAACTCCGTCAATGGACACTTTGGCCAAAGAACCGAGGAGTTTTTTATTAAAGGAAAAACTTCCTCGATACTGGTTAGCAATTAGGTCTACAAACGCAAAACCCGCATTATGTCGAGTGTCGACATAATCAGCACCGATATTACCGAGACCGACGATCAAACGAATTACAGACATTGTCTAATTTCTCTAGTTTCCAATTGCTCTCGTCATCTTAATTTTCTTTCAACTGAGGCAATATATTAATCAGAAGACGGTTAAACATTGAAAGTTTGTTAACAGACTAATAAAAACGGTCCTTAAATCAAAGGACCGTTTAACGAACGAGATAATGTGAAGTTATCTCTTTTATTCCTTCTTATCTTCTTTCTTTTCTCCCTCATCGGAAGACTGATTTTCAGATTTCTCCGCTGTTGCAGGAACCTGATCAGCGGGTACGACCTCTTCAGGAGACTGATCTACTTCTTCAGAAACGATAACTGCGGAGGCTACAGTCGGATCTTCCTCTGGCTTGAGAACAGCTGTTACGCCTTCAGGCAAAGCCAAATCAGAGACGTGAACTGGTTCCGCGATGGTCAAACCGGAAAGGTCGACGACGATAAACTCAGGCAACTGCGCCGGCAAGCACTGAACCATGAGATCGGTAATAGCATGGTTTACGTTGGCTTTGTCAACTACGACAGCAGGAGACTTCTCCTCTCCCTCGAAGTGCAGAGGCACTCTCATACGGATAAGCTCATCGGCAGCAACACGCTGAAAATCGATGTGCATAACCTGGGGTTTATAAGGATGCATCTGGAACGAACGCAAGAGAACGGTTTCAGTCTTTCCATCCAAATCCATTTCGAGAACGGAGGAATGGAATTTTTCCTTACGTAAGTCGTGGAAAATTTCGTTGTGATCCAACTCGATTGGTGTAGCCGGAACCTTTCCACCATAAACGATTCCAGGCAATTTGTTCGCACGGCGAAGGCGGCGGCTCGCACCGGAACCTTGCGCTTTACGTGTGACAGCAGTGAATTTCATTTGTAAAAACTCCAAAAATATACTGCTAGCCGCGACCAGCTAGCAGAAGATTACTACTCAGCAAATAAACTACTTACCGAGGACTCGCAAGCTATGCGAGAAATCGTCTCGCCTAAAAGGGCAGAACACGAAAGTTGTCTGATCTTCTGGCACTCAAGGGCATCTTGAGAAAGCGGAATTGTATCAGTAACAACGACTTCGTCAAGAGCAGAATCTGTAATTTTCTTCACGGCACCACCGGAGAATACAGGGTGAGTGGCGTAAGCCAAAACTCTTTTAGCTCCCCTCTCTTTCAGGGCATCAGCGGCATGACAAAGGGTTCCTGCGGTGTCAACAATGTCATCGACTATGACACAGGTCCTATTCTGAATTTCGCCTATGATGTTCATTACTTCAGAAACATTGGCGCGAGGACGTCGTTTGTCGATGATTGCCAAATCGGATTCCATTCTTTTAGCGATGGCTCTGGCTCTGACCACACCACCAACATCAGGGGAAACGACCACAAGATCGTTGTAGTTATGTTTCCACAGATCACCCAAGAGAATTGGGCTAGCGTAGATGTTATCGACTGGAACGTCAAAGAAACCTTGGATTTGGTCAGCGTGAAGATCCATCGTCAACATCCTGTCAATGCCAGCCGCCTGAAGCATATTAGCAACCACCTTGGCGCTAATTGCTACTCGGGTAGAGCGGGGACGGCGGTCTTGACGTGCATAACCGTAATAAGGAATAACCGCGGTGATGCGGGCGGCTGAAGCCCTGCGGAGCGCGTCTACCATGATAATTAATTCCATCAAATTATCATTAGTAGGTAAGCAGGTAGGTTGAACAATAAAAACATCACGTCCGCGGACATTTTCATTGAGTTCTACTTGAACTTCTCCGTCAGAAAAACGGCTGACTCTGGCCCTTCCAAGGGGAATGTTGAGATATTGAACGACGGATTGAGCCAATTTCGGATTAGCGTTGCCTGAAAAAACCATCAGGCTGTCAGGAACCATTTGAACCATGGTATTTGCTCAGTATTCAGTAGGTTATGAAAAGAAGAAAACTACAGCTAAAAACCTGGCAGGGGAGGCAGGACTCGAACCTGCGAATGCCGGGATCAAAACCCGGTGCCTTAACCAACTTGGCGACTCCCCTACTCGA
>CANQMZ010000105.1 GCA_947625105.1 uncultured Parasutterella sp.
TGAAGGAGTGAGTTGGAATCGCCATGTACCCGACCGGTAAGCATGGTGATGTGAGAGGGCAGGAGCGATTCTCTCCTACTCAATTAGATGTTTCTGATTTTTAGTTGAATCAATTTCTCTTGCTGCCTCTTCAGGGTAAACACGCTTTACTCATGCTTTAAAATTAATTTCAAGAAGACTTTTATTCTATGTTCCTAGAGATGAAGAAAATTATTCAAGGACAGACCTATCAGAAAGAACGTGCCCTATATCGTTTGCAGGATACTGAACTATTGGATTGTGTCTTTGCCGGTCCCGAAGACGGCGAGTCGCCTCTGAAACACGCTAGGAATATTCGTCTGGCTAAGTGTCGTTTTTCTCTTCGTTACCCTATTTGGCATGTCGAAAACTTCGAAATGGATAGCTGCGAACTCGATAAGGATTGTCGGGCCGCGTTGTGGTATTGCTTTGATGGGAGGATTCAAAACAGCAAACTCAATGGCATCAAAGCCCTGCGTGATTGCCAAAATATCTTAATCGAGAATTCCCGTGTGGACAGTGCTGAGTTCGGTTGGAAGTGCCGTGGAGTGACCCTGCGAGACACCAAAGTTAATGCCGAGTACCTCTTTTTGGATTCTCAGGACTTGCGCCTAACCAATGTCAGGCAAACAGGGAAATATTCGTTCCAATATTGCCGGGATATTGTCATAGAAAATAGCTTCTTGGATACCAAGGATGCCTTTTGGCATAGCGAAAACATTACTGTCCGCCGCAGTTACATCAAAGGCGAATACCTCGCTTGGTTCTCAACGGGTTTGACTCTGGAGGACTGTGTTATTGAAGGAACTCAGCCGCTGTGTTTCTGCGATAACCTAACACTAAGGAATTGCAAGATGATTTCCTGTGATCTTGCCTTTGAGGCTTCTAAAGTGGATGCAGAAGTTATCGGAACGATCGAGTCTGTTAAGAATCCGCTCTCCGGTAAGGTTGTGGCAGATAATTACAACGATATTATCTTGGATGAACCCTCCGATGCTCAAATCATTAAACGATAAAGGTGTGCTATGCAAAATACTCCTCAGTTAAGCGCCTTTCCACTCGGAAATAAAAACGATGCTTATGCCAAGTACTTCATTGGCCAAAGCTATTTAGCTCCATTGGCGCTAAAACCAATTCCCACGTTTAACGTGACTTTTGAGCCGGGCTGCCGCAATAACTGGCATATCCACCATGCCTCCCGAGGTGGCGGTCAGCTTCTGATCTGTGTTTGGGGACGTGGTTACTATCAGGAGTGGGGTAAACCGGCGCGGGAATTAAAGCCGGGCGATGTGGTCGTCATTCCGCCTGGAGTGAAGCATTGGCACGGTGCGGCAAAAGATAGTTGGTTTCAGCACATAGCCCAGGAAATTCCGGGAGAGGATTCATCCAATGAATGGCTCGAGCCCGTTGATGATGAACAATACGGCAAGCTCGGCTAAATCGTAGGGTTTCTCGTTGGCGGGTAGTTGATCCGAGCTACGCTAAAAAGAAACCCCGCCAATGGTTCAGGCGGGGAAAGAATTCAGGTGAATTGAGATTAGCTGTTTTCAGCCATTCTCTGCATTTCCGCCGCTTTTTCCTTTAATCCTTCAACAACCTCGTCTCTAAGTTGTCCACTCGGATGGAAAGTAACCACCTTGCGAGCCTTGATGACAGCTGGTTCGCCTGATTTAGGATTGCGTCCCGGTCTTTCGGATTTGGACTTAATGGAAAATACCCCAAAGTTAGAGAGTTTTAACTCGTCACCCCTAGCTAGAGCCTCAAGACCTTCCTCAAAAAACATTTCGACGATTTCTCTACAAAACTTTTTCGGGAAGCCATAAAGTTCAAAAAGTAAGTTGGCCAGATGCCCCTTTGTCAGCGTGTCTCCTTCGTGGAGGATACTGCGCAATAGCAGCGTCAATTCCTGCTTTGACTGCTCTCTTAATGTCTGCTTAGGAAGCTCATCCATTTTAATTCTTCTTGATAGGGAGTAAAAAAACTTTATTTTACCCTAAATTTTTAGGTTTATCATTGAATAAAATAGAAAAAATTTTTACGCCTAGGGGTAAGCGAAAATACTAATAACAGATTGAATTTATACCAAATAAAAGCTATAAGCAGTCAAATAGTTGGGTAAAAATTTTATTTTTGTTTATATTTAACCAATTAGAGTTCTACACGCATCAAAAGGCCACTTATGTTCAAAATCCACATTCCTACCACTTTCTATTTTGGTAGCGGCTCGTTAGACGAAATTCATCAAATAAAAATGCCCGGCAGCAAGGCGCTTATCGTGATCACTCAAGGTCTTTCCGCTAAAAGGCATGGATATCTCGGACGAGTTCAAAAGCAGCTTTCCGAGCAAGGCGTTCAAAGTGTTGTATTTGCTGGTGTGACGCCGAATCCTACGCGCGATTGCATCATCGAGGGAGCGCAGATGGCAAGGACTGAGAAATGTGATTTTGTCATCGGCCTAGGCGGGGGCTCGCCAATGGATTCGGCCAAAGCGATTGCCTTGTTGGCAACCAATCCGGGCGACTTGTGGGATTACGCAAAAAGGGGAACCGGCAAGGGACTTCCCCTGCAAAAGGAGCCACTGCCGATCGTATGTATCTCTACGACAGCGGGCACCGGTTCCGAGGCCGATCCAAGCGGAGTTATCACCTATCCCGAAAGGTCTGAAAAAATTGGTGTGAGGCATCCATCGCTTTTCCCAAAGATTTCCATCGTTGATCCGCAATTAACCTTATCGGTTCCTCCATTTCAAACCGCCTTACAGGGCTTGGATACCTTCTTTCATTGTGTTGAAGGCTACCTCTCACGAAATATCAACCCTTTTAAAGAAATGTTCGCATTAACGGCAATCGAAAAAATCGGCTTATCTCTGCCTCAATGTGTTCACAACGGCAGTGACCTTCAGGCCCGTGAAGCAATGTCCTTTGCAAATACCCTAGGCGGTCTTGTGATGGCTACCGGAGGCTTGATTAGCGAACATGCCATGGAACATATGCTCTCAGCATACCATCCCGACCTCCCGCACGGAGCAGGTCTTGTGCTGATCAGTAGGGCTTACTTCGCCAAATTGATCGCAAGAGGTGTTGCTCCTGATCGTTTCATCAAGCTTGCTCAGACGTTGGGAATGAAAGAAGCCAAGGCTCCTGAAGACTTTTTGGTTGTTTTCTCCAAACTTCTTAGAGACTGTGCAGTTGATAACATAAAAATGTCCGATTACGGCATCACGAAAGAGGAACTAGCCAAATTGGCCTCCGAAGTCAGAGCAAAAATGCAAAGTAATTTTGTTAATGATCCCACGGAGTTGACTGCCGCCGATTGTGAGGAGATATACCTGAATTCGTGGCGTTAACCCGCGCAACGGTTTATCTGTCAAATGATCAGCAGCAGGAGAAAAAAAGAGGCACTTGAATTTTCAAGTGCCTACCTAAATCCGGTGGTTCGAAATTGCGAAGCTTGAGAATGAAGCCTCGGAACAATCTCTGTGTCTTACCACCATCAACCTCAAATCCCAAGGAGAAGTGACAACTTTCGTTTGCCACACCTGCATACTACCACAACTAATTAGAAAAAACCCTAATTATTAATTTTTTTCATCCCAAAATGAGACTACATAACAAAATCAGAGATTAGGGTTTTGTTACCTAGAAAGTCTTAAAAAGGTGCACGATCACTGATAGACCGATTAACCAGAACAAGGCGGCACTAATCTTGTTTAGCCAAAAAGAAAATCTCTCATTCATCCAGTGGCTGGCTGCTAGCGCTGCTGAATAACTATAAAAAATGTGAACTAACCAACAGATAAAAACAAAAATGAATACAAGAACCAAAACCTGTTGCACGTAGTTTTTGCTCGGATCAATAAATTGAGGAAGAAGCGAAAGCAAAAACACAATCAACATCGGATTGGAAACCTGAAGCAAAGCGGCGTTGGTAAAGATTTTAAGCTTGGATTTTTTGCTTGTTTTCTTACGGGCCTCGGCTGTCTCTGCGTTTAACGCAATTGCCGGCGCCATCCAACTCTTGTAGCCGAAATAAATCAGTAGCAGGCAGCCGCAAAATTGAAGTCCGTAAAACAAAACAGGGCTCGAATGGATGACCGCTCCTAGGCCGGCAGCTGTGATGAGTGACATAACGAGAACGCCAAAGGCATTGCCCGTGGGGCTTAAATAGGCGTTCTCAGTTCCGTAATTAATCGCATTATGCAACGTGTACAGGACGCCTGCTCCCGGAGTGACACAGGTGATGAACACAACGGTCAAAAAAAGAGAAAGCGTCTCAAAATTCATCACTACCGCCAACAATTAATCTTCAGTCTTTAACGAAAACGGGCATTTTAGCCCTCGGCATTAACGGTTTGCGGAAGAGACAGTCACTAAAAACCCTAGCTCATAAAGTTGTCACAAAAGGTGATCAGACTATTAACAAAAATGCCGTATTAGGTAAAATACAAGCAGTAGAAGGCAGTTTCTGTATCAGGATTGCTTTTTTGTTCGTTTTATAAAAAGGTTGGTAAAGCTATGGCTGAGTCATCAACCATTAATTTGTCTGAAATTCGTCGACTCATTGAGCCCCTGTACTCTGGCTTGAAACTTCACACGGGTGAGTCGGTTTTAGCGCACGCCGAAGGGGTCGTGGATATCCTCAGAGGAATCCGCGACGATGAGGATCTTTTGGCAGCGGCGTACTTGTACTACGTTTGGGGGCAGCTTAAAAATCCTAAGGAATGGCTGACACAGCATTTCGGCAAACATGTCTGTGAACTTGTGACTAATCTTAAAGTTGTCAATGATGTTACCGAGAAGGCCCGTTCTAGAGAGGGAGAGGCAAAAATATCCCAACAGCCAGACGCAGTCAGAAGGCTGCTTCTTGCCTTGTGCCAAGATCTCCGAGTCGTGCTGCTCAGACTAGCCTCCAGGCTTCAGACGTTGCGTTACTTTGCCGCCACTAAGGCTCCCGGAGCTTCAGAGTATGGTGCAGAAACTCTTGCCCTTTATTCTCCTTTGGCGAACCGACTTGGTATTTGGCAGATGAAGTGGGAGTTGGAAGATCTCTCTTTGAGATTTACCGAGCCTGAAACTTATCACAAGATCGCTACAGCTCTTGAAGAGAGTAGGGAAGAAAGAATTGCCTCCATTGAGGAGGCGGTCAAAAGCATTCAGAGACTCCTTAACACGCACGGAATTATGGCCTCTGTCTCCGGTCGACCTAAACACATCTATTCCATTTGGAAGAAGATGCAGAAGAAAAACCTTCGGTTTGAACAACTCTATGACGTTCGGGCTGTGCGTATCATCGTTGACACGGTGGAAAAGTGTTATGAGACACTCTCTCTCATCCAAGGTAGTTTTGAAGTGCTTTCCAAAGAATTTGACGACTATATCGCCAAACCTAAGCCCAATGGTTACCAGTCATTGCACACGGTCATAGTCGGAACACAAGGAAAACCACTGGAAATCCAGATTAGAACCCGTGCGATGCATGACTTTGCCGAATTAGGTGTCGCCGCCCATTGGCGCTATAAAGAGGGCTCAAAACGAAAAGCAGGAGAAAGAGAGGAGGACAGAGTTGCATGGCTTCGCCAAATGTTGGCTTGGAAGTCTGATGTTGAAAAGACTCCTACTCCTGAGCAACTAAAAGACGAACATGTCTATGTGTTGACTCCGCAGGGGAAGGTTCTTGATTTGGTTAGCGGCAGCACCCCGGTGGATTTTGCATACCAGTTGCATACTGAACTCGGTCATCGTTGCCGAGGAGCCAAGGTTGATGGCCAAATGGTTCCGCTTAATACCAAACTACAAAGCGGGCAAACCGTAGAAATTATCACGGGCAAAGTTGGAGCACCTAGCCGTGACTGGTTAAATGACGAACTGGGATTTTTAGCTTCTCCGAGGTCAAAAACCAAAGTTCGTCAGTGGTTTAATGCTCAACAGACTCAGGCAGCCATTAATGAAGGGCGAGAAAGGATTGACAAGGATCTTGCTCGTATCGGTAAGACGGTTATTAAGTTGGAAGACCTTGCTAAAAAGCTTGGTTTTGATTCCGTTGATGATCTTTGTTTGGCGGCTGGCAAAGACGAGTTAGGACAGAAGGCAATTGAGAACGTTTTGTCTCCGGCGGCTGAGGAGACAAAAGATGAAGAAGAGTCTCTTCAAGTCACCAAAAAGAGTAGTAAAAAGACGGGCAAAGTTCTAGTGGTAGGTGTTGACTCTTTGTTGACGCAGCTTGCCAGGTGTTGCCACCCGGTTCCTCCTGACGAAATCGTGGGCTTTGTGACAAGAGGCCGGGGAGTGACTGTTCACCGTGCTGATTGTCCAAACATCCGTAATTTGGACGAAAGAGGTCACGATCGTCTGATTGAGGTCTCATGGTCGAAGGATACGGATGCGGTATTTCCTGTTGAAATTACGGTAATCGCACAAGACAGGGTGGGTTTACTGAAAGATATCACTGAGATTTTTTCTCGCGAGAAACAAAGTGTAGTGAATATGAGTTCTACTAGAAGCAAGGGGGACTATCACATGCACTTTACGATTGAAATCCGAGGTAAAGAAGATCTCAACAGAACCTTAGCTTCAATCCGCGAAATTAAGAGTGTCTATAGCGCCCGCAGGTCCTAAAAAAGTTCTTTGGAACATACGGGGAAAGAAGAATCCTTAGAAAAAAGGAATTATCAGCAAGTTACAAACGAAAGGAAGATAAAAGGCGGCCTACCTCTGGCAATTGAGCTTTTCAGAAATACAAATGGGGGAGAAACCGCCGATGTTCGGTATACCTAACCCAACTCTCCTTACCGAAGAAATGAGCCAATTCAGGTCATGTTTCCATCGCACGTGGTCGTGTGCGTAGCAACAGTAAAGACAATGAGCTGTACTGGGTTCCTGAAACCTGCCTTGGCCCCGTCTGTCCGAGCTGTGGTAAGAGTGCCCATCGGATACATGACAGCGACGAACGCATCATACAAGACATTGGTTTTGGCGACAGGAAAGTATTCTTGTACACCGAATTCAGACGGGTGAGACATCCTTGTGGTTGCCGCCATCAGGGACCAATGGGTGGCTTGTCGTTTCAGACAGGTCGATTTTTTGAGATGTTTGCTTGAAAAACTTTCTGAAGATCTTCTCGTTGCCTAGGAGATTTTGTCTGTTGTTTTCCTATTATTTCCTGAAGAATTTAAAAATCAATTGTGCAATGTACCAAAGAGGTGTCGGTCAACCTTAATTTTGGTAGAAAACGATGATAAAGGGGTTCTGAGGGATGGCAATCTTCATGAATGGTGTCGTATGTCTACATGATTGGTGAAAGATAAGAAGGAAATACGATGTTGGTACTACATCGCTGTCGTTAAGCGTTTCCAGTTTTTTCTGAAGTGCCAGTTAAATTGTCCATTGGGAAACCTGTCAATTAAGTGTTTTTGAATAAAATTTCCGTTCATTTAACTATCGGTAGATTTTGGAATACATATTGGGCTTTTTACTTAGGAACTGTTAAACAATTATCTTTATTTTAATCCTTTTTTATGATACAATGCCCACGTTAACCACAATAC
>CANQMZ010000106.1 GCA_947625105.1 uncultured Parasutterella sp.
CTATGATTTCAATCGAAACATACGATCCAATAGGAGTTCCCTAAGAATCTAGGTTAGAACTTGGAAAAATTAAAGTCTATTGACATTTTCAGGCATAGCAAATCGGTACTTGGAGCTAAAAATGGATTTTTCTTCGGCAACACCCTTAAGCTTAATGCCTGCGGCCTCAAGTAGGGTCTCACCGAGCCAGTCGCTTCTGAAGCCATCGACTATTCTCTTCGGTGTTTCTTTCTCGTTATAAAAAGCTTGATTGCCCCAAAAGATTAGCGGAATCTTGTAACTCGTAATCGAATCAACTTTGTGCCCGGTCTTGTCAAAACAGTCGCCGGTTTCCACACTGTGGTCAGAAAGGTATAACCAAAAAGTAGGTTTGTCCTTCGCATGTTCCTTGGTGATCCTGAGAAGATCGTCTAACACGATATCCTGGTAATTGACAGCAGTGTCGTATTCGTTACGTTTGGATTGAGTCGATTCCGAACGATCTGCTGCTTCTAATTCTTGCGAGATTGAGTCATCCCGGCTCCAAGGGACTTCAAAGCCCTCGGGATACCTTACTCTGAAATGAGGGTGTAGACCAATGAGGTGTACCACGATAAGGCGGTTTCCTGGTTCCATCGAAGAGATGATTTTGTTGAAATCAGGGAGGACTTTTTCATCAAGTGAACGGGCTGACCTTCCATCGACTCGGCTTAGTTCTACATTGCGGTCTGCATAAGAAACGTATTCGGATTCAATCGCATGATCATCCTGATTGCTGATCCAAAAAATTTTCCAGCCGGCTGCCTTAAAGATGGCAAAAAGTTGTAACACTTTCTTTTTTCCGTCAATAGAGACCGGGAGGTTGAACATGCTTCTGAAAGCAGCTAGCGTGCCTGCTGCGGTTGACCATGAATGAGGAATGACCTTCAGATCTCCTGATTTAACTTGTTGTTCTAAGTGAGGAGTCGTAGATCTTCTGTATCCGTAAATGCTGAGGTTGTCTCTGCAGGTGCTCTCTCCAATGACCAAAACAATCGTTCTGTTGTCTAGTGACGATTTCACAATGGCGGAAGCGGCTTCAGAAATTTCCTCTTTTGAACGTTTCTTTTGATTTATCCAATCCTGCTTATAGTTGTTAATTTCAGATATGGTGGAAGCAAGGGTGAAGGGAGGAAAATTTCTCCTCATTGGTGTGCCAAACCAGCCAATGGAAATAATGATCAGGGAGCAAAAAAGCAGAAGATTGGTCAGAACTTTGGGATTCTCAACAGTGTCTGCCTCGCAAAACTTCCAAAGTAAATACGAGCTGATTGCTATTACACATATTGTCAACAAGGACCAAGTGCAAATAAAACCGAAATCATGAACAACAAACTCTAAAGACTCATTGATTGTCGTATTGGCCAAGGCTTCAATCGTAAATGTCGTATCCGGTGTTGTCCCATAACAAAACCACAGATAGCCTCTGATGCCTGTGGAGATGAGTCCCATTGCAAGTCCAATGAAACAAATAGAGGCGATAACTTTCCTTGTTTTGATTTGTTTTAATGGCAAAAGAAGTAACCAAAGGAAAGTGAAGTCCCACGCAGTCAAGGCGAATGCTTTCCCTTTCTGAAGACAAGCAAAATTAAAGGCTGCCGACAGAAGGGCTAGTAGCACAAAAATTGCAATGGGTTTCTTCAGGCGCATTTTTTGCCTTTATTTTTAAACACTTTTTAAAGTCTACAGGAAACTGAGAGTAGGTGTTTCTATCGGTGAACAAGGCGGAATGCTTCAGCAAGTAAAACGTTTCTGGTTACTTTTGCCGTAAATGGTGACTGGGAACACAACAATCGCAACAATTGAGCTGACTTGACTAAGGTTTACCTTGGATGTTGTTTTGTACTGACGCCCTAACGAATAAAAATGCGTAAGCCAGGGCAAGGTGTTCCAACGTTCATGTCTTTCTTTCGTGGTGAGGGCGCAGTCTGTCAAGAGCGTTTTTTTTTCGCCTATAGGGAAGGTCGCAGTGTTTGTTACAAGTTGCTAAAAAGCGCCGTGCATTTCATAAAGAAAAGAAGATAGAGACGAGCACTGGACTGCGAAAACATTTGGCGACCACTTATCTGCCGGTTGTCGTATCTCGACGAACAAAAAAACACAAATTCCTGTCTTCCCCAAAGGCTTAAACGCCGTTAAACTCACCGAGTTAAAAATAAGGATTTCAAGAGAATAGAGTAATGGCTTCTAAGTCTAAGGTTAAAACTGCCTGGGTGTGTAGCGAATGTGGTTACGATGCCCCCAAATGGTTTGGACAATGTCCATCTTGCCGTGCCTATAACACCATGAAGGAAATCCGCATCCAGGAAGATGCGGTCAACCGATTTGCCAAGGCAGAAAAGTTTCAACCCCGCCGAGAAGGCCTCGTCAGCTCCACCGAAGTCATTGATTTATCCGAGATCGAGGCCAAAGAAACTCCTCGGATTCTTATTGGTTTTAGTGAATTGGAGAGAGCTCTTGGGGGAGGTTTTGTTCCGGGCTCTGTGGTACTTATAGGCGGAGATCCTGGGATTGGTAAATCAACGTTGCTGTTGCAGGCCACCTGCAAATTGGTTCGTCTTGGACAAAAGTGTTTATATGCAAGCGGAGAAGAAAGTCCCGCTCAAGTGGCATTAAGGGCTCAACGACTAGGAGTCAATACACGGGATCTCATGTTTATCAGCGAGATTCAACTAGAAAAAATCGAAGCCATCATCCAAGAGAACGAGCCTGATTGGGTTGTGATCGACTCCATTCAGACCTTATTCTCAGACGAACTCTCAGCGGCACCGGGGTCGGTTTCTCAGGTCAAGGAATGCGCGGCCCGTCTCACCAGACTCGCCAAAAGAAGCGGCACTGGGATCATATTTGTCGGTCACGTTACCAAGGAAGGTGCCATGGCCGGGCCTCGCGTACTTGAACACATGGTCGACACGGTTCTGTATTTCGAGGGGGATACTGAATCAAATTACCGAATTCTTCGGGCGGTTAAAAACCGTTTCGGATCGGTCAATGAAATTGGTGTCTTCGGCATGACCGACAAGGGCTTAAGAGGCGTTAAAAATCCTTCGGCGCTCTTTCTGGCCGAAAGGCGGGAAGGCGTGTCCGGCAGTGTGACGTTTATCAATCTTGAAGGGACTCGTCCTATTTTGATTGAAATTCAAGCCCTGGTAGATAAATCTATGATGCCTAATCCCAAGCGATTGACAGTGGGCACTGATGCGCAGCGTCTTACTATGCTACTGGCGATTTTGCATCGGCATGTGGCTCTAACCACATACGATCAGGACGTGTTTCTCAATGCGGTGGGAGGTATCAAAATCAACGAGACCGCAAGTGATCTTGCCGTGTTGATGGCGATTGTCTCCTCAATGACCAACAGGGCGGTCGACAGCAAGACCGCGATCTTTGGCGAGGTGGGCTTGGGCGGTGAAATTCGACCTGTGGCTAGAGGACAGGAAAGAATCCGTGAGGCGGCAAAGCTCGGTTTTACCCGCCTTATCGTCCCTTACAAAAACAAAGCCGGGGAAGTTCCCGGCGTTGAAATCGTAGGCGTGGACAACCTTCGGGACGCAGTCAGAGCAACCTTCGGCTCGGCTACAAGGACCGAAAGCGAGCAAGTCTATCCCGATTAATGACTAGCTCTTTCCACTCATTTTCTTTAGTCTTGCTACCAAAGAGGACTCTGAGGCGCCCATTGGACGGTGTGTCGGGGTGTTTGAAGATGGAACGGATTGATCTTTGGCTTCAATGCCCGCTTGCGTGTCTGCAACCGCCAAGTCTTCTTTCATCATTTCATCGAGAACTGAACCTTCTTGGGCCGTAACGTTCGTTGTGGATTGAGCACTCTGTTGTGCGTTTTGTTTATTCATGTTTTGACCTGTTTGATAGTTAAGAGCGCCATAGGCTCCGTAATAATTCGGCGGTACGATGGGTACCTCATCGGTAGGACTCTGCGGAGCCCTTAACCCGTAGCGGTTGGCAAAGGGTTGAGAGGGCAGTAGCGTCATAATAAAAACAACAATATTTAGCAGAGGGATAAAAGAGCCAAGCACCCACAGCCCGGTGTGATCCCGGTCGTGAAGGCGTCTGACAGTTACTGACCACAGAGGTAGAACGATGGCAAAACAATATAAGAGGTAAAGAGTGCCAAAAAATATCGCCGCACCCGAAGCGCTTTGCACTACCGGCTGTCCGTCAGCAGAAGGCGGATCGACTTTCATGCTGATGAAGTAGAAGATACCCATCACGATCATGTTGATGATCGTAAAAGACCAATACTCCGTCCTCGAGGCCCTGCCGGAGAATGTAAAAAATTTACGGAAACAGTACAAATACCACTGAAAGAACATGTTTACCTCTTTTAATGTTTTACTGAAGTCTAACGGGTTTTTAGCCTTCGGGAGAATACAATGACGGTAAACATGCTCAGATTGGAACATCTGAGACGGCTTATTCTCGAAATCATTTTGTAGACAGACATGACAAAGAACACGACTTGCAAGTACGCTTTATCTGTGACTGCGCTATCGGCGCTTCTGGTGCTTTGCGCCTGTCAGGCGCCCGAACCTGTCCACCTTGATCCTTATGAGCCAAAAGCTCAGAACGTGCGAGCATGGAAACGCTTGCATGCCGAAGATATCGCGGTAGCGCAGGTTAGAGTCGTTAAGACTATTGATCTTGATTGTGCCGGTCTTTCCATTCCCATACCGGTTTCAGGGTCTTTTGATTCTGCAAATGACGCCTTCGCTGCATATTGGAAGAGGGCGATGGAGTCGGAGCTTTCTCAGGCTGGTATGCTCAACGAGAAATCTCCTAAAGTCAGGCTCTATGCGCTTATTGATAGCGTCAAGATACAGGCTGAGCCCACTAGACTTGCTTGGATTATGAATTTGGAAATGTTCTCATCAAACGGTACCTCCATGAAAGAGTCCGTGGTCTACAACGCTCCGACCGATGGACTGAAGAATATGCGTGAGGGTTGTTTTCGCCTAGCTAAGGGACTGGATAAAGCCTTGACGTGGGCGCTTCTTAAGACAACTAGTGATCCAAGGTTTGAAGCTCTTGTGCAGCCTGGACTGGGCTTTACGCCTTCCATGAAAGCGCAGAGCTTGCAGGAAACGCTCCTTGGAGAAGAAGAGGACGAACGCTGGAAAGAAACGCCCCGTAAAAAATAGCATTCAGTGAAGCTTAAGCCTCTAATTGCAAAACTTTTGTCGGGTTCTGCCAAAGGTCAAAGTACCGTGTACGGGACTGTCGATACCATCCCGGGTTCTTGAGGTACCACCGGACAGTGTCCCGTAAGGCGGATACCATGTCTGTCTTGGACTTTAATCCGAGGCTGCTGAGCATGGTCTCGTCCAATCTAAGGTCCGATAGTCTTGGAGTCTCGGTTGTAATCTCATCAATAAGCGCTTGATACCGCCCGATAGGTGGTGGAAGCAGCTTGTTAAGCTCGTCACAGATGGTATCGGCGATCTCGAGGTTGGTAAGTTGGGGCCTGAAACCTTCCACTTCGTAGCAAGCTCCAATTTCTCCTTGGTCTTCAATCATCCGAAGCGCTTCAATGACGTCACTTACATGGATAAGGTCTCCTGCGGGCTTTTCAGGATCAACAACAGGAATGCTTTCGCCCTCGATTGCGCGATAAATGGTCAGGGGAATAGGGCTGTCAGGCTGTTGGTAAGGTCCAAAGGAGCGGGGAGAAAACAGTGTTATGAGCGGCAATCCCCTGTCACGAAATTCTCTAAGTAGCTCGGAGAAAGCGTCAAACAGTGCTCTGCTTCCACCGAAGCTCTCATGCAGTTCGCTGACGACAGTCAAAATCTTAAGACCGGGTGCATGCGGCGCCGGCAGTTGATTTCGCCACTCAAGGACCACGTCGAAAAAACGGCGGAAAGTTTCCACATTATTTCGTTCCGGGGTGGACCCCTTTAGTGATATGCATAGGAATATGGTGTCGACAGCCGCCATGAGCAGCGCTTGCTTAGCCTCTTCAGGTTTTCCGGCATCACAACGGGCAAATGCGTGGCGAGACTGTTTGAGCAGATCGGCAATATTCAGCAGATTGCCCAAACCGGAAAGATTGTCAAAGTTATAGACCTGACGATCCTCATTGATCAAACGATTGACCAAATTGGTTCCGATAAAACCGGCTCCTCCGAATACTGCTGCTCTTTTTATCATTCGCCGTCTCCTGGGATGGTTTTCAATGTAACAGATTCTTTCAGGGGTAAAAGAATTGTCTAATCGAAAAATCTCATAATTCTGTAGTTTACGCCCAATTTGTTTGTTATTTTATGTGTAGCAAGTTACATATTTACCCCTAGGGTAAGCAAATCTTGAAGTTTTCAAGAGTACTCTAATGACCTGCATAAGCCTAATAGGTATGGGGCTTGGTGAGGGGTGATAATGAATTTGTTTGTATAACTTATTCAAGTGACTCGTTTTCCCCTTAGCTGATTCGGGTGATTTGTTTTAAAACGTGAGGAGTCAATATGCGTGGTTTAGTAGCTGTCTTTTTGGCATTCTTAGGAATTACTTTTGCACAAGCGGAGGAGATCATGATTCAACCTCAGACGGGTGGAGCCGAATTAGTGTTGTCTGCAACAGCCACAGAAAATTTTGCAAACGATGAAGCGACTGTCTTTTTGTACGCACAGTTTCAATCTGAAAGTGTTCAAAAGTCGCAGTCAGAAGTTAATCGCTTGATGTCTGAAGCCAATAAAAAATTGGCCTCGGACTACGCGGGTGTCAAGATTGAAAGCGCGGGCTATACAACGGAACCCGTTTACTCAAGGCCCAAAGAGGCAGAGGAGGCGGAAATCAAAGCTTGGCGTACACGGCAGACGATCAAGGTGATCCTGTCTGATGTAAAGTCAGTTGGCAAAGTGGTTTTGGCTGCCCAGAAGGCGGGCCTTGCTTTACAAAACCTTCAATTTGGGCTTTCATCCAAAGTCAGGAATGATGCTCAGCGCAAACTCATTGCCGAAGCGATGGACAACTTGAATCAAAAGGCCGCTTCGGTTGCTGCCTCTCTTGGACTGCCGCTAAATTCCGTTCAAATTGCCAAACTGAATTTTATTGGCGATGCACCTCGAGCGATGCCTATGTTGGCAAGATCATTTGCAGCGGATTCTTCAAACGATTGGAATGCTTTGCCAAACTTTGAAGCAGGTACTTCAAGCATTTCAACTTCGGTACAGGCTACGCTGAAGATCAATTCAAAGTGAGTCATTCAAATACCCGTCTTTGACAGTTAAATTCTAATCAAAATAAAGCGAGGTTCTAGCCCAAGGGGTCTGCGGGGAAAGTCTTGCCCAAAATAGATCTTCACGGTTTGTAGGGAATAGCAAGGGATTTCATTTATAAGAAACCATAACTAAGAGGTCTCGTTTTGAGGCGGTTAAAGGATAAAACCGTCAATGGGTAACTTTGAAGGATTCAATAAGCAAGAAGTACCCATAAACAGGGCAAAAGACAAACACCAAGAGCCCTGACCGAGCTCGGTCAGGGTTGGTCTCGAAGT
>CANQMZ010000107.1 GCA_947625105.1 uncultured Parasutterella sp.
GTTGGTAAAAAAGCGGTCATCAGAACCGCTTTTTTATGCGTTGTCTTTCTTGACGGCTTTGGGTTTTTCTGGAGCTTCCCTGAAAGTGGCGATGATGTGCCTTACCAACAGATCAGGTCTTTTAAGGATCAATCTTGGTCCGGAAAACGCCATGATTTCTTTAGCTAGTTCCTTGTAACGACCACCGAAACAGTGGCTTTTGCATTTCTGACAAACTGGCTTTTTTGCTCCAAAAGGACAGCAAGCCAGCCGCTTTGTCGCATAGTCTAAAAAATCTTGACAAGAGGGACAGAGGTTTCTGCCACCATGCTTGGCATGGCAATAAAGACGTACCATCTCTTCAATTGTCTTCAACTCCAACGCTACGTAGGGTTCTTGAAGCTGTTGAAGTCGTTTTGGCGACAAATCCACTGACATAACTACCGCTAAAGACTCAATTACAAAAGCTCGAGCATTTTATCTAAGGGCATCTATGAGGGCAATACTTCACAAATAAGTATCATGCTCGCTATCAGAATAAACAAAACTCGCTTTTCTTGCCTATTTAACCTAATAAAGTGAGAAAATAACGCATCTTTTTTTAAGCATATAGGTAACGACAGTCAGTTATGAGTACCACAAAACAGGAACTAGACAAAAGCTACAACCCGGATGCGATTGAAGCAAAATGGTATCCCTATTGGGAAAGTCATGGGTATTTCAAGGCTGGCCTTGATCCCAAGAAGCCCTCCTTCTCCATCCAGTTGCCGCCGCCAAACATCACCGGCATTCTCCACATGGGTCATGCTTTCAACCATTCAGTCATGGATGCCCTAACCCGCTTTCACCGCATGGACGGCTACAACACCATGTGGCTGCCGGGTACCGATCATGCGGGCATATCCACTCAGATTGTGGTTGAACGCCAGCTTGAACAACAAGGCAGACCCCGCCGCTCCATGAGTCGTGAAGAGTTTGTCAACGAAATTTGGAAATGGCAGAAGTACTCCGGCGGCAACATCCTGAACCAAATGAGGCGCATGGGCGACTCTTTGGATTGGAATCGTCTGTACTTCACCATGAATGAGACCCTGTCCAAGGTGGTCATTGACTGCTTCGTTGATCTGTATCGCAAGGGTCTCATCTACAAAGGAAAGAGACTGGTTAACTGGGACGTTAAGCTGCAAAGCGCTGTCTCTGATTTGGAAGTCGAGTCAGAAGAAGCCGATGGTCATATCTGGGAAATTCGGTATCCGGCGGTTGACGGATCCGATGGCATTATTGTTGCCACAACCCGACCGGAGACGCTTTTCGGAGACCAAGCGGTTGCCGTTAATCCCGAAGATGAGCGTTACAAGAAGCTGGTCGGAAAGATGCTTAAACTGCCTCTGACCGATAGAGAGATACCTGTCATTGCCGACCCATACGTTGATATGGAGTTTGGCTCCGGTGCTGTGAAGATCACTCCGGCCCATGACTTCAACGACTTTGAAGTTGGCAAACGCCATAACCTCGAACTGCTTAACGTATTGACTTTGAACGGCACCATGAACGAAAACGTGCCCGAAAAATACCGCGATCTCGATCGTTATCAGGCTCGCAAGGCTGCCGTTGAGGACTTAAAGGCTCAAGGGCTTTTGGTCTCTGTCAAGCCTCATCGTCACATCGTTCCTCGCGTTCCAAGAACCGGAGAGATTGTCGAGCCCATGCTCTCCGAGCAGTGGTATGTCGCTATGAGCGAGCCGGCTCCCGAAGGCAGCCGCTTCCCGGGAAAGTCCCTTTCCGACCTCGGTCTTGAAGCCGTTGAACAACACTTGGTGAACATATTCCCGGAGCAGTGGCAGAAGGTCTACAAAGAATGGCTTTCCAATATTCAGGACTGGTGCGTGTCCCGTCAGCTTTGGTGGGGGCACCAGATTCCAGCTTGGTACGATGAGAATGGCAAAGTCTACGTAGCCCACAACGAAGAGGAGGCTCAACAGCAGGCCGGTCCAAATGTAAAACTTACCCGTGATCCGGATGTTCTCGATACATGGTTCTCATCGGCTCTCGTTCCCTTCTCTGATCTAAGTGGTGAAACCGCGGAAAATAAACTGGCCTATGACCTCTACCTGCCATCCACTGTGTTGGTTACCGGTTATGACATTCTCTTCTTCTGGGTTGCCCGAATGGTGATGATGACCCGTTTCTTCAGCGGCAGAATCCCATTTAAGAATGTTTATATCCATGGACTTGTTCGTGACGCCGAAGGCAACAAGATGAGTAAATCCGAGGGCAATACCATCGATCCGATTGACCTGATCAGTGGAATCGACCTCGAGGCTCTCCTGGAAAAAAGCGTTAAAGGTTTGCGCCAACCTGAAAAAGCCCCGCTAGTCCGCCAAAAGATAAAGAAGCACTATCCTAACGGCATCACCAACCATGGTGCGGACGCTCTTCGCTTTACCATGGCTGCTTATGCGACCCTGGGCAGGAATGTCAATTTTGATGTGAAACGCGCTGACGGTTATCGCAATTTCTGCAATAAGCTTTGGAACGCCACCCGCTTTGTTCTGATGAATACTCAGGGTGAGGATTGCGGTCTGAACCCCGCTGCCGAAAAAATTTATTCGGTACCCGATCTATGGATTCGTTCGGCATTTATGCGAACCGTCCAAGAAGTCAGAAAGGGGTTTGAAGAGTACCGACTCGACAATGTCGCCAATGCCATCTATAGCTTTATATGGAACCAGTATTGCGACTGGTACGTGGAATTGGCCAAAGTACAGTTAAGAAGCGGAAACCTCGCTGTCCAAAGAGCCACTCGCCATACCTTGGTGACCATCCTTGAAGCCACATTGCGCATGGCCCACCCTCTTATTCCATTCATCACAGAGGAACTTTGGCAGACGGTTTCTCTTGTTGCCGGAACACGCAAAGAAAACGAAGAGACTTCCGTCATGATCCAGGAATATCCGAAGTTTGACGCTTCCTGGATAAACCCTGAAGCCGATACCGCTATGCGAGAAGTCCAAAGCATGGTTGAAGCCGTTCGCAACCTCAGAGGTGAAATGAATATCTCCCCGGCCACCAAGGTGCCGCTTGCCATTAGCTGCAGGGATGGCGAGGCTCGTGCCAGAGCCGAAAATCTTACAGAATACCTGAAGACACTTGGTCGCCTTGAAGATGTGGTTTTTGTTGAGGATCTGGAAACGGCTAGACCCGCTGGCTCTGCCGCTCCTGTTGCAGTGGTTGACAGTTATAGTCTGATGCTCATCATCAAAGTGGATATTGCCGCCGAAAGAGCTCGACTCACCAAAGAAATCACTCGCCTGCAGGGAGAAATCGCCAAGGCTGAAGGCAAATTGGCTAACGAGAAGTTTGTAAGTCGTGCTCCCGCCGCTGTCATCGAACAGGAAAGGACAAGACTTGCAACCTTCAAAGATTTGCTTGCCTCCAATAAGGAACAACTGGCAAAATTGCCACAGCAATAATTTATTTGCACGGAAAACACGATGAAAACAAAACTTTTAATCGCTCTCGCCCTTTGTGGAGCATCCACTGCGGCCACCTCCAATCCTTTTTTGGCCAATGCATTGGACGTCACCGGAATGAATCAAGACATCATCGCTGACCGTCTTTCCATGGCCGGCCCCCTGTTCAACGGTTGGGACAGGACTCACCCTAACGGCGGTGATCCGTGGATTGAGGCTCTCATGTTCTCTGACAAGCTTGATCATGCCGGGCAAGGCATTTCATACAAAAACAAAGGAGCCGGAGTAAACGTCGGCTATGACCATGTCATCGCAAAGGATTTCCGTTTGGGACTTTCTCTGTACGGGGGCGCCGGCAGAATAAAAGCAGATACTCCTGTCGGAGATGACTGGGACGGCGATGATGACGGCAAAACCAAATTTAAGTCCAAATGGTACGGTGTAACGCTTTACTCAACATGGACGGGTAATCGGGTCAACGTGATCGCCGATGTGGGTTATGCCCATGAAAAAGATAAGCTCAAAGGTCCACTGACTAGTAACGGAAAAACAGACGCATGGTTCGCAGGCATTCGGTTTGAGACGAGCTTCAAAACAGCGGCCATCAACTGGGTTCCTTACTATGGCGTCAGATTCAATCATTTCAGTAACGATCCGGGTAGCGATCCAGAGGACGGTGACCCTTCTTTTTCCTCTTCCCCGAATCTGTGGCAGTTTCCTGTCGGCGTAAAAGCTGGCTTTGATTTCACTTGTCCGGGACAATGGAAAACAGCAACAAATCTGGACCTTGCCATCGTACCGACGGCAGGTAAAAAGAAGTCTGCGGGCATAAGGTATTCCGATTCCGTACAATACCGGGCCGGATTAAGCCTTGAAGCAAGCAAAGGACAACATGCCTTTGGCTTGAAGTACGGGACGGCTTTTGCCGCTCACGATCGCTTCAATCAAATTCTTTCAATCAATTATCAATTCATGTATTAGGACTCTGACCTAACTGAAAGCCTCGAGAGTTTTCGAGGCTTTTTGCTTAGTTAAAAAGAACTGTCTTAAAGTTCTTTAGTAGTGTTAAGCTCAAACCTCGGGAAATCTAATAGAAAACTTTAATCATGGGATTGGCCTTTCATTTCAATGTCGAAAACCGGCACCTTTATGCTTGCAGGGCGTTAAAAAAGGCTCAAAGACTACAAATGTCGGCAGCCGTACTCTTTGATCGGCAGGACGACCTTAATTCTTTCGATCGCACCCTCTGGTGCTTTGATCAGGGCTCTTTCATCCCACATGCCCGTCTCGGATCCAAGGATCTGAAACACGGAGCTTTCGCATTGGCCATGGATGGAGAATCCGTTCCCAAAGTCGATTTGCTGATTCTCCTAACCCACGATGCTCCAGGCAATATCTCAGACTTGGTCGGCGCTTTCGATAAAATCATCGACATCGTGCCCCGCGAAGGAGACGAGTACCTTGAAGGGCGCAAACGTTACGTGGCCTACAAAAAAGCGGGCATTGAACCTAAGGCTTACGACAGAGCCTCAGCTGAACAAGCTTCCTAACTTCCCGGCTTCTTGAAAAAGTCTTTTAAGACCTGCGCCCCTTTCAGTACGTTCGCAGTCCCCGGATTAAGCAATCCGCTTAATGAATCATCCATAGACCCCTTTAATTGTTCCTGAGCAATCCGTACCGCTAGTTGAGAAATCGAGTCCCTGACACCAGTCTTAGATTCATGTAAAGCCACATCGGCAGCCTCTTTTGCACAGTTCTGCGTCAAAATCCTTGTCAAAGTGGATTTGGCAGAGGCATTAACCGCCTTGATTTTTGACTCGGGGATGACAGTAATCTGCTTAGCAGCATTGGTCTTTCCAAGATTGACAAAAGCCCACTGAACCACGACGTTTTTATCATTGGTACTCAGACTGTTGTATACGCAATTGCCGAGGGCCGTGGCGTACTGTCCTGCCATTGCGCTCTGCACTGCCCAAGCAGTCGTCAACAAAGCAAAAATAATCGTTCTTTTCATGCTTTTCCTCGCGAAGTTTTTGGAAATCTACTACAAAAACCTTTGTGTTCCGACTTCAGAGACTCCGAAAAATGTCCAAAATGGTACTCAAACTGGCTTAAAACCCGCTGTTTTAGCCACTGCGGTTATAGACTAGTCAAATATGGATTTATGGAGCAAAGCAATGGCAACTCTGACAAAAAAGGAAATCATTACTCAATTGGTTGGCGCGGCTCGTGCTATTGGAAACGCCAATCCATGGGCTTTAGGTTTCATTGCGTTTGACGATCTGAGAATGAAGCTCCAAGGACCTCTGCAAGTAAGCGGTCAGCAGTGGTACGCAACTCACAAGGACGATCCGATGGGAATGCAGGATAAACTGCTTGTGCCCGCCGATATTGACTTACAGAATTTTGTGAAAGACGTTTTTGCCGGACTCACAAAGGACGGCGGATTGCATCTTTGGGTCATTCCTACTGAATCCTTGGCTGATGTTTTGAAGTTTCTCATGTCTCACCCTCGTTTCCAAGGCAATCTCTTGGACATGGACGATGAAGACCCTTGGGACATGCCTAGTATCAACTTCGAAAACCTTTGCGCTGAAGCCGAAAACCAATTCTTAAGCAATCAGAAAATAAATGTGGTCTTTGAATATACCGATGCTGACACTGGTATCGTGATCCACCGTATCACGTTAAACGAACACGATTTTTGGTATTTCGTTGATGAACAGCAAATGAAGATTGCTGACCGCAATTGGTAGGACTTCGGACAAATGACATCCCTAAAGGTTTGTCTGCCCTTTTGTGCCGCGCTTGTATGTTCGGCATTCAGTACGGGCTTTGCAGCCGTTGAACCGGTGACCAAGGGATATCAACTCTCTCCTCTTGAAGCCTACTTGATTGAGACTTTCGCTGAGGAACAGGTGAGAACTTTTATTAACACCGGTAACTCTACTTTGTTTGACCACCCAAAGGTTTTCTATGTCAGATCTGGCTCTTTAGCCAGAGAATTAAAAAGCTCACCAAAGTCTTTTCAAAAAAAATACCTCGACCAGTTTGTGGTTCTCAATTCCATCATTAACGAGGTTAACGGTAATCACCACCAATGCAAAACGATTGTCTCCAATCCCTATATGGAAATCACCTATACGCTTTCCAAAGAGGCTGATCATAAAAGGGTTAGTGAAATAACACAGGGGCTCAGAAACGGTTTTTATTGCAAGGTCTCTTCAGTCGAAAACCCGGTAATCAAGCTTTCGGATTGCATCCCCATCGCCCAGTACAAAGAGATCAAAATGAAGGAAATTGAAGCAGGAATCCGACATTTTCTCTCCGGGAAGCCCTCCGTCGATCCCAATATGCCCACCTATGCCATGCTTGCCTACACGGCAGTGGTTTCTGCAAAACTTCTTCCCAAAGACTCGGTCTGCAGAGAAACCGTCAGCGAAGAGGTTTCATACACAAGCGCGGAAATGAGACTCTGTAATCAGGAAGTCTCTAGGTTATGGGAAAACGCTGGCGTCAACCCACGCTTTGATGAAACAATGGATTCCGTCCAAGAACAGTTTCAAAAAGACGGAATTGATACCAAACTACTTAGCCAGGCTGCTGGTTCACTAGATTAAGCTTGTCAAGCCGAGCTGCCTCGATCTGCTCATCTGTTTTGTCGAGCATGATTTTTTCAATATCGAGGCTGGAAATTCCCGGTCCCTTATCACCCTCAAAAACATTAAGTTTGACTTTATCTTTAATCTGTTGCTGACCGGGGGCCCCACGGGATTTTTCTACGTAAACCCTCATCAAGTCGCGGATCCCATCATCAATCTTGCCGGCATACGCTTTAGACACACACGCTAAAAAAGAATCCCTCAGTGATTGATCAAGATCTAATGTCATTGTTACTTTCGACATATGCAAAAGCCCCCCCCTGATTAGTGATCGAGACTGTGTCGTATTTTATAACTCTTCACCCACCCTATTCAATCTTTAGTTAACTCC
>CANQMZ010000108.1 GCA_947625105.1 uncultured Parasutterella sp.
TTTGATCGGATTCCTGCGTTTACAGTAGGCAATGATGTTGGAGCTGCCACTAAGATAGTTCTTGTGGGAAAGGGGAAGGTGAGTGTTATCGCAGATTCTGGGACGCGCATAGAGCCCGCCATAACACACAGTTATTTATGTTCGAATAATCTTTCGGAAAAATCTCTTTGTTCCGCGGAAGATTTTCGAAACTTCCTCACATACTGGTCTAGAACGATTGAAAGTGAAATTCTCAGTCCAAGTCGTATGCTAAGTCTGTCTTGAGAATCCTGTTTGCCAGATATGTGGAATTCTCTTTAAAGCCATGTTTGTCTGAAATCCTACCGGCAAAATGGTTCGTATCTCAAAGAGGTTAATAGCCTTTAAAATGGACGCAATGAATAGAACCTCTTTCCTGTCCTTTATCACTTAATGGAGGAAGCAACTCATTGCCCTTCGGGGTAGTGAGGCGCAAATGATATGAGTCACACATTTATGTACCGTTTTGATGCGTCACGCGCTTTGTCTGATTTCCGCACGGACCGACTCTTGGAGAAAATCAAAAAAAGCGTTCCGGATGCAGCCACAATCAATAGTCGCTACATTCACTTTGTCAACGCTCGGGAGACACTGGTCCAAGACGATAAGAAAAAGCTCAATGAGATTTTGAAATACGGAGAGGAGGCTCTGCTGACAAAAGCGAAAAATCGCTTTTTAGTCATACCACGAATTGGCACCATTTCTCCGTGGGCTTCCAAAGCGACGGATATCGTCCACAACTGCGGCATGAATAAAGTGATCCGCGTTGAAAGGGGAACGTTATACGAACTTATTTTGGAAGAAGAAAGAGAGCTCAGTGCGGAAGAGCGTCAGCAAGTAGCTGCTCTGCTTCATGATCGAATGACTGAAAGCGTAGTCGACGATGACATTGATCCCAGTGTCGTTTTCAGTGATGCGAAAGGCGAGCCGATGCGCTCTATTGATATCCTTTCCGAAGGGCAAAAAGCCTTGGAGAAAGCGAACGTTGAACTTGGTTTAGCGCTGAGTTCAGACGAAATTGACTACCTGGTTAAAAACTTTACTGAGCTGAAAAGAAACCCGACAGATGTGGAACTCATGATGTTTGCTCAGGCGAACTCTGAGCATTGCCGCCATAAGATCTTCAATGCCAAATGGACGATTGATGGAGTTGATAAAGAAGATTCCTTGTTCGGAATGATTCGCAAAACCCATAAGGCTCATTCGGAGGGAACGATTGTTGCATATTCAGATAATGCTGCTGTTTTTGAAGGAGCACCAGTCCCAAGACTTTATCCAAGAGGTAACGATGAGGCCGATGGTTCCCGTTCCTACACTTCTGAGTTGGAACCCACTCACTCGGTATTCAAGGTAGAAACGCATAATCATCCGACAGCTATTTCTCCTTTCCCCGGAGCGGCTACAGGTTCCGGTGGTGAAATCAGAGATGAAGGTGCAACAGGAAGAGGCGCGAGACCTAAAGCAGGACTGACAGGGTTTACGGTTTCAGCTTTGAGAATCCCGGGGAAAGAGCAGTCTTGGGAAAATGACAAGGATGTCAGCTGTGATGGTACACCGCTTCCGTATTATGGGGCTTCCAGCAGAATGGCCTCCGCTTTGGACATAATGACGGATGGTCCGCTCGGAGGAGCCGCGTTTAACAACGAGTTTGGCAGACCTAATGTTTTGGGATATTTCAGAGCTTTTGAAGCCAATGTTGGTGGTGTTCGCTACGGATATCACAAACCAATTATGCTCGCGGGCGGTATCGGCAATATCCGGGACGACCAAACCCACAAACTTGCGCTACCCAAGGGAACGTTTCTTATTGTGTTAGGCGGGCTGGGAATGAGAATTGGCATAGGTGGAGGCGCAGCCTCTTCAATGAGTGCCGGTTCCAACAGCGAGGCCTTGGACTTTGCAAGTGTTCAGCGAGGCAATCCGGAAATGGAGCGAAGGGCACAGGAAGTTATCGACCGGTGTTGGGAGGCAGCAGAGAACAATCCGATTTTAGCCATTCATGACATAGGGGCAGGCGGTTTGTCAAATGCGATGCCGGAATTAGCCGATCTTTCGGGTAAGGGAGCGAAGCTAGATCTGAATAAAGTACCTCTTGAAGAGACCGGCATGAGTCCGTTGGAGATTTGGTGTAATGAATCCCAAGAGCGTTATGCTTTGGCAGTTGATCCTGCAAGAATTGAGCAGTTTGATAGGTACTGTAAGAGAGAAAGATGTCCTTATGCGATCTTGGGCGAGATCAGCGATGATGACATGTTGGTTGTCGAAAGAGATAAAGGGCAGGAGCCGGCGGTTGACATGCCAATGGGTGTTCTTCTTGGAAAGACCCCGAAGATGCACAGAACGGTTGAACATATCGACAATCTTGCCATGACAGCAAATACCTCGGTTGATACCAAAGAGGCGTTGTACAAGGTATTAAGACACCCAACGGTCGGTAACAAGCGTTTCCTCATTACTATTGGAGATAGAACGGTAGGCGGTTTGGTCGCCAGAGATCAGATGGTTGGGCCATGGCAAGTTCCTGTGGCGGATGCCGCCGTGACTGCGGTTTCGTATGCGAGTTTCACCGGGGAGGCAATGGCGATGGGAGAAAAAACGCCACTTGCTATTTCCAACGCCGCTGCTGCTTCCCGCATGGCTATTGGAGAGGCACTTACTAATCTTGTCAGTGCCGATGTGAATTTAGACAGAATTATTCTTTCGGCAAACTGGATGGGCGCGTGCGGAGCTCCTGGACAGGATGCTAAGTTATACGATGCGGTTAAGGCGGCGAGCGATTTCTGCTGCGAACTTGGAGTTAGTATCCCTGTCGGCAAAGATTCTCTCTCGATGAAAACTTCATGGACAGATGGTCACGGAGAACAGAAGACTGTCATGTCACCGATTTCTTTGGTTGTCTCGGCGGCAGCCCCGGTCGGAGATATCAGAAACAATTTGTTGCCTTTGTTTGCAGATAATGTAACTGACAGCTCCCTGATTTTGATTGACTTGGGACGTGGGAAGGACAGGATGGGAGGCTCTGTCTATACGCAAGTTACTCAACAGTTTGACTCAACCACCCCGGACGTGGAGGATCCCAAGGAGCTCAAAGAATGCCTGAAAGTCCTCAGGGATTTGGCTTCCAAGGGCGCGATACTGGCCTATCACGATAGAAGCGATGGAGGCTTGGTCACAACGCTATGCGAGATGATGTTTGCTTCCCATACAGGTGTTGAAGTAGTAGCCGACGCACTTGTCTGCGGAGGTAAAAGCCTCAATGAAGCTCTTTTCAACGAGGAACTCGGGGCGGTAATTCAAGTGGTCAAGGGGAGGACCTATGAAATCAGCAAAGCCTTTGAAGCGGTTGGTCTAGAGGATTGTTTGGTATACCTTGGCAACCTCACCTCGGGTGACTGCCTGAACATCTATGTGGAAGGCAAATGCGTTCTTTCCGAATCCCGAGTCGAACTGCAGAAGGCATGGGAAGAAGTCACTTGGCAAATGGCTAGAAGACGTGACAATCCGGCTTGTGCCGACAGTGAATATAAGCTTATCGAGGATGTACACCACAAAGGATTGACGTTGACAATGGGGTTTAATCCCGAAGAAAACATTGCCTCGGTCTATATCAATTCCAGTGTCAAGCCCAAAGTTGCCATCCTTCGCGAGCAGGGAGTCAACAGCCAAAATGAAATGGCTAGCGCATTCCAGCAGGCAGGCTTTGATCCGATCGACGTTCACATGACCGATTTGATTGAAGGCAGAGCCGATTTATCAACCTTTAACGGACTGGCGGTTTGTGGAGGATTTTCTTACGGAGATGTGCTTGGCGCTGGAGGCGGTTGGGCTAAGTCTGTGCTTTACCACTCCAAGCTGCAGAGCATGTTCCGTCGTTTCTTTGAAAATCCGCAAACCTTTACATTGGGAGTGTGTAATGGATGTCAGATGGTTTCTCAACTAAAAGATCTCATTCCTGGTGCGTCCAAATGGCCGATTTTTGTCCGTAACCTTTCTGAGCAATTTGAAGCTAGGTTGGTTAATGTGAAGATTATGGATTCCCCGTCAATCTTCTTCAAAGGAATGGCGGGGGCGACGTTGCCTATCGTGAATTCACATGGTGAGGGTCGGGCCTACTGGCTAAATCCGGATGATGAAACAAAGGCGTTTGTCGCTGCCTGCTACGTAGATTCGAAGCAGGAGCCCACAGAGGTTTATCCGCTGAATCCGAACGGTTCTCACATGGGAAAGACCTCCTTTACAAGCGCAGATGGACGAGCCACAATTATCATGCCTCACCCCGAAAGAAGTTGGCGAGCGGTTCAACTTTCTTGGCGTTCTCCGCTGCTGAAAGACGTTTCTCCTTGGGCGAGGATATTCCAAAACGCTAGAGTTTGGATCGGGTAATGCCACTTGATACTTGGTTAGCTTTCTTTGGGGCCTCCCTAGTTTTGGCACTGGCCCCAGGACCGGATAATATTTTTGTTCTGATGCAATCGCTTATTTATGGCAAAAGCGCAGGATTAAAAATAATTGCCGGTCTTTGTACGGGTCTTTTGGTTCATACCTTTTTAGTGACCGTTGGCGTTTCAGCAATTATTTTGGCGTCTGCCGTTGCTTTTAACGCCTTGAAATTTGCCGGAGCATGTTATCTAGTCTATCTAGCTTTTCTTGCGTGGAAAGCGCCGGCGGTACCCCTGTCTGAAGGGGGAGGTCAAAAAGCAATTGACGGCAAGAGTCCATGGGCTCTTTGGAGAAGAGGGGCAATCATGAATCTTACGAATCCTAAGGTGATCATCTTCTTTTTGGCTTTTTTTCCCCAATTTGTTTCACTGTCTTACAGCACTCCAGTGCAGATGATTATTATGGGTCTGACGTTTATTGCCTCAACAGTGATTGTTTTTGGGAGCATCGCCTTTTTTGCCGAATGGATCAGGGGTTGGATTAGGAGCGAAAAGATTCAAAGAGCGATCAACAGGTCGGGCTCTATTATTTTTGTTGGATTGGCAGTAAGTTTATTGTCAGTCTAATGCGAGGTCCTTTATGAGTGAAGCAGATGACATCAAATTGGCAAAAGCATTTCAGATAGCTTTGATCAACCATAAGCCAGAGAAAAGAGCTCGTTTTGCATGGGAAACTTTTAAACCGGAGATGGTTAAAGGACCGCACGATCTCCCGAGCTATATGATTTTTGGACCACTTGAAGAGGGTTCTTTCCTTAAGACCGAGGAAGGGTGGTCAGCCAATTGGGTGGATGCTCCGCAAAAAGCCAAGGTTACCGTAGCATGGAACAAGAAAACTGGTCGGTATACGGCATCTCAGACTTGGCGATCTGTGGAAGGTAGCGCTATTGAACTAGAGCAAACCAAGCCACTCATTGAAGTCTTTGCAAGACTGTATCTGTCAGGGTTTCCTAAAAACTGGGATAAGAAAGCTCAAGAAATTGCTCAAAAAAATTATCAACTGACATGGTTGGAGACCCCGGAGAACCTGCCCGTGGTTTTTGCCGCGCCTGATGGAATCTTTAGGTCTATAACATTTCCGATAATGGTGAAGAACCTTAACAATGCTAGGCTGATATTGGAAAGGATTGCTGGAGAGGGTGTTCCTTATGGATTTTTTGCGACGGCCAACCTCATGCAGCAGGACATCTACTACGAGGTCGGGGTCGCTCCAGAGTGGACAACAGATTTAGCTGCCTGTTTAACCGAATCGATAGGTGAGACAGGACTAATTCCGAGCGATATTCCACGAAAAGAAGAGATCGAAGGCAAGAGCTATATCCACCTGACACGAGATGCGATGATGCTGAACATTTTCGTCCCATTTGGAGGGATTTTTGACATGATTGATAGGCTTTCTCTGACTCCAATGCCAATCTTGACCATGCAAGAGCCACCGTTGAGAAGAGAGCAGCTCTCAGTTGTGATCCCTCAAGGTCTTGATAAAGCCCTAAGTTCTTTTACCGTTATTGATCCAGTACAGGGGATTCGAGTTACGGATACGTATATTGCACAGGAAATACCGTTAGATGATCTTCTAAAAGAAAATAGAGAAGAACAGATAAAGAAACTAGAGGAATTTTCTGATGGATTGATTGATAAATTAACGGCGGAGGCCCATGCGGCGATGCAAGAGGAAGCGAATAAGCAAACAAAGCAATAAGCCCCTTTCTAATCTATAAAATAAACACTATTCAGTTAAGCGCTTGTAGCTCAGTGGATAGAGCATCGGTCTTCGAAACCGAGTGTCGCAGGTTCGATTCCTGCCAGGCGCGCCACGAATCGTCTGGTACGTTTAAAAAAGTCTATTAGGCTTTTTCTGTTAAGCCAGTGGGTGTTTTAACCTAAAAAGGTGATTGCCTCTATGAGGCCATGCTTACGAGAGGAGGATTTATGGAAAGTCAACTTTTGTTAGTTTTAAGGAATTTAAGTCAACTAAATCTAGTGTTAAGAGCTTGAAACCTCCATTTAGGAGATGAGAGATAAGAAAAACAGTCCCAAAGGCCTCTTCAAGAAATAGTGGGGAGGGGTAACAAGTAAAATCCCTTAGGCGGCAAAAAGATCATCGGGAAGTTTTTCAAGCGACCATCTCAAGAAACCAATCTGTTTGAAACGGCAACCACCTTTTGTTTTCCTTTTGTTTGTAACTTCTTGTTAAGCCTTTTTTGTTAGGATTTTTATCTCCCTTCCCATATCTCCTGAGGAACCATAAAAATTAGCGCGTTGCACAACGCGCTAAATTGTGACAATAGTGAAAAAAACCGCTTGACATTTTTTGTTGCCTCAAATCCTGTGCAAGGGAAAAAATTCCCATACAAAAAAAGCCCTAACTTTAGGGGCTTTGTTGTGTGAGGGCTTGAGAACAAAAGGGTAGCCTTCAACTCGCGCAGTTTCTCTTGCGACAGACCTGTGATCTCGCTGATCTGCTTCATGGTGTTGACTCCCATTTTCAGCAAGTTCTTGACAATGCTGATAGCTTTGTTTGCCTCTCCCTCGGCTCTTCCTCTAGTTTCCCCGATGTGCTCTCCCTCGTCTCTCCCCTCGGCTCTGATAGCCTCTTCAATATCCGAGAGCACTCTTTCTTCAATGTCCTTCATCTCGATAATCTCCGCCCGTTCCTAGGGCAACGAACCTCGATCGGCCGGGGTTTGTCCTGTCAAGATTATGACGGTTTCAGACCAACTTCCATTTTCTTTAATTCGTCCACCGAAAGTCCCGTTGCTTTGGCGATCATCTCCAACGAAAGCTGACCTAGCCGGACTAGATTCTGTGCTATGTCGAGTTTCTCTTCTGCTCTTCCTTTATCAATTCCTCTAGCTTCCCCAACACGCTCTCCCTCGGCTCTTCCTTTAGCTTCCCCGATGCGCTCTCCCTCGGCCCTGATAGCCTCATCAATACCGAAAAGCTCTTTGTGTCCTTCCTCGGTG
>CANQMZ010000109.1 GCA_947625105.1 uncultured Parasutterella sp.
GTGTTACAAAATTTTACCACAAAGCAAAGATTATTCTCTGTGCGTTAAATATAGGGTTATCACCTAAACATTATCCTTCACTATGATATACATTTGGTGAATTTACGTCTAATCAAACGGATTTCGGTACTCGAATGTTTGCAACTAAGCTGTAGTCGGCAATACTGTCCAAGTTATAGCGCTGCCCCCTGATCAGAACATAAAAAATCCCGTCTTTCCTGATCCAAAAAGTTGGATGAGTCACAAAGTCACAGCTTGCGACATATTTCTTGAAACTTTGTAAACTTTCTTCAGGGCTCATGTCAGGCGTTTCGTATACGCCAACCAAAAAACTTGGTCCGCCATAATCATTTGGGAGGTCAAGCCTATCGTAAATGCTGACTGATTCAATACTCTCAACCGTTAGCAACTGGTGGGCAACGATGCCCTCGAATTTCAGTTCTTCCAATCTACCGGCAAGCGACTGGAATTCCTGTCTTTTCGCCAAAACAATAATGGATATAGTTTGTTCGGCGTCCTCTGCATCCTCGTTAAACAGAGAAATTCTCGGATAAACCTCAACAGGACGGACTCCTACCACTTCAAAATTTGCGAATTCCAAGAATTGCTCAGGGAAATATTTTTTCGAAGCAAAAGCCGGATGCATGGTTACCGAGGCCTGGGCCAAATTTGACGGGCAATAAGAGGCCTTTAAATCGGCCACCTCCTTCCAGACTTCTCTGGATTGTTCGGTCAGTATTTTCAAATTGTCTTCAAAGGAATAGGGCAGACTCGCTGCTGCAAGCGTAGCCAATTGTTCCTCTGGGGTACGTGAATTAGAAATTTTCATTGAACAGGTATCCGATATCTTTTGCGTTTTTAGCAATCTTAAAGTGACTATATGCCCTTTCGGTAGCGATACGACCGCGAGGTGTTCTTTGGACGAAGCCTTCTTTGATCAAGTACGGCTCCACCATGTCTTGTAAGGTGTCTGATTCTTCACCAACGGCACTGGCAAGGTTTTCAATTCCTACGGGGCCGCCTTGGAATTTCTCAATGATAGCTAGTAAGTATTGACAGTCTAGGCTATCCAAACCGATAGGATCCACTTCTAGCATGGAAAGAGCTTTTTGGGCGATTTCTTCCGAAAGTTTTCCTTCATGGCGCACTTCGGAAAAATCTCGAACTCTCCTTAGAAGGCGATTAGCAATGCGAGGTGTGCCACGGGAGCGCTTAGCGATTTCTTTAGCAGCTTCTATTTCCGGATCCATCGATAGCAGTTTCATGGAACGTAAGACGATGGAAGTTAAATCCTCCGGGGCATAGTACTGTAGCTGGGCTCTGATCCCGAAGCGGTCCTGAAGCGGTTTCGTCAGAGAACCCGCTCGTGTAGTAGCGCCTACCAGGGTGAAGCGGGGAAGATCGATTTTAATGGATCGAGCGGCGGGGCCTTCGCCAATCATGATGTCCAGTTTATAGTCTTCAAGGGCAGGGTAGAGGATTTCTTCAATGACAGGGGACAGCCTGTGGATCTCATCAATGAATAAAACGCTATTAGGCTCTAGGCTGGTTAGCATCGCAGCCAAGTCGCCGGGTTTTTCTAGCACAGGTCCCGAAGTCTGACGCAAGTTGACACCCATTTCGTTGGCAATGATGTTTGCGAGGGTTGTTTTTCCAAGTCCCGGTGGACCGAAAAGAAGCACGTGGTCAAGCGCTTCGCCTCTTTTTGTGGCTGCTTTGATAAAAAGATCAAGCTGCTCCCGTGTCTTGTCTTGCCCGGCAAAGTCTTTTAGAAAAGACGGACGCAAGGCTTTATCCATCCTCTCGTCCTGGGGTTGGCGCGCTGAAGAAATAATGCGATTTTTTTCTTGCATCTATTAACCTCTTGAACCTAGGTATCTCAGGCAAAGTCGGATACCTTCGTTCAGTTCCGTGTCTTCGGGAATGGTCTTTAAAGCGGATTTGGCTTCTCGATCCGTAAAGCCTAAAGCAAGGAGCGCTTGGAGAATTTCTCCTTGGGTGCCGGTCACAGGCACCGAATCTGATATTACAGCAACCTTGTCTTTGAGCTCCAAAATTAGCCTTTCTGCGGTTTTCTTTCCAATACCGGGCACTTTGGTAAGTAATGAAGTTTCATGGTTGGCAATGGCGTTTCCGATATCCCCGGCTGACATAGACGAAAGGATAGAAAGGGCAGTTCTAGGTCCTACGCCGCTTACTTTCAACAGTTGACTAAACACTGTTTTGTCGCTTTTGGCGATGAATCCGTAAAGAAGTTGCGCATCTTCTCTGACAATGAACACGGTGTGCAGCAGAACATCTTGTCCAACATCTCCCAGTCGGTTGTAAGTCGAAAGCGGGATGTTGACCTCGTAGCCGACTCCTGCGCATTCAATCACAACAAGGCCGGCGTCTTTTTCTAGAATTTTTCCTCTAAGAGTTGCAATCACTTTAGCATTCCTTCAATTTTTTTGTCCATTGTGAACGAGCCCGGCTGGAACTGCCGCTTCTGCGACTAACGGCGGTACCGCTCTTTCCGCTGCTGGCCAAGGTCTCAGGCACTATACCTGCGAGAATACTCGTATTAGCGTAACAAATCGCCGTCGCCAAGGCATCGGCTTCGTCAGACTTGAAAGCATTTTTAACCTTTTGGAGATGGAATGCCACCATTTCTTTCACTTGTTCTTTATCAGCGGCTCCGTAACCTGTAACGGATTTTTTAATCTCTCGCGTACTGAACTCTCTACATTGCAAACCATGGGTTGATACGGCTGCCATGGCCACTCCCCTTGCGTGGGAAAGCAACATGCTGGACTGGGCGTTCGTATTTAAAAACGTTTTTTCTATCGTTGAAACCATAGGTTTATTGGTTTCAATAATCTTGGCAAGCTCTGTGTATATGTAAGCCAGTCGTTCAGCTAGTTCTCCTTTGGGCGTGTTGATGACGCCCGAGGTCACATGAACATGTTTTCCTGGTACGAAGTCAATAATCCCATAACCCGTGTGATTTAAACCAGGGTCAATGCCAAGGATGCGGATCATATTGGCCACTCTCTAGAAGCCTCCCATTCCTGGCATACCGGGAAATCTTCCGCCACCGAAACCTTTCAAGGCGCGCATCATTTTGCCAATGCCACCCCTTTTCATCATCTTCATGACATCACGGCTTTGCTCAAATTGTTTGAGCAAGCGGTTAACTTCTTGAACGGAGGTTCCCGAACCGGCAGCAATTCTACGTTTTCTACTTGCTTTGATGATTTCTGGTTTTCTTCTTTCCTGGGGTGTCATTGAATTGATAATGCCCTCAGTTCTTGAAATTTGTTTTTGAGCCTTTTCATCGTCAACCTGACCGGCCATCTCTGCAAATTGGGCTGGAAGTTTTTCGAGTAGAGAGGAAAAACTGCCCATCTTTCGCATCTGTCCGATTTGATCCTTAAAGTCTTCGAGAGTGAAAGCATCGCCCTTTTTGATTTTTTCGACAAATTTTTGGGCTTTTTCGGTATCCACAGTTTGCCGGACCTCTTGGACTAGAGAGACTATGTCTCCCATACCAAGGATGCGACCTGCCATGGCTTGAGGGTCAAATGCCTGAAAGCCAGTCAGTTTTTCGCCAACACCAATGAATTTAATGGGTTTGCCGGTAACGTATCTGACTGAAAGGGCAGCACCACCTCTGGAGTCGCCGTCCACCTTCGTGAGGATGATGCCCGAAAGTGGAAGTTTCTCTCCGAAAGCCCTAGCGGTGTTAACCGCATCTTGACCTAACATGGCATCAACAACGAAGAATGTCTCAATCGGGTGCAGGAAGTTTTCTAGTTCTGCGATTTCATTCATCAATTGTTCATCGATGGCAAGACGTCCGGCCGTATCTACGATCAGAACATCATAGAAGTGTTTTTTAGCGTAATCCAACGCTTTAGCGGCAATATCAAGGGGCTTCTCTTCGACAGTGCTTGGAAAAAAGTCGATTCCGGCGCTTTCGGCTACGGTTTTTAATTGCTCGATGGCCGCCGGTCGGTACACGTCGGCTGAAACGGTTAAAACTTTTTTCTTCAATTCTTCTTTCAACCATTTGCCTAATTTTCCGGCAGTTGTGGTCTTACCCGCGCCTTGTAAACCGGCTAGAAGGATGATAGCGGGCGGTTGGGTCGCCAGATTGATTTGCCTCTGCCCAGGCGAATCATCACCGCCGATAATTTTGGCAAGTTCATCGTTGACGATACCTACCAGGGCTTGTCCGGGAGTAAGGCTTCCGATGACCTCCGCACCCATTGCCTTTTCCCGAATCTTGGAGATGACCTCTTTAACCACAGGAATGGCAACATCAGCCTCTAGGAGTGCGATTCGAATTTCGCGAAGCATCTCCTTGGTGTTTTCTTCTGTCAGTCTTGCCTGACCACGAAGTGTTTTAACGACTTTTGACAGTCTTTGAGTAAGCGAATCGAGCATTAGTTCTTAATACTAGGTAAATAGTTACGTCATAGAATACAATTCGTAAAACGAGGGTGAATCCATGACAATGAATGCCATATTTTACGTGTTTGCAGCTGTGTTGTATCTGTCAGCGGCATACGGTATATACAAAACGTTACAACACTCTGAACCTCAGAGCTCATTTTGGATTCGTCCAGTCATCTGTGCAGGATTGTTGATACAGGCCTACCTGATCTTTGAGGCATTGTTTATCCACGGAGTGCCGCACTTTGGAATGGCTTTGGCGTTATCCATTACGATGTTTACTTGCACCCTGATTTTGTTGGTTGAAAGTCTTTTCTCAAAGATTGGAGCCATGTTGGTTTTTGTGCTTCCTCTATCGGCCGCTTGTATGATTCTTCCGATTATTTTGCCCGGAAGTGAGTTGGGGCCGGAGACTGCAACGTTCGCATTTAGGATGCATCTTCTCCTGGCGATCCTTGCCTACAGCTTGATGACGATGGCGCTGTTGCAGGCTCTTTTGCTCGCAGCTAGCAGGAATCAAATTAAAAGCAAGGATATTGTTGCCAAAAAGGAAGGCAGGGTGAGTTTGTTGGAAAACATGCCAAGTCTAGTCCAGATGGAAAACCTGCTTTTCCGCCTGATTTGGATCGGTTTTATTTTGCTCACAATTGCTATCGGTTTCGGGGCCTTTTATTCTCAAGAAATCCATGGTCAAGCGTTCAGGTTTGACCACAAGACTGTGGCTACCTGTATGGCTTGGGTTATCTTTGGAATTTTGCTCCTAGGTCATCACTTCTACGGTTGGAGAGGTAAATTTGCTGCTCGATGGGTGGTGATTGGTTTCTGCGTCTTGATGGCGGCCTACATCGGTATTCGGTTCGTGTTCGAGATCGTCAAGTAAGGAAAGGTGATGTCGAGGATTATCTTTTTCATCATTATTTTTGCGGTGATCTATTTTGGTTGGCGCGCCATGCGGATGCGTCAGATTAAGTTGGAAGAGAAAATTCGCGAGATGACCGTCAAAAAAGAAGAGGGTAGACCTGTTGTTAAGGGCGAGAACATGGTTGAATGTGCCCACTGCGGAACATTCGTTCCAGAAAAGGATGCCCTAAGGGATGGACAGAATTATTACTGCTGTGCTCAACATAAGAAGCAAGGTCCTCGGGGAAAGTGATGAGAATTTCCGAACAAGGTTGGTGTGAGCAAGCCGATATCAGAAACTCTCCGCACTTTGATGAAAGGCCGGAAGGCGAGGAGATATCCCTCATCGTAATCCACAATATCAGTTTGCCGCCGGGGTGCTTTGGCGGCAGCTGTGTTGATGAGCTTTTTTGTGGTTGTTTGGATTGCCAAAAAAACGAGAAACTCAAGGATTTGGAGGGACTACGGGTCTCCTCCCACTTTTTTATTGATCGCTCGGGTAATCTTTTTCAATATGTGGCTTGCGACAAGAGAGCGTGGCATGCGGGCGTCTCTAGTTTTGACGGCCGCGAAAGGTGCAATGACTTTTCCATCGGGATTGAACTTGAGGGAACGGATTTTCAGCCCTTTGAAGATATCCAATACCGCAGATTATCCGAACTTATTGATGCCTTAACTGAGAAATATCCCATCGAAGCCGTCATCGGTCACAGCGATATTGCTCCCGGGCGTAAGACAGACCCTGGACCTTATTTCAATTGGATGAAATTAATCGGTCTGTGTCATAACGGTAAACCAATCCGTTATCCTTATGTTTAAAATGGTTCGAAAGTGATTTAAAAGTCAGGTGAGTATTTTGGCAGGTACATTTTTACTTACGCTCAAACTTCTGTGCTCTGTCTTCAGCTGTTTGCTGTTGTTGAGGGCTTATCTTCGTTTTTTAGGTGCTCCGGCCAACGATACCGTGTCTTCCTTTTCCTATACGCTTACCGAATGGGCGGTGCAGCCTGCAAGTAAATTTATTAAAAGAACACGCAGGGTTGATTGGCCTAGTCTCTTTGTTTGCTACCTAGTCGCCATCATTTACCAATTTTTCCACTGGATTTTTGGACCCGGCCATCTAGGTATTTGGTCATTGGTCGTAGGCTCAGCCGTACTGGTTGTTTATTGGGCCGTGGAGCTTTCCATGTGGGCAGCTCTTTTGTTCTGTATCTTTTCCTGGGTCAACCCAACCTCAACCATCTACAGAATATTGAGCTACCTCTGCTATCCTTATCTGACTCCGTTCAAAAGGTTCATTCCCACCTGGAAAAACATTGACTTTTCGGCCATCGTATTTTTCATTATCGCCAACTTTGTCTTGGCCATTTTGGCTCCGTTGACTTAACGGTTATTCCACTGGCTAAAAGGTTTTGCAATCAGATTCGAATTAAAGTATTTCGGGTCGTCCGAGACTTCTTTTCCGAGCCAGTTCGGACGTTCGAAATGTGCCTCGGGGTCGGGAAGTTCTATTTCTGCGACAACAAGGCCTTCGTTTACGCCGTGAAATTCATCAATTTCCCAAGTCAGACCACCGCCCGCGTCAAGGCGATAGCGGGTCTTTTCAATGATTGGCTGCTCGCAAAGAGAAAGTATTTTTCGGGCGTCCTCAATGGGTATCTCGTATTCAAACTCGACCCTTTCAACACCACGAGTCAATCCCTTGATCGTGATGAAAGCAAGATCTCCTGTAATGCGAAGCCTCACGCATCTCTCTTTTGCGCTGTTCAGATATGCCTGAACGATATACTGGGAACTTGCGGAGTCCTTCCACGAGGAGCCATTGACGAGGAATTTTCTTTCGATTTCTTTTGCCATCTAAGTGTGTTTCAGTAAATTGTCTTAGAGGACATTCTAATAACAACACTTCGCCACGTCTAAACGTAGTGACAATGCGCATGAGGGATAAACAATCTGATGAGATAAACAAAAGGGCTTTCTTGATGGCTCCCCAAGTTGGACTTGAACCAACGACCTGCGGATTAACAGTCCGTCGCTCTACCGACTGAGCTATTGGGGAA
>CANQMZ010000110.1 GCA_947625105.1 uncultured Parasutterella sp.
CTTGAATCACCCCTAATCGGTTGCTTTCTCTGTTAATTAGCTCTTTCATGTTAACCCCCTTTTGGAGTCAACTTTTTCAGGCTAAGACTGGTTTGCCCTCTCGCATGATTGCGCAACTTAACGCAATCACTTAAGTGGCTGATTGGAAGTTGCTGCAGGAGCAAAAAGACTCGATGGTTCAGAACTCAAAATCTGCGACAAATCAGCAATATAGGATGTAACCTGAGCCAGGTTTAAAAGTAGCGAGCGCAGGTTATATCGATTCGACCGCGTCATCTGATTAAATGAAGTGGTAAGCCTGTTTAACTGTTGGATAAGTTGAACCGCTTTTTGGTCCCCGGTCAAATTAGATAACCCTTTGGCTGTTTCCGTAAGCTGACTGAGCAATTGATTAATTTGAACAACGTTGGTCTCTTTTAAGGTCGTATTAGCGGAGTTGATGCCCTCCTCCATTGAGCCTAAGATTTGCTTGATTTTTGCTGCATCAATATTGCTTACGGTCTTATTAAGAGAAATAACTGTCTGAGAGACTCTTTGCAAGAAATCCGGACCTCCATCGTTTTCCGGCAAATCTATTGAATGCAACGCAGAGAGGAAGTTTTCGATATTGTCAATGATTTCATTGGTTAGACTCGTTGCCGAGGGGATGTAAAGATAATGAGGTACCCAACTAATCGGTATCGGGTTGTCCGGATACTGGCGAGGATTTAAAAAATCCATTTCCAAATAAATCGTTCCGGTCAATCCGGCCAACTGCGTCTGAATCCTCAGTCCCTTCTTAATCAAATGAGAAGCCTCTTTGGCGAGTTCCCGACCCTCCATATAGATCCGCATCCGGACCACTGCTAGAGAATCCTCTTTAGAAAAAAGATTGATGTGCTCTTTCGGATAAATGTTGCTAGATAACCCGATAGAAGTAACTTCTCCGATGGTCACACCTCGGAATTTAACAGGTGAGCCCACGGAAAGACCATTGATGGAATCCTTGAAATAAGTCTCTATCGTAGTTTTCGGTCTGAAAAAATCTGGCGCAAAAACAATGGAAATAACCGCCAGTGCAATGCAAATCCCAAGGAAAACACTGGTACCAAGCGCAAGACTAATTTTTTCAGACGGTACTCTCATAGCTCCAACCAATTATCAAGACTAATTTATACACTTCTTTTCATCTTGTCACTCGTTCTTCCCGTATTAAGAAAGTTCACCAAATTATAATTTCCACCGCTTGAAAGAAAACTTCCTAGGAGTTAACACATGGATGCAATGAATGAACTTTTCTATCGTGATCCTTACGCTAAGGAGTTTGATGCAACGGTAGTCTCATGCAAAGAAGGAAAAGACGGCTACGAAGTCGTATTGGAGGACACTGCCTTTTATCCTGAAGGCGGCGGCCAACCCGCCGACCACGGACTTCTTAACTCCTCTCATGTCACCCATGTCAAAAGAAGTGGACAGGACATTATCCATATCTGCGATGCCCCGTTGGAAACCGGGCGCCTTGTCCATGGCAAAATTGATTGGGACAGACGCTTTGACAACATGCAAAACCACTCCGCCGAACACATCTTCTCCGGCTTAATCAATAAAAAATACGGTTTTGACAATGTCGGATTCCACATGGATGACGACGTCGTCACGGTTGACTTCAATGGAGAACTAACTGACGAACAGGTCTCTGAAATCGAAAAAGCAACCGTTCAAGCGATCGCTAATAACGAAGAGGTCAAAATCTTTTTTCCGTCTTCTGAGGAACTCCACGAACTTCAGTACAGAAGCAAAAAAGAATTATCCGGTAATGTTCGAATCGTTGAGGCTGGCAGCTCTGACCGCTGCGCATGCTGCGGAACCCACGTACGAAGAACTGGCGAGATTGGCGCCTTTAAGGTTTTGGAGTCTGGGAAACACCGTGGCGGCACCCGTGTGCTTATCGCAGCCGGTCAACGGGCGCTAAATGACTATGCTAAAAAAATCACCCAAACAAAAGAAGTCTCAAAGCTTCTAAGTGCCAAACCCAATGAAATCGCTAAAGCCGTCTCTAAGCTCCTGGCCGACGACTTGGAAAAACAAGCTCTAAGCGACAGGAGAACAAAAAAATACTTTGAAATGGTCGCGCGTTCAACCCAAGCGGAAGGCAATTTGGTCTTGATCTTTGAAGACGAGCTGACACCATTTGAGTTGAAACGTTTTGCAGGAATCCTCAAAGAACAATTTCCGACCTCTGCGATTGCGGTTCTTTCGCAAGCCAAATCCGATAAACCTGTTTTCAATTACGTCCTTGCGCTTGACCCTCAAAAGGCACCGGAAATCAGTAAATCATTGAATAAGGGTCTGTGTGGTCGCGGAGGCGGAAGAGACGGTCTAATCCAAGGCTCCTACCAGACCGATAAGGAAACAATCGAAAAGACTCTTCGAGAACGCTTAAGTTCGTGATCTTCCTCCATAACAAATTTAAGGCGTAGCAAGGTGTTCCTGTCACGCCTTCAACTTAGATACTTCTCTTTGCCTATGCTACCGAGGCAGAAACTGCATCGGTAAACGCTTTTGGCGCAAGCTTTTCGTCTTGATACTCAATGATCTCGTAGTTACTCGGATCTTTGATTAACTCACGAAGCAACTTGTTGTTCAAATCGTGGCCGGATTTGAACGCTTCATAATGAGCAACCAGCGGATGTCCGAGGACATATAAATCCCCCATGGCATCAAGCAGCTTATGTTTGGCAAATTCGTCATCGCTTCTCAGGCCGCCCGCGTTTAATACGTGGTAATCATCAAGTACGATGGCGTTATCCATGGTGCCGCCTTGAGCAAGCCCCATCGACCACAATGTCTCGAGATCATTCACAAAACCAAAGGTTCTCGCCCTCGAAACATCATTGACATACGTCTGCTTACCAAAATCCACCTCGACAAACTGAGCTGTCTCATCAATGGCCGGATGCCCGAAATCAATCGCAAAGGACAACTTGTACCCGTCATAGGGTTCAAGTACTGCCCATTTGTTGTTGACATGAATTTCAACGCGTTTCTTTACCTTGTAGAAATGACGCGGAGCATCTTGCTCTTGGATTCCTGCCGAACGCAACAAGAAAACAAAAGTTGATCCTGATCCATCCATGATTGGAATCTCAGGGGCGTCCACCTCGATGTAGCAGTTATCTATGGCCAATCCTGACAATGCACTCATTAAATGCTCGATAGTGGAGATCCTCGCTCCGTCCCTATCCAACGTAGTTGCCATTCTCGTGTCATTAACTCTAGAGGGCTCCGCTTTAATGGCGACTGGAGTCTTTAAATCAGTCCGAACAAAGACCAACCCGGCATCGGCAGGAGCCGGTTTTAAAGTCAACCTGACCTTCCTGCCCGAGTGCAAGCCAATGCCTACTGTGCTTATTTCCTCTTTAATTGTTCGTTGTTTTATCATGTGGAAGCTCTCTTATCGGTTCTTTCTAAGGAAAGCCGGTATCCCACTGTCAAAATCAGGTTCTTTCTTTTCTTCCTTAACGGGAACTTCTTCAGGTCTTTTCACCTGAGGCTCGACTGATTTTGGAGCAGTCCGAGTCCACAACCCGCTTCCGCCCTGAATTGACTGAACATCGTTTTGTGCCGATCCAAAAACTCTTGGCTCGTTACGTGGAACTTGAAGAGGTATGTCATTACCTGGTTGGGAGATGGGTCGACTGACGGCATGATCAAAAAATCCCGGCTGTATTGCCGACTGTTCCTCACGAACATTGGCTGCTTGACCCGGTTGGGCCGCGCTAGCCATTTTGTTGGGCTCAACCTTGGGTCGAGTCGGAGCGTTTTCAGGCACGGCTCTTGCTCTAGTTGGTCGCAAAAAGTCGGGCTGCTGGCTCCTTTCGGGTTCGACTGCTGCCGAAGTGGCGCCTCCGGAGGGTCGGCCAAAGATGTCCACGCCTCTCGCAGCCGGGGCTGATTGAGTATCCCACAGATTAGGTTTCGCCTTTTTTTCCGCCGTTTGCGCTTCGTCCTCAATTCCGCTTTGATCCAAGCCGGTGGCAATGACGGTGACCCTCAGTTTGTCGCCAAGGCTGCTATCAAAAACCGTTCCCCAAACGACTAGCACATCAGGATCAGCAAAATTCTTGATTGTCTCGACAACCGTTCTAGCCTCGGAAATCTTCAAACTTTCTTGCGTGGCAGTCACGTTAACCAAAATCCCCTTGGCTCCCGACAAATGGATTCCCTCAAGAAGCGGGCAAGAAATAGCCATGGATGCGGCCGTGGCGGCCCTGTCTTCTCCCACCGCCTCTCCGGCACCCATCAGCGCGGTTCCACGCTCGCTCATCACGGTATAAACGTCGTTGAAATCAACATTGACCAATCCCGGAGACTCAACAATCTCCGCGATTCCGGAACAGGCGTTATAGAGAACTTCATCGGCCTTCTCAAAACAGTCTTTGAGCGTGGCGTCTCCCCCTAACTCCTCTTCAAGCCGGTCGTTGAGAATGATCACCAAAGAATTGACCTTGTTCTTTAACTGGGCAATTCCGCTTTCTGCGTTGCGCATTCTTCTGCTGCCCTCGAATTTGAAAGGCTTGGTGACAATAGCGACCGTCAGAATCCCGAGCTCTCTAGCCACTTCGGCAATAATGGGAGAAGCTCCGGTTCCGGTGCCGCCGCCCATGCCGGCGGTGATGAAGACCATTTGCGCCCCTTCCAAACTTGCTCGGATCTCCTCTCGGGCTTCGTTAGCCGCTTGAGCACCGACCTCAGGCTTAGAACCTGCGCCGAGACCTGTGGTACCAAGTTGAATCTTAACTTCCGCTTCCGAGCGCTCAAGTGCTTGCCGGTCCGTGTTCGCTGCAATGTAGGTAACACAGCCTCTTGCCCGTCTCTTGATCATATTGTTGATGACATTGCCTCCGGCTCCGCCAACACCTATGACTTTGATTAACGGAAGGTCTTCAATTTTTTCCTCTGGTTTCCAATCCATGAAATCACTCCATCGTCTTCAACTTGGTCAGTTAAATACTGTCCTAATTCTAAGTTACTTTATGAACTCACAAAACAAGCGCCATTCTCTAGAAGTTTCCAAAAATCCAATCCTTGAGTCGGCCAAACATGTTTTTCTTCGACCGTAACCCCGGTGTGGATATTTTGATATTCTGATCGTAAAGGCTGCCCATGACCGCCGAGAACTCCGGTAACGAGAATCCTGCCAGAGAGCCCGTAAGTCTAGTTGACGCATATTTTTCAGGGGCAATGAACTCAAGCGTGTCATTGGCAATAATAGGTCTGCCAATCCGCACATTCATGTCCCGGCCTGCCATGTGAGAGCTAAAAACTTCCCTAGCCATACGGTCTATTCCTTTCAAACGCGATGTACCGCCGGTTAAAACGACTCCGTGTTGAAGTTGGCTATGCAAACCCTGGTCTTGGATCCGGTAATAAACCTTTTCCAACATATCGGCGACTTTCTCATCAATAATCGATGAAAGAGCCTGTTTCGTGATGGTACGGCTTTCTTGTTGAGAAAAGCCCGGATAAACGGGAAGTACATCACTCTCATTGGCATCCTGCATCGGATTGAATTTCACCTGTCCCATCTTAATTTTGAGCTCCTCGGCTCTCTCGGCGTCTACTTCAGCCTTCAAAGAAATGTGGTTGGTGATTTGCTCGCCACCTCCCTCAATGACAGCAGAGTATTGAATGGTCCCATCAATAAAAACCGCAATGTCTGTCAACTGGGCACCGATGTCGATTAACGCCACCCCGTTTCCTTTTTCTTCCGGAGTAAGCAGCGCCATAGCCGAAGACAAGGGATTAAACAGTAATTCGGATTGGAAAAGCGTAAGACCCGACCTCGACAACGCCTTTTTAATATTCAAGCAAGGACTTGATTGGGCCATGACCACGTGAAACAGTCCGTCAATCCGCTTGCATTCCAAGCCGAGCGGATTGCTAATCCCGGCCGTTCCGTCAAGCGTAAAGCTGATGGGAACCATCGCAAGATAACGAGAATTTTGCCCTTTGCCTGAGGCGAGGAGTTTGCTGTACAACTCGTCAATATGGCTCTTATTGACTTCTCCATCGGGAAGCGTCAGCATGGTCATGTTCTTAGAGGAAATATGAGTCCCCGATATACCGGCAGATACCTCTCTTATCGTTGCCCCTGCCGTTTTTTCGGCTTGCTCCACCGCCTCTATCAACGCCTCGTTAAGCAGCTCAATGTCGTCAATCGTCCCGTTCCTGATTCCCGCGCTCTTGGCAACGCCAAGCCCGACAACCTTGAACCGGTCAGGACTTATGGATTCCGCAACAGCGCAAACAATTTTTGACGATCCCACATCTATCGCCGCTAACAATCCCGCAGAATTATCTGCCATCTTTCTTCTCCACCACTTCTTGTGCTACTTCTTCGTTATCTTGTTTGGGTTTGGCAACCGCTATTGCCTTATCATACCGAGCATCAATCTCAGTCGGTTGAACTCCCCCGAGATGCTCGGTTATCTTGGGAAGTTCTTCAAGCATACGCGTCAATCTCGCCACCAGAGCTTTTCCATCCTCTGAACCCTTGAAAATAATACGGATGGGCTTGCCTTCAGGTCTTTTGAATACAAAAGTCCATCCTGAAAAATCTGAACGTTTTAAAGAAACTACCTCAAAACCCTTAGATGAACAAACTTTTTCGGCTTCACGATAAGTCTTGTAAATCTCCATCCGATCGGATCTCGGTCCGTAAATATCCGGTAATTTCTCCACACCCTCAACAACCGCCTGATTGGCGACAAAAATCGTTCCGTCTTCAGCCAACAATTCTTGGGTGCCCCATACGGCAATCGGCTTGTGAAGGGTTATGGTGATATTCAGGCGGTTGGGCCACTTCCTAGAGACAGAGACCTCCTTTACCCACGGAAACTCCTTGAGACTTTCCATAATCTGTGCGATATCCACGGTGAAGTAGTTACCCACCACTTTTCCTTGCAGATTTTGCGCCAGCATGGGTGCCGTAATTACATCTTTATTGCCAATGACATTGACGTCTATGGAGGAAAGCAAAAATATCGGTCTTAAGTACAGCCAAAACAGTCCTGCTGCGAGCAATAAAAAGATAAATAGCACGCCAAAAATATCGCTCAAGACGATATAAGTACGTTCACTCCAACGCCGCATCTCTTTAACCTTTCAGAGCGGCCCCTGCCGCAATAATTTTGACAAGCTCGTTGTAGCTGATACCACAGGCTTTTGCCGCCAACGGGACCAGTGAATGGGGAGTCATACCTGGCGCCGTGTTAATTTCAAGTAGCGCAAAAGTGCCATCTTCCCTGAGCATGACATCGATACGACCCCAGCCGCAGGCATCCAATGCATCAAAAGCTT
>CANQMZ010000111.1 GCA_947625105.1 uncultured Parasutterella sp.
TTTTTAAGCAAGTGGCTTCTTTGGTAACCAAGGTCAATGGCCTTCTGTAAAACAGGGTCGGTTTCGGGAAGCAGGGCATTTTTCTCTTTTAAAAGAGCCCTTACTCGGTCGGTTGTGTAGTTGTAGCGGTTTGTCATGGCTAACAAAAGCAGCCCGACTCCAGAGATAAGAGTAATCGGTGTTAAGGCATCTGAAAGGGTTACCGCATAAGAAAGCATCGCTGATTCTCCTATCGCGGTCGGTCATGGTGATGCACCGCAAGCCCTAGGGCACGCAACGAGATTTGGACTTCGTTGACGTAAATACAGCTTGAAAGCACAATAAAAATCACCGAGGTAAGCAGCATTGAGGACTTCAGAAAAGATAGTTCGAGTTGGAACAGATGTTCAAGTACGATAACTAAAATTTGCAAACTGCTGAATGCGGCAGAAAGCATGACAGTGAGAATACCATTCTTAAGTAATTTGGTTCTCCTAAAAATCAGTCTGATGGATTGGTCGAGTTCTTCCTTGTTTTCATCATCGACCGTTTGTCGCTCGGCAAAAAGTTGCCGTATGCGGGTAGTGGCGTGACAATAACGGGCCGACATCGAGACCAATAGCAAACCGACTCCAGAAATTAAAGTTACTGGAGCAAGTGCATCAGCTAAAGTTGCAGAAAACTCAATCATTCTGTCTAAAACGAGTTGCTGTTTACATTGTCCAACAAAAATTCTAAGCGAATCTAGGGCTCTTTGGCTGCTTATTCTTGAAAGTTGCCTTATCATTCGTACTCACATACTCGTAACCAAGGTAGAACAAGGTAAACAGTTTTCGACAGGAGCAAGTTTTGGATCTTCAAGGTCAATTTTTAATAGCGATGCCCTCAATGGAGGATCCGAATTTTTCGGAAACCGTCATTTATATGACTCATTACAACCCAAAGGAGGGCTCCTCTGGGATCATCATCAACCGAGCGTTGCCGTTGATGTTTAATGAGATTCTCGATAAGCTCGAGCTAGCTCCCATCAAGGAAGACAAGCGGATATTTTGGGGCGGACCGGTGCAACCTGAGGTAGGAATTATTGTCCATGATTCAGGGTACTGGAGGAGTACGGTTGAAGTTGCGCAACCGATGAGAGTTACGGTGACGTTGGATATTCTAGAAGACATTGCTCAAAACAAAGGCCCCAATAACTTTTTACTTGCTCTTGGCTATGCAGGATGGACTCCCGGACAATTAGAGGCAGAAATTGCCAGGAACGACTGGATCAATGCGCCTTTTGATGCGGACATCCTTTTTAAGCTCAAACCCGAGGAACGTTATGACGCGGCTGTCCGGAAGCTCGGTCTTGATCCCTCAGCGTTCAGGTCAATTTCTGAGGTAGGGAATGCCTGATCAAACGGGGCTATCCGCCGAGGCCACCATTTTGGCTTTTGATTTTGGGTTAGCCAGGATCGGGGTTGCGATTGGAAATCTCTTGACGCGAACGGCTCGGCCTCTTCGGATTGTTTCTTGGAAGACTAATACTGCGAAGTGGACGGAAATAAATAAAGTATTTGAAGAGTGGCAGCCCCAAGCCGCTGTGGTCGGTATTCCTTGTCATAAAGACGGAAATTCGACCTCGGTGACTCCCACTTGCCGAAGGTTTGCCAACCAACTAAGAGGGCGTTTTAATATTCCCGTATTTGAAGTTGACGAGCAATACTCGTCAGTGGAGGCCCAGAGTCGGCATTTGGGGGAGAAAAACATAGACGACGAAGCTGCCTGCGTGATCCTCGAGCGCTGGTTGTCGTCTTATGGAGTGAATCATGAAGACAATCGTTGGTAGCTATCGTTTCCTTCGGGTACTGTTTTATGCGTTGGTGGTGCTTATCGTTGCTTATACATCTTTCCCAAGGGCTGATCGCAAGACCAAAGGAAAAATGCTTCAATACTATCCTCGAAGAGTGCTGGAACTTGCCGGAGTTAAATGTTCGTTTACGGGAAATGTTCCTGAATCTATTCATCAATACGGTTTATCCGAGGAAGCGCCCGGCGTAATGCTTGTATCCAATCATGTTTCGTGGTTGGATATTTTTTCTTTGGATTCCCAGGCTCCTAGCCGTTTTATTGCAAAGGCTGAAATTGCCAAGTGGCCAATTTTCGGTTTAATTGCCCAAGCTATAGGGACGCTTTTTATTAATCGCTCAAGTAAGAGAGCGATTCTAAAAATCAATGACGATATATCAGGGGCACTGGCACAAAAAGAGACCGTGATGGTTTTTGCAGAGGGGACAACCACATTCGGAAATGAATTACTTCCAATCAGAACTAATTTTCTGCAACCCGCCTGTGAGATAGGAGCGACCGTGCAGCCTGTAATCCTTTGCTATACAAGCAAAGGGGTACCCTCCAAACAGGCGGCTTTTTCAGGCGATGTTTCCCTTTTTGGCTCTCTTTGGAACGTGGTTACTATGGAAGATGCCGCAGTAACTGTGCATTTCCTCGAGCCTATTAAGGACACGGCCAATCTTTCACGCCATCAAGTGGGCGAGCTCTGCCAGGAGCGAATGCAGCTTAAGCTCAAGGAGCTTTGGGGTGAAAATTACGTAGCTCATGATCCCAATGCAGACTCAGCATTGGCAAAAGTGATATCTAAAGGCTAAACTCTACAAATCAACTAATTAGGGAGCACACTGATATGAAACAGGTCAGAAAAGCAGTATTTCCGGTTGCTGGTCTAGGAACAAGATTTCTTCCCGCTACCAAAGCGATGCCTAAAGAGATGCTTCCTATTGTGGATAAACCGCTTATCCAGTACGCGGTAGAGGAAGCAGCCGCGGCGGGTATCACTGATATGATCTTTGTTACAGGTCGACACAAGAGGGCCATAGAGGACCATTTTGATAGTGCGCCTGAGCTAAAAAGAGACTTGACCAGTAAAGGCAAGGATACTCTCCTAAGAATTCTCAACGAGGTGGTGCCTCCCGGGATCAATTTCATCTTTGTTCGTCAGCCTGAGCCCTTGGGTCTGGGGCACGCAGTTTTGTGCGCCCAGCCTGTGGTGGGGGACGAACCTTTTGCTGTTTTGTTAGCCGATGACCTCATTGATGCCGACCGTCCCGTTATTGGTCAACTCATTAATGCAAGGTCAACTAAAAACGGCGGCAATGTATTGGCCGTCCAAACCGTGCCTAGGGAGAAGACAAACCAATACGGTATTGTCCAAATCGCAGAAAATGGGACCAATGTACCCGTTATTAAATCTATCGTGGAAAAGCCGGAACCAGACAAAGCACCTTCAACATTGGCGGTTATCGGACGGTATGTTTTGGAGCCGAGTATTTTTGAGAGCTTAAGGAACATTGAACGTGGTGCAGGCGGCGAAATTCAGTTGACTGATGCCATTGCTAGAGAACTCATAAAAGACCAAACTTATGGCTGTCGTTATGAAGGAACGAGGTTCGATTGCGGTTCTAAGCAGGGCTTTTTAAACGCCACCGTCCATTTTGCTCGCAAGAGCGGCTACGAGATCCTTTAGATTGGATGTCAGCTTGCGCCTTGCGCAAGGCAAGGCGTTAGTGGGGAAACCGATTAATTAGCCGGAATGCTTGTTTGTTTTAGTTCTTCGTCTACAACAACGATTTCATTAAGCAAATTTTTGGTGATGGCTACGTTTTTGATGTTCTCATCAACGAGCACGGCCTTGATTGAGGGGTGTGACTCCAAAAACTGTATTGCTTGATCCCACCCCATGACAAAAAGTGCGGTACATAAAGCGTCAGCCGTAGCCGAGTCCTTGTTGATTACACTGACTGAAGACAGAGTGGCTCTTGCGGGATGCCCCGTTTTAGGGTTCAGAATATGATGGTATTTGACTCCGTCTTTAATGAAGAATTTTTCGTAATCGCCGCTTGTAACTACCGAAGTATTGTCAGCGGGTACCACCGCAAAAAAATCACCTCTTTGTTCATCGGGTCTTTGCAGACCGATTGACCAAGGCTTGTTTTCCGCATTGGTTCCAGAGGCGATGATATTTCCGCCAAGGCTTATTAAGGAATCAACACAACCGGAAGATTTAAGTTTGGCGATTACTTTATCGGAGATAAAACCCTTGCCAATAGCTCCAAGTGTGATCTGCTGACCTTTACCGATTCGCGCATAGTCCACGCCGTTTTCAATTTTGGTTTCAATTTGGTTAAAGTCAACAAGGGCTAGGGCTGCCTCAATTTCACTTTGTTCTGGGACTCGATGACTGTCCTGATCGACATTCCAAAGTTTGACGATTGATCCTACTGTGGGATCAAAAGTTCCCTGAGTTTCAGAAGCGATTTTTTTTGCCTTATTGAGAATTTCAGCTGTTTCTGGGGAAACTTTTATCCACTGTCCCGAGTACTGCCCAAGGCGATAAATGTCGCTATTTTGATCATAAGCGGAGAGCAAAAATTCAAGCCTTCTTACTTCGTCATCAAGAATTCTGAAACAGACTTCGGCTTTGGGTTCAGAGTCAGTCTTAAATTGACCTGTGACCAAAGTTCCCAAGGCATAAGTTTGGTTGGCAAAGACTTCTGCTTGGGAGGCGGGTGAAGTCAGTGACAAGACTAGAGAAAAAACAAAAGGGATAAAAGAAATTTTCATGATTTAGCATCCAATGGTTAACTAAGAGGATATCCGTTTTTGGAGGAGTAATCCAACAGATTAGTTAACAAATGCCTTCATTGTTTCTTGGCTGGCATTGCTGAAGACGAGTTTTAATTCGTGCCGGGAATTGCATTCTCAAATGAGAAACCCCGCTTTGTAGCGGGGTCATGGTCTCTAAATGGCTGTCACAAAATTACTTGACAGCAGAGGCGCTTTGGCCAGCGATACGGCCGAAAGTGATGATATCGGCTACAGCATTGCCGCCGAGACGGTTGTTGCCGTGGATACCACCGGTCACTTCACCAGCAGCAAAGAGTCCAGGAATCGGCTTGCCTGCCTTGTCAAGAACTTCAGCCTTGGTGTTGATCTTCAAGCCGCCCATGGTGTGGTGAACAGCGGGAGTAATCTCTACTGCGTACCACGGACCCTGTGTCAACGGTCTTTCCATGTTAGGACGGTTGAACTGGGTGTCTTTCTTGTTGGCTTGATCTTTTGCATATGTGGCCATAGTGGCTTTCAGATTGGCAGCATTCATGCCAAGTTTCTTAGCCAGTTCGTCAAGTGTTGCGCCTTCTGTAGTCAAACCACCCTTGACATAGCCTTCGATGGCCTTCAGGCTCTTACGAACATCTTGGTCAAAGAGAAGGAATGCTGTTTGACCTTTTTGGTCGAGAATCGCCTTTGAGACTGCGGCGCGGGTATCCATCTCGTTTACAAAGCGTTTACCTTCTCTGTTGACAATAATGGCGCCATTGCCACGAACCGCTTCGGTAAGCATTACGCCCTTGCCAGGAACCACGGTCGGGTGGGTTTGGATTTGGTCCATGTCAACAGTAGCGGCACCGACAGATTCTCCAAGAGCGATACCTTCACCTGTTGCGCCCGGGTGGTTGGTTGTGGCAAATCCTTTGAGTTCGGGTTTGAGCTTGACGAGCATGTCTTGATTGGCTGAGAAACCGCCTGTAGCGATAACAACGGCTTTAGCCTTGATAGTCTGCTCGGGTTTGCCTTTCTGAGAATACTGAACTCCTACGACCTTGCCGTTCTCAGTGAGGATCTTGTCAGCTTTGGCCATTGTGCGGATGTCGAGATGACGATCCTTGGAGGCGTTAACCAATGTTTTGACGATTTCCGGGCCGACCGGGGCACCACCTGTTGGACGATGGCAACGCTTGTTGGTAGCGGCAGCCATGAAGCCGACGTCTGTCAAATCACCGCCAAGACCGATAATGAAGTCAACGGATCCCGGAGCGTTTTCTGCCAATGTTTTGACAAGCTCAGGATTGTTAATGTTTCCGCCACCCTTCATTGTGTCGTTAATCATTGTCTGGACATCGTCTTTGATGCCGAGCTTGGCCTGATACTTTGTTCCGGCAGCATTCAGACCGCCAGTGGAACGGTTTGTGTTGCCTCCGAGATAGGCCATCTTTTCAAGAACGATAACCTTCTTACCAAGATCATGAGCAGTAATTGCTGATGAAAGACCAGCGCCACCGGAACCGATAACGACGATATCAGCGGTCTCTTCGGCAACTGCAGGAACAGCAAAAACTGCGGAAATCATAGATACGAGAAGAAGTTTTTTCATTGTTTGTCTACCTTGTGTTTGAGTAAAAACCCTAGAATTTTAAACCCTAGATGGGTAAATAATCAATTGGGTAATTCCCACGCTTAACGAATAGAAACAAATTGTTAGAGAGAATTTTGATCAAGTGTTGTCAATGTTTCACTTAGTGATAAGTTGAAGAGATTTGCCGTCCCGAATCGTCGAAAATTTTAATGTAATTGCCATCCCTAACTGCCACGGTTAGAGTTGTGTAGCCTAATAGCCTGCAATTACCACCAATATAGGTACTGAACAATTGACGACCATCTTCATCTATAGCCTTGAGATATTGGTCTTCAATATAAGCACAAGCAATTTCAGCCATGTTCGACTCCTTTTTGAGTAATAAAAATTTCAGATTGGATTTTATTCTCAGCACCTACTGGAAGTACTGAGATGAAGAAGGTTCTTTGATAAAAGTCAAGCTACCTAGGTAATGGGACTGAAACAATTGAATTGATCGTCTAGTCTGAAACAACGACAGGGGTAGACGTGATGTAAGACCTATTTTTCATGGAGAAAACAAGTGGTTAAAAAGTTTTTAATGGCAGCAGTGATAACTTCTTTGGGTTTGGCAACCGCCGCTTCTTATGCAGCAGACAAAGCTAAGGTGATGGTACTTCTTGCTCCCGGTTTTGAAACGGGAGAAACCGCTGAAATTTTGGATGTTGTCAAAAGAGGTGGTTTTCATGTCGACAGCGTCAGCATCGCTGATGAACTGGTTCCAAGCCAAGAGAAAATTATTATTAAAGCCGACAAAGTAATGGGCAAGGATCTAGCCCCTTACAAAGAGTATGACATGATTGTCATGCCGGGAGGATGGACAGGGGTTGACAACCTCATGGCTGATGAACGCGTGATTGAACTTGTTAAACATTATCACAACTCCGGAAAATGGATTGCCGCCATGTGCGCAGCGCCAAATGTTTTAGCCAAAGCGGGCGTGTTAAAGGGAAAGACAATGACCGCTTATCCCGGCAAGAAAACTGAACCAAACTACAAGGATGCCAACTACGTCAAGGAC
>CANQMZ010000112.1 GCA_947625105.1 uncultured Parasutterella sp.
GCCGATAAACGGTCCGGCAATCCCTCCGATAGTCATACCGCCCTGAAGCAGTCCCATTGAGAAACCAATTTTTGAATTGGGCACAGAGCTTGCAACCAAAGCCAGCAAAGCAGGGTAAAGACCAGCGGAAAGTCCCTGGAAAAACCTTGCTAAAAAGAGTTGCTCTGGGGTCCTGACGAGCCCGCACAGACAGTAGCTGATCGCGATGAAAAAAGAAGCTCTCAGGGCCATCAGTTTTCGGCTTTTACGGTCAGCCAACAAGCCCCAAACTGGTCCAAGTAGACCGCTTACCAAGAAAGTGACAGCAAAAACAGCTCCCGCCCAAAAATTGACATTGGCTGCATTGACAGAGAGTTCCTTGACCAGATACATGGGTAGGAAAGGCGTAATCATCGTAAAGGAGAGCTCCATGAAAAAGGCGCTCACCGTTAAAATGATCAAAGATAGGATCCAACCCATACGCAAACTCCCAAATGCAAACAGGGGCATTTTAGGACATTGAATTAAATTTGTTCTAGTTTTCGGTTTGTTTTTCAAATAGTTAGATAGATCTTAAGGTTTTTACTGTTGTGATTTATGTGGTATCTACGCATAAAACAAGTGACAAGTTCCTCTGAAAATTGGACAATACGAAGTTAGCCATGAAGAAATAATCAAATGAGGTGGCTGGATAATAATGTTTCAGACTGAATAAAAAGAAGGAAAAAGATTGATTAAGCGGTCCAGAAATTTGTTGACAATCAAGCGTCTGATCCACCAATCAGATTCGTTGTTTATCGGCTTTAAAACAAAGTTCGCAGAAGCAAGCGAGCATGCTCCGCAGCTCTCTAATTTCCCTAACGTGGAGCCTTACATTGATGCTGCTTATAAACACTCAGAAGAAATGCTCAAATTGCGTGATGAGGTAGGAGAGGTCTTAACAAGGCTGACCAACTTTATGAAATCAACGCCTTTGACAACCGCCGATGATATTTCCACCGCTATTGATCGATTGGCTAGTCTGGGAGTCCTTCATTTTGAAATCAACAAGTATCTTGAACACTTCACGGATAGCTTAGAAGCGCTGCAGGAGGAATTGGAAATTGCCGATATAGCCTCGGAACGCATCTACTTGGATCGTCATCAGACAGAAGTAATCATTGGTTCTTTGGAATCTTTAAGAAAACACAGAACACTTACCAAAGCCGAATCGGATACATTAGATTTGCTCAAAAGCAATATCGCCCAGCTGCACCTCTTTGAGGACGAGCATCTCGGAAGTTTCAGACCAAACTAATCGAGGTGTCCGTCATGGATCTCGTGGAAAAATTCATCAATCTTTCTATACGACGAGGCTCCACGCTTGCCTCACTATCGAAAGATTACGGCAATCTTGATTGTGTGCTTCGAATTTTTCAAGCCACGGTCAACTGCCCGCACTTGCCAACAGAAAAAGAAGCACAGGCCTTTTTAGATGGACCGGGTCACTGGCTAAATGTTAGTTCACTTGAACTTCTTGAGGCTTCCCGGCAGATGTCTTCGCCGATTGCCTTAAAGCTCAATATCACTAAGCTGGCAGAAAGTGTTGCAGAAAGGGCTGAGAACATAAAGCGAGAAAGACGAAGTAAAGCTCTTGATCGCGAAAAGGAAGTCGCTCTAGAGCGCATTGATAAAAGCAAAGATGAAGATTTCATGAAGTTGGCCTTGAAGGAAGCGCAGCAGGCAGAACAAAGAGGCGAAGTCCCTGTTGGCGCAGTTGTGGTTGATGCCAACGGCAAGGTGATCGGAGTTGGTAGGAATCAAAACATAGCCACCATTGATCCAACGGCACATGCCGAGATGGTTGCCATCCGCCAAGCGGCTGCCAAGCTAAGCAACCACAGACTTGAAAATTGTTCCATATATGTCACCTTGGAACCGTGTCCTATGTGTACTGGTGCGATCATGATGTCAAGATTTTCTCGTCTGATCTATGGTGCCAACGATGCAAAAGCTGGAGCAGTCGATTCAGTTATTAAACTATCGCAAAATAAACAATTAAACCATCATACGGTCGTAACTTCTGGAGTGTTGGCCGGAGACAGTATGAAAATGCTTCAGAGTTTTTTCGCCAAACGAAGGATAAGAAAGGAACGAAACTGTGAATAAAGTTGGTTTTGCCGCCCCCTCTGGGAATGTACTCTCGCTAGCCTCAGTCTTTAGGGCTAGAGAAATGTTTATTCAACAGGGGTGGGAAGTGACGATGGGCGACAGCGTGTTTGAAAGTAACAAGCGTTTTGGTGGTAGGAGCGACGAGGCGAGGCTTTTGGACTTCAATACACTTTGTAAAACGCAGGATCTTGTGCTTTGCGCAAGAGGTGGTTATGGCTTAAACAGAATCCTCCCGGAAATTAATTTTCATCTCATTGAAAAAAAGGCTGTTTGGGTGGCCGGATTTTCTGATATCACACTTTTTTCCTTAGCTTACTTGGCACTGTGTGGCGGCAAAAGCTTGCAATCTCCAACAGCTTCGGTTCTTGGTTCCAAGGACTGCCCTAGCTACACAAAAGATGTATTTTTCAGCGCTTTGAATTCAGATTCTTATACAATCTTTTTTAATACGTCATACCCAAACACAAATTTAACCGGGCTTCTGTGGGGTGGGAATCTCACGGTGTTATGTTCACTTTTAGGCACTAAATATTTTCCAAAGGTTGAGGGTGGCATCCTTTTTGTCGAAGACATCAATGAGGCTGCATATCAGACAGAGAGAAATCTTCTACAACTACACCAAGCAGGAGTGTTGGATGCACAATCAGCGGTTCTTGTAGGACGTTTCTCCAATGTAAAGGTGTCAGACCATGATTACGGCTACGGGATAGATGATGCCATCGAGCACGTAGCCCAAAAAACAAAAACACCGCTGATTGATGGATTGCCCTTTGGCCACACGCTTTCAACTTGCTCTCTAGTCGTTGGTTCCCAGTGTCAGTTGATAATTGAAGGCGGACAAGCTCAACTGGTTATTCTAGAGGCTCCTGGTTTCCATGGAAGGGATAGACAGTGAAGCTTGGAATTCCGGGGTTCAGAACGTTGATGTTTGCAGAGAATCTGCCTGAGTTCAAGCGCCTTGCTCAGAAGGTTCCAATGAAGCAAATAAGAGCTCAGGTGGAGGTTCGTCAAATAGGTAATATTCGCCACCGAAGTTCTCCAATCTTGGTGACTCGCATATTGTTGGCGTTACTTTTTGCAATCACGTTTTGGGGATACATCGGCGGTTGGGTTATTACTCTTTGGGTGATCGTTACCGTGCTTCTCACTTTAGTCTCAAACAAGTTTTCCGACGATTTCTTTAATGATCCGAATCCTGGTAAGAGAATTGAATATTGGAAGGGACAAACACTAAGGTTCACAACTATTTCAGCAATTTCGCTCGGATTTGCCGGTTATTATTTTCTAGGCTTTGACGATCTTGTTTTACGTCTCGTGCTTTTAGCTTTTATTTTTGGCACTTCTTTTGCCAGCATCTCTTTATACGCTAGATGGTTGCCGGCTCTTTTTGTTTTTCTACCGATCACGCTGATTCCCTCGGTGGTTAAATTTAGTGAGATCTATGACTTTCCGGGAGCTATTGTTACCTTTTGGATATGTATCGTTTTGTTGATCAGCTTTGCTTACGGTATTCAGCTTTACGTCATCTATACCCGCTCCATTTTCAGAGATTTTGAACGTGATCTGCTGATGGAAGAACTCATACAACAAAGACAGGAAGCTGATTTCATCCGCGCGGCATCAGAGGCGGCAATTGCTGAGAGAAGTCGGTTTTTTGCGGCAGCAAACCATGACATCAGACAACCAATTCAAGCCATGAGTATTTTTATCTCATTGCTTGAGAAAAAGACCACTGAACAAACCAAACCATTCGTGCAGAACATTTCCAAGTCTGCTGCGATGATTTCAAATTTGGTTGAACAAATTCTTCTTGTGACTAAAGCTGATTCCAAAAATCTGCAAGTAAATTTGGAAAAGTTTTCTCTTTTGGATTTATTCAAGGACTTGAAGGAAGAATTTCAACCTTTGGCTGAGACCAAGGGGCTGAAATTTGAAACCATAGAGATTGAAGAAACGATTATTAGTGACTGTATGGTTCTCGAACGTATTCTTGGCAACCTTATCTCAAACGCTATCCGCTATACCTCAGGGGGCACGGTTTTACTGAGAGCCAAAAAAACGCCGAAGGGCTCTATTGTGATTACAGTTTCAGATTCTGGTGCAGGTATATCAAAAGCGGAGAGAGACAAACTATTTAAAGAGTATTCGCAAGGAGAGGTTGGTAAGAATGCCCGTTTGGGTTTTGGTCTAGGTTTATCTATCGCCGAAAAACTTAGTGAGGCTATCGGCATCCGATTAACTCTGCTCTCAAAAGAAGGGAAAGGAACAATATTCAGACTTGATATTCCCATGTCAACAGACAAGGGATTTCAGAATTTGAGAGAAGAAGCAGAAATATCTGCTGATCTTATTTCATTAAGGAGTTTGAAAATATTGTTGCTTGAAGACGAGCCTCTTATCAGGGAAAGTCTAAAGGTATTGTTTGAAAGTTGGGATGCTAGCGTAATTGACTTTGAAAACTACGAATCCATAACCCAGGAATGCATAGAAGAATTAGAGGATATTGGACTGATTTTTTCTGACTTTTCTTTGGGAGTCAATAAAACGACGGGACTACAGGCGATCTTCCGACTCAGAAAAAGGTTTGCAAGGAACATCCCGGCTATTGTCAGCACAGCAACCATGCACGATTTGGTTATTCATCAATACAACGAAGAGACAGAAAACGTGGATTCTAATTCGCTAGAAGCTTCTTTTTACGAGTTACCTTTGATTATTGAAAAGCCCGTAAAGCCTCAGGATATCAATCGTTCTATAAAGAGGCTTTTAGGGACAAATGGCTTGGAAAGAAACAAGCCTGTTTTGGTTAACTCTTTCTATCATTAGTTGATCCGAAGGCCTAATATCCCAGCAGTTATTACATGATGGATGTTTGCCATGTCTGTGAAGATTGAAATATGGTCTGATTTCGCTTGCCCCTATTGCTATATCGGAGAAAGGTTTTTGGCTTCTGCTTTGAAAAATTTGGGCAATCGCGTGGAAGTAGAGCTTGTTTACCGGGCTTTTGAACTCGATCCAAGTGCAAGGAAGACGGAAACCCCTACAACGGCTCTTTTACGTATTGCTCAGAAATACGGAATCTCTGAAACCCAAGCACAGAAGTTTGTTGATCGTGTCGAAAATATGGGTAAAGAAGCGGGTTTGGACATGAAGTATGCAACTTCTTTGAAGTGCAATACTTTTGATGCCCACTGTTTAATGAAACTAGCCGAAAAAACTGGGATGCAGGCAAAACTCAACGAATTACTTTTTGCGGCTTATTTCACTGAAAATTTGTTGATATCAGATCGGAATGTCCTAGTTGATCTTGCTGGCAGGGTCGGAATTGATGCCAATGAGGCAAGAGATATCTTGGATTCTAACCTCTATGAAAAAGAGGTTCGCTTGGACGAGCTTAATGCTCAGAAGCTTGCAGTCAATTCGGTTCCTTTCTTTTACCTTGACGGGAAAAAAGGTCTTGTTGGTGCTGTAAGCGCGCAGGAATGGGTTGATGTTTTGACTAGCCATATTCAACCAGTAGTGGAAGCCGTCTCCTGCAGCGATGATACTTGCACTATTAATCCGTCAAAGTAAACTAAAGAGCAGCTAGTCGGAGGAAGTGCTCATGCCTTCGCATGAGGGTGCTTTTTCTGTCCAAGTGACGCACAGGCAGGGAGCGGATGTCTTAGCAAAGTTCTCCGCTATCTTGAAAATTTTTTGGAAGTAAGTGGAGAAAACTTTCTGCCTTAAAAGTTGAATCAATCATAAAGAGAGGGAACAAAACTTGTCCCCTCTGTAAAAGCTAATGTTTCTAGTCAATCTTGGACAGAGGTTCCAGATTAAGAAGTCTTTCCCACTCATTTAGCGGCATACCATTGAGGTCTTCCGGTTTTTTACCGGGTGGAATTGCATTTTGTGCTAAATAGACGTAAGGAGCGCATGTTAAGGAACAACCGACCTGGCCTTCCTTAACGAAGAGGTATTTGTAGCCAGTGTAGATCCGATCGTAGATGACAGACTGATCCTGTCCGCAGAGAGCGATGCTGTTGGTTACCTTATGCATCGTGCCATCCAAATAAGCTTTTACTTCAGCTTCGGTTGTGTTTGCGTCACCAAAGGTATTTGCATCCTCGATAAACAGGCAAGATCCTTTACTTCTGTCTTTCAGAATCGCAATGCCGATGGATGCCCAAACCCAAAGAGGTCCCCTAGCAGTAGCATCTTTATTTGCACAAATGACATGAGCTCCAGGCATAGGCGGGAAGCGCCTCTCATTTTCTCGGCCAAATAGGCGTTCAGCAGCCTCTAGCAACGGCTGAACGTTGTATACAGGAATGTCAGGACCATCAGGCTGGGGTTGCATGTACATTGGTTTTTCAGTTTTATTAGCAATGTCTTCGTGAACGGCGAGGTCATAGCCCCAAACTGCGCCGTTCTGCCCGCAGAATGAGGATACGGTCAGCATATTGATTTGACCGATGTAAGCATCATTTTTTTCGCAACGGTCGTAGGAAACAATGTTTTCAGTGACCTGATCAAGGTTTTTGACATTGACAGTGCCGACAGATAACTTAAGTGTAGAAATGTAGCCTCTGCCATCTGGGGCACCAGGATTCATGTATCCCATGCAATAGTGTTGATCAGGACCAATGGCCTGTCTAATGACTCTAGCGGAATCGTAAGGAATGTGGGGAACATAATCGCGCATAGGAGAGCTCCAATTTGTAATAAACTTTCGAAAGTTTCCTCTCCGTTTGAAACTTTGGAAAAGGTTGCCGCACAAAATGAGCGCTCAGCTGCGCAAGGTAAAACTTTTAGATGAAGTGCCAAGAATAACCTAACTCCGTTGACTGGAACTATCTTTGGTGCTATACAGACAGGATTGTCTATGGCATAGAAAAAAAAGAGATTTGAGTTTTTTAGAATTATTCCCTGAGGAGTGAAAGTGTTGCAATTGAAAAATTCGATCCGATTGATGACTTTATCTGTTGTCGTCTTACTAAGTGCTTGTTCTGTGACACATGAAACGAAAATTCAGGCTCTTCGTGCATAAGTGTGGGTAAAAAAAGAAGTTAAATGAGCTCGGAAATAAGCTAGGCCGTGGCGTAGGAGG
>CANQMZ010000113.1 GCA_947625105.1 uncultured Parasutterella sp.
GGTTCTACGCTACGCTGCGAACCAATCAACTGAAAAAGGAATTAAAATGATAAAACTAAAAAAAGTTGACCACCTGCCTAAGTTCATCCTTACGGGGGTAATTTAGGAAAAGCTAACTTCCATTAGTTTTAAGAAATTTTAGTCAACCAAATCTAGTGTTAAGAGCTTAAAACAGTCAACCGATTTTAGGGAAGGACACAAATTATTAAATAAATTTTTACTTATTTCGTAATTTTTTAATATATTGTAACCAGTCCAGTCGCCATTTTTAGTAGGTGTCATGGACGGTAAACTATCTATAAGTTTTTCTTCCAGTTTTTCTATGTTTTTAGAACTTTTATTTCAAAATTTAATTCATATAATTTTGCAAAAACCTGTTACATTTGTGAAATTATTATATCTTGATTGTCATTAATAGAGATTATTTTTGCTTCATAATTAGGAAGATAGGTTATGTATGTATTAAAATTGCCCCAAGATTCAAGCAAAAAATTTATATGCTTGATTTTTAATTTAAATAATTTGATAACTTGTTGTTTTTTTGTATTTCCTTTTGTTGTCTCATAAAACAGATTGTGCAGATTGCAACTATTGGCACTAATAATGCAGAAACATAGACTGAAATTTCCTTTATTAAATTTAAAATATTCGTTAAACGTCCCCTCCCCTATTTAGCACACTCAACACAACATTTTTCATTGTTTCCATTTCGCTCGGGTTGCTTTCCGCAATTAACAATGTCAGCGCAAAAAGAGCTGCACTATCTATTATCGGCATATTGTTTTTATATAAAATGTTATTTTTATCCAAGAAATACAAAAAGCAGCTTGCGGCAATACGTTTGTTGCCGTCTGAAAATGAATGATTTTTTATTATCAGATATAAAAGCATAGTTGCTTTTTCTTCCAAGGTCGGATAAAGCTCTTGAGAGTCGAAAGTTTGATATATTTGATTAACAGAACTTGAAAAACTTTTGTCTTTCGGGTTTGCAAAAACATCCGTTGCAAATTCGGATTTCATTTTATCTATAACTTGCAAAAATTCTTCTTCGCTAATCCTAACAGCTTCTTTTTCATTTTTTCCTTTTGAATCAAGCGTTTTATGGTCAAAATTATCCAACAAATCAAGCCCTTGGGCAAAATTATCCAATAGTTTTGCTATATTTTGTGCATCTTCCAAGTTATCTACCTGTTTTGTTAAACTTCTTGATAAGATATTAATAGTGCTTCGCAAGGTTTTTACTTTATCTTGTTCCTCTTTCAATTTCTTTTCGTTGATTACATAACCGTCAAGAATGTACTTGTGTAAAACATTTGTTGCCCATTTTCTAAATTCGGTTGCTGTTTTAGAAGTTACTCTATACCCTACCGCTAAAATAACATCTAAGTTGTAATAAGGAATTTTCCTTGAAACCGTTCTTTGACCTTCTTTTTGAACTTGTGCAAAAAATGCACAAGTTGAGTTTTCTTCCAATTCTTGTTCTTTATAGATTTTGGCAATATGACGCTGAATATTTGAACGATCTTTCTCAAATAATTTGGCAATTTTTTCAGCACTCAGCCATAAAGTATTATCTTGTTGTATTACCTCAAGATTAATTTTTCCCTCGCTTTTGTATATTACTATTTCGCCTTTTGATAAATCTTCTGTCTTAGTCATAAAATATCCCTTCCAGACTTCCCTCTAAGGATTTTTCAAGGTCAAGTATTTCTTTTATTATATCTTCCGGCTTTCTTGGTGGAACATATTTATAAAAATATGCTAAGCCAACGGGATTTTGATACAAAAAGCAAGAGCTTCGTTAAGATAAAAACTTTTAAAGGATCAAGATGTCTAAAAAACAAACGTACCTCGCTTGGACCTAGAGGAGCGAGGTCAAATTCTCAGGCAGTTTGAATTAGGCATTATCAGCACAAAGGCAGCCTGCCAACAGCTGTCAGTAACTCGTCCAACCCTGTATCGTCAATTGAAGAAGTACCGGTCAGGAGGTATTCAGTCTCTTCGACATGGCAACACCGGTCAGGTACCGGCAAACAAGTTACCAGCCCGGATTAGTAAACGAATTGAGGAGCTATTGCTAAGCCGTTATTCCGATTTCCAACCCGCCCTAGCCAAGAAGTACCTTAAACAGGAGGAAGGCATAGAGGTTTCAGAAGAATATCTGCGCAAGCAATTGGTCGCCTATGGAGGGCAAGCGAGAAGGAAGCGGCAGACACTGCACCAAAGTCGAAGGCGTCGGTCACGCTTTGGGGAACTCATCCAAATAGACGGCAGCCCGCACCAGTGGTTTGGGAGTGAGAATCCAGCGTGCTGTTTATTGGTGTTTGTCGATGATGCTACCGGCAAAATAACCGCAGCCAAGTTTGCCCCAGTGAAACGAGCGCAGGCTATTTGGAGCTTATCAAAGAGCACGTTCTTAAATACGGAATTCCGGTATTGCTTTATAGCGATAAACACAGTATCTTCACTTACAACAACGAGTCTAACCAATGAAATCATCGACAATATCGAAAACTTCCTATCCGCGTCGCATTCAATAGATTTGCCGGAAAGCGATGGAGGTCCGGATTTCTTGCAAAGAGTCTCTCAGACAGTTATTTCTCTTAATAAGACCGTAAGCAATATCGATGCAGCAAAAATCAAGCAAATCTTAGGCTCGATGGAGGAGGGCATCAACTCCGCCAATACGACCTTAAAAGAGACCAACGTTGTTCAAATTAATCAATTGCTCAGTCAGCTTACGGAAACAGCCAAAGGGTTATCTAATTTGACCGGGGACCAAAAAGCGGTTCAACTTATCCAACAGTTAAACAGGCTTACCGCTTCGTTTAATCAGATGACGCAGTCGAATCGATATAACCTGCGCTCGCTACTTTTAAACCTGGCTCAGGTTACATCCTATATTGCTGATTTTTCGCAGATTTTGAGTTCTGAACTATCGAGTCTTTTTACTTCTGCAGCAACTTCCAATCAGTCACTTAAGTGATTGCGTTAAGTTGCGCAATCATACGAGAGGGTAAATCTCTTACTTGTGCCGGTCTCGGACTGCTGGACGTTATTTGGTCGTGTGAAAAAGTTCAACATAGACTTTGTTGAACAGGCGAGGTTTCCTTGTAACCGGCAGTGGTAACCAGAAAGGCTGGTAATCAGTGTTAACTTTGCACTCTACATAAGCAATAACGGGTTAGGAGTTAAAGCCCAAAAGAGCTTGTGCCAAAGGCCTTTCCATTTGTGCGTATTGTTCAAACAAAATCAATACGTTTTCTTACTAATCAATCTGTTGTTTCAATAGAATTGTCTTGCGAATTACCAAGTTCTAGTGAGAAATTTGTATAAAAATAGGTGAAATTACCCATTTGTCTGTTTAATGTTGCATAACTTTTTGGAGCAATATCACGTTCATAAAGTTTGAAGCTTTTTGGTTGGACTACTGGTAAAGACCAAAGAGCCCCCCCCCAACAAAACCAGTGTGGAGCAATTATGCGTAGCACCCCCCCCTGCGTGGTGGACGTCTGTCTACTGACGCTTTAGGATTTTCTCGTCGTTTTCGTCCGCATCTTCTGCGGTCAGCCATTTTGGCTTGTTTCCTTTCTTCTTTTCTCTGCCCTTCTGTTACCTTCTCACAACCTTTTTGCAGAGGGGAAAGTTGCGATTTTGTGCCGTGGTCTGAGAAAGTTCCTGCAGTGACAGTGAAACAAGGCACTGTGGGAGGAACCTTTTCAGTATTCAAAAACTATAAGGATGCACTAGACGGCGGTAGCGAGCTAAAGAGTTGGATTTGGTTGACACAGATTGAGTATAAAAATGAAGAAAGACCTGTCTTGGAACTTATTGTTACCGGGAACGGACTATGGAAAAATGATTATGACCCGAAAGAAGAATTACCGTCCTTGGATAATGGACTTAGTATGGGAGACTACCTTACGGTTTCTTCCAACTATAACGGGGTCTATTCGGAAAGCGATGGAGCTGGTTATATCGAAAATCTAAACACATTTGGGAAGACAGATAAATGGACCTCTAGCTCTTTAATTGAATTCAATGATTCGGTTGAGTATACACCATCGGGGTTAGAGTCTGCTACAAAAGGTGCTGATCTCGTCATTAATCTGACGCAAGTCGAAACCCCAGAAGCGCCAACTCAATTCTTTGCAAGAATTTATGCTGGAAGAAATGATACCTTTTCTTATGATGGGGATCCGACACAAGATTTTGATTGGGACAAGCTGGATAAAGAAAGCGGAGCTTCAAAAAACAACAGAGTTTTTGTGAATCTTGGAGCTAATAGTCAAGCTTACCTCTATCAAGTAATAGGCGGGAAATCTTCTGAAGTTGGTAAGCGACTTTGGAACTTAAACCATGCCAATGGTACTCCAGATGGGAGATTAATAGGGTTTGAAGCATCAAACAATCAAGTTATCATTAGAAATAATGCTACGAAATTTGAATTACCAACCTCGTCTACCGATTTTTCCAGCTTTGATCCTTCTTCAATAAATTTGTTTTTGTATGCCGGACTTTACGGTGCTGAAGGGTTATATGCTAACAATAACTTTGTAAGCATTGAAAATGTTATCGAAAGCTGCACGCTGACAGGTAGCGCCGATACTCCGAGTCGAGGTCGAAAGATCGGCATTGTTGGAGGTAAAGCTTGGGATGTTTACATAATGCCCGAAGATCCTGCCGATGCTAGTGCGGCTGGTCAAGCGACAGGAAATATCGTCTACGTTAAGAACTCAAACATTGATTATGGGTTTGATGGTGACACAAAAGGCGAGTATGGTTTTTTCTGGTCAGATGCCGGTGATGGTCAAAGCATATACGGAGGCTATAGCTACGGAACGGCTGTAGGCAATTATGTAATCGTTGAGGATTCTGTAATAGACGGCAATATCTATGGAGGTTTTGAATTTGACAGCCGTTACCAAATGACCTACGGGGAATTTCTCAGTTCTCCACGTACTGAAAATTTTGTTTCTTTACATAACGTGGCAACGACAGGGAACTCCGCCGTTTACGGTTCGGCGAAGGCTTGGACAGCTAGTGCTACGTCGAATGTGGAGTCCGAAAAACAAGCCCGGGTGATTAATGGCCGCCGGGGCACGGTCTATGCGGCAGGCGCAAATTACACAGGCTCGGTCTATGCACAGCGAGTGATTTTCGGGGCCTATTTGACCCCGGGAACTGATTCAATACCCCTGGGAGTCGAGCCAGCAAAATTTCTAGTAGAGAAGTATGAGCCAAACAGTTTAGGTAATCTTTTGGGAGAATCTTATGTGATTACCGCAAGCGGTTTTCACTCTGATTTGAAAGTGCAAGCGACATATGAAGGTGAGAAACCCGATTATCTGGGCTCGAATAATGAGATGTGGGGCAATGGCTCCCAAGTTTACTTTACGTACGAAGAGGATGGTAAAACGCCCAATGATGACCATAACTTTTGGGAGAGCGTTCAAGTTTATGTTAGCTCCGTAGTGGACGGTAGTGGCTATAACAACAATAAAAATGTCGTATCAGGAATCGACACAGAGACTGGCCGGTTTACCTTGCAGTTTCGCAATCCCTATGATGTGTTGAATCGGGGGTTGACGCCAACATCAATAGAACAGATAAAAGACGGTAAGCCTGTAGAGGAAGAACCGGTTCCCAACTACGATGCTCCTTTGTCTCTTTTGGTCCACGATGACGGTTTGACGTTGGTTTTAGGCTTGAGCCCGAGCGGGGGTACATCCAATACGGCTGTCAGCCTCGACTGGGCAAAAGTTGCCGGGCGTAGACAAGCGGTGAATGAGAAGAGTCCGGGTGCATACACCGGACTTGCATTACAAGGGTATACGACGATTGAGCTTTCTGTAATAGACGAAAAGGGCAACATAAAGAATTTAAATGCAGCTTCCGAAGACACAGTAGGGAGTTTCTATACCACGGATGATGGGACGAAAGATGGAAGACCCTTTATGCCAATAACCCAAGACGGTAAAACTGTCGTTGCTTATGCGACATATGAATTTAGTAACGTACTTTGGAGTTTTTATGCCGCCGAAGGGGAAGAGACTCCACAGGGACAGTCACCCTATCAGACAGATGAAAACGGGCATGCAGTACCAAGCACAAACGAGTCCACAAATGGAGAAATTGGAGGAGTGGGACTTCGTTATAGACTTGTAGCCCTAAACTTGGTAGGAGACCTCACATTGTATGGTCGTAACCAGTTGGATCCCAACGAGTCGGAGGAAAACAACTCTTATGTTTCTGGCTCGGTGACATGGCAACCGCCAACCAACCGAAAAGGTTACATAAAAACAGAGAACTCTGAGGATACTATTCAGCAGGGATGGTTCACGATGACAGCCCAGCTAACCGGCACGGGTGGTGTTACTGTGCCTGAGAATAATGTGGTCATTATTGGTGGAACGGAGTACTTGGGTTCTGAGGAAGTGGGTTTGAACACATACACGGGCCCAACTACTGTGAGAGCCTATGCGATTTTATACGCGAATGAAGACAGAGCACTCGGGTATACAAGTATGCTTTATCTCTCAGATGCCGACCCGGATAACCAACCGTTATATGACGACTTAAAGCCTAAAGACACAACGATTTTGGGTGGACAATACTTCCTAAATGGCCATGATTGCCAAACAGTGGGTAGTCTTTATGTAGGTAAAGGAGCAAGTGTTACATTCGATAACCTCAGCGGACTTGATAATCCCGACTCACAATTTAATCCCGGAAAAGAAGTTTCTCCAAAACTGACAGTTGCTTCTACTGTTGAAGATGATCAGGGCAATGTAATGATAGGTGCCCTGCCTCTTGCTGATGGATTCGTGGGAGCAAGGATTAGGGGTCATCTAAGGGGAACAATTAAAGGGGAAAAAGGAGAAAGTGTTCCAAATCTACTTCTGAAAGGCGCTGATCTGGAAATATTGAGCAGTAACCTCAATACCCCGGAAGCAAACAATGCCGATCAAGAGGCAGGTGTCGGCGATACACCGAAACCCGTAGTGCCTGGAGAAAAAGCTGAGTATTACTATCAGGGTGAGGTTACGCTGACAAACTTTTCCAACGCCAAGTTATACAACACGACTGCTTTAGCCGGTCCGGAGACAACCATTATTGTTTCGCCGGCAAATGCGGCGGCGCGGTCTGGCACTACCAACAGTCTTACTTTTATGAGTGGCAGAGTGATTGATGGAGTAAGTGGCGT
>CANQMZ010000114.1 GCA_947625105.1 uncultured Parasutterella sp.
GCAAGCCGTCGAGTTTCAAGGAGCTGTTTAGTGACTCGGAAATGATTCTTGCACGGGTCAAAACGGCTTCCACACCCTGAATACTTTCCATCTTCACTTCGAAGGGCACCACATAGTCGGTCGACACCGCCAGTGCTGAAAGTTGTCGCACATCGGGAGAAGGATTCAGATCAAAGATACAAATATCGAAGTAATCCTTGACGTTTTCAAGAGCGTTATAGAGGTTCATGCAGGCCTCGTCCTCTTCAAGTGTTTTTTCGAGTTCGAGAAGACGATCATCAGACTTGACGAGCAGGAAAGGGGCCGTCTCATTGAGTTCGGATTCTCCGGCCATGATGTGACCGGAAGTCACTGACGCCACAGAACATAAGCCACTTTTTTCAAGGATTTCGCTTGTGTTGTGCTGCTGGTCGAGGTCTATAACAAGGACGTTCAGGCCGGCCTTGAAATGAAGGAAATAGGCGAACTGGTCGGCAACGAAGGTTTTACCGACTCCACCTTTTTCATTGACTACACAAAGTGTTTTCATAAATGTCTCCTGGTTGATTTACAAGATTGTTTTGAATGCGACGATTTCATCTCCATAAAAAGTCCATTTGTCGTCTTTCCAAGTGACGACACGACGCCGCCCGTCCTTGAGCTGCACTTCGTAAGTGCCCGGGGATGGCTTATGCTTTGGAAAGGCGTTCCATGAATCTTCTCGATAGTCATAGGCGTCAATGGTCTCCATGTCCGCCGGTTCCGAAAACTCCTTGTAGGCTTCTATAGATTGTTCGGGAACTTGTATCCATGACTTTTGTGAGGTGAGTTTTCCCGTCATGTAGCGGCCTCCTTCGAGATGGAGCATCCAGTAGTCACATTCTTGTGGTTTGCCGTTGATGGGCGGCTCGGTATTTAGCCTTGGTGGAATGACATCGGGCCACTTGTTCCACTCCCCGGGCCTATACGGAATTTCTTCAGTCAAGTGTGCACGATCGGCGATTACCGCGATCTGATGGCCGGTACGGGATTTATCTTCAGGAATCAGAAAACAAAGGCTTACTGCGTCTCTTCGTTCAAATGCTTCTTTTGCAATCGTCTCAAAATCTTCGGGATTGTTGAGGAAAAGTTTGACACGCAGTGCAAGGCTGTCGGGGATTTGTTCAATCATGATTTTCTCCTTTCCAGTGGCATCCATGCCACAACTTCGGTGTCTGCATAGCGAGACAGTCCGGGGCTATCCAGACAGTCAATCGTGAAACAGGGTTTTTCGAGCAGGTTTCGATTCCAGTAGCCTTTTGTGACCTTGTATAGCTCATTTTCACGGACGACAAGCCACACAAAGACATTGGGTTCAGGAAGCGTTGTAACGCTCCCTTTGCCGACTTTTTGCCAGTCGATTACTCTCCATTGATCGGAAAATAATTTATTCATGGCTTTCTCCTGTAACTTTCCCATTCAAAGAAAACCACTTGGACGTCTTCGCAGATTCGATCAAAACTTCGTTCTTCCAGGTAAGACTCCATCGAGTTTTCGCCAGTCAAGTCGAGGTTTGAAACAAAAATCGTCGGTTTCTTGCGTTCGTATCGCTCGTTGATCAACTCAAACATCTTGTCCTTGTCGCGTACCGAAATACTGCGATAAGTTCCGATTTCATCAATGGTCAGAAGATCAACCCTGGCAAATCTTTCGATTACTTCGTATTCGCTCGCGGTATTGTCTGTCCACGTGCTTTTGAGTTTTGTCAGAATCTTCTCGACAGTCGCGTATCGGACAGTCAGGTAGCTTTTCCTGACCACTGCGTTCATGGATGAGCAGGCAAGGTGGGTCTTGCCTGTTCCCTGCTTGCCCACGAGCACCAAGTTGTTGCCGCCCAGAGGGTTGTCACAAACTGAAGTGACGAAGGCCTTGCAACTTTTAACGGCAGCGTACTGGCCTGAATTTTCAATCAAGTAGTTGTCGAAAGTCTTGTCCCTGAAGCGCAGGGGAATCATGCTTTGTCCGAAGATACGGCGGGCTTTGGTCTCTGATTCGCACCCGGGACAACCCGAAACATAACTCCAGCCAACCGGAGTTCTTTGGGCAGCAATGAAAAACCCATGCTTGCTACATTGACCGACTTCGAACCTGGATTCGTCAATTTCATCACGTGAGAGAAAGTTTTTCATCTCTGACTCCTCGGCAGAACTCGATAACTACCATTGGGCATAAGGATCAGGCCTTCCTTTCGGTAAACCTTGTCACTGAACCTTTCAGGTTTGGCAGACTGATCGGGTGGTTTTGTGCTGGCACGAATAAGGTCGATTTGCTTTTCCAGTGCCTTGATGACAAAAGCCACCGAAGTTTTGAACTCATGACCCTCCTTTTCCTTGACTAAGCGGCAGCGTGAAATCACGTTGAGATAGTCGACATAGCCCATAGCTTTGATCGAAGACAAAAGTTGATTGAACTTGTCATGGTTGAATGGAGTGCGACTAATCCATGCTTCGAGCGCAGAGTGGTTCAATCCCGAAGATGTGAACAGGAGCATCAGTTGATCACTGGGCCAGGATTCAAGAGACGAATTGGTTTCAAAAATCTCCTTGATTTTTTCCTGACTTCCCTCGTGCGTGTGCGCGTGTACGCGTGTGTGCTCGCCCGTGCGCGCGTCGGATCGGATTATTTTATTTTTATTTAATAAATAAATATTATTTATCGGATCGGACGCGCGCGTACGCGTAGGCGTGTGCGCGAGGGACGGCTCCGAAGAGGTCATTTCCGGGTGACTCTCAGAATTTTCAATCTGCTTGTTTTTCAATAAGTTAGTTGAAAATTTTTGATTTTGTTCTAGCAAATCATCAACATTTGCTACCTTTTTGCCAAAGCAATTGCTATCGCTTTGCTTAACCAATTGCCCGGTATTTGCAATGTTTTTGCTAGAGCAATTGCCATCGTTTTGTTTAACCAATTGCTTGGCATTTGTTACTGTTTTGCTAAAGCAATTGCCATCATTTTGCTTAACCAATTGCTCGGCATTTGCTATTGTTTTGTTAAAGCAATTGCTACCATTTTGCTGTGAACTTGTTTTATCAAGAGGTTCAGCAATGTCCCCGGATTTCACCTCTTGTGAATTCTGTGGAAATCTCTTGAGCGCCCCCATACGGCCAACACGTGATCTTTCAGCACTAACATGTGCCCTGTGAAGATCCTTCTGCTTTTTTGCTTCGATAAGGGCTTCAACTCTGTCATCTATCCAACAATCATCTGATTTGCGGAAGAATCGTCGCAACACCTTCCTTCGGTTCGTTTTCTGTTCTTCGGTGAAAGCCGGGCTTAGTCCTTCAATATCGTCAGATGTCAGGCTTGAGCCCTTCATTGCATAGCCCATACGGAGTTTGAACAGGACAAGCTTTTGGTCATCCGGCAGGGTCAGATAATCCTGAATGTACTCTTCACTTGTAATGGTGTAAGAGGGAAGATTTTGTACAGTATTTGATGGCATGAATAAAACTTTCGGTAAGAAGCAAAGAACGTGGACCGTACCAATTCAGTCTTAAATCCCAACTTCCCGATAGCCTCCCGTTATAAAAACCACATAATGTCAAACCAAAGCAAAAATGTATAATTTTGGATTGTACATATTGTACGATATAAAAAGTAAAAAGGGTCAAGATTTTCTGTTGTTAAGACAAAAAGTTCGTATGTAATTAAGAAAAATTTTTGATCTGTATATGGCCTTTTGCACAAAAACAAACTGTTTGCCAGTCCAAAACGTAAGGAAATTACAGGGTTTCAATCGGGCATTGAGGCTGGCAGAGCCTGGAAGAGACTTAGGAAAGAATGGAGAACAAACTAAAGGGTGTTACGGCTTACCAAGAGGGTGTACTGGTGTTTTCTTTGGAATGTATAAGTTCTTCTGATTTCGAGGAATAACCTGCATCCATAAGCGACCGACAGCAGAACTTATCATCTGTACTGACGATGTTTCCCTTTCTAAAAGAGGAAAATGGAAAAGGATCAAGGAAGACAAAAGGACGGGGTTGCCCCGTCCGATGCAATTAAAGTTTCTTGCCGACGAACACGTATAGAGCCAAGGCTTTGATGTTGACCTGATCGAGGTTTTCGACCTGATGGCTGACTCTATCGTTGCGGATTATGTAGCCTCCCTGGTAGTCGTGAGAGATGAGCTTAAGCTCAAAATTACCCTTTGATTCGATGAGGTAAATGCCTTCTCGAACAAAACTGTTAATGCCAAGATCCAAAAGAAGGGTTGAACCTTCCGGGGCTATCGAAGCCAATGAATCATCGGGTGCCGGATAAAAGCGAACGTTCTTGACGTCCGAAGGATTTATTGATTTGAGAAAAAATTCTGTCAATTCTAATTCTCCGTCAAAAAACGAATAATTACGTTTTGACGGGAGCTCGAATCGTTTAATTTTTTTCAGGTTAGAGCGTAAATAGGCGTCTGTCTCCGCAATCTCTATTGCAAATTTTTCATCATGTGTCTCATCCATCCATCCCGGAGGCAATTTCAGATCTGCTTCCAGTCTTCTGGCAATGGCCTCTCCCATTGTCCTTGCTTTTTTGGTTTTTGTATCTTGAGTTTTGTTTTTGATGTGATTGAAAGTCGTGTCGTATTTTGGTCTTCCGGCAGCTTTATTGAGTTTAACAACACTGCCGTAATGTTCGATTAGGAATTCAAGATTTTTCCTTCGGGTCTCAGTAAGTTCAGCCATCTGCATTTTGTATCTCTCCGTTACAAATGCAGGTATAGCAGAAGACAAAATTGAGCAGTACATTTATGTCAAAAACAAAAATTGTCAAGTTCGTATAAAATTGTATATAATTCGTACAATTAGTACAAAGGTTTTTGACATGGATCTGAAAAATTATTGCAAGTCATTAAGGAAGAGGAATTTCTCCGACCCGAGAAGTTTTTTGGCTAGAGAACTCAACTTGTCCAAGGAAACCATAAATGGCTACATCTGTGGTCGTCGTAAGGTTCCACTTCTAACTTGCATCAGGATCGAGCAAATTACGGGAGGAGTGGTTAGGAGAGATGAGGTCAGGCCGGATATCGACTGGGGAAAACTATCGACTGCGGGATGAAAGAGAGAAAACCGAAAGAAGGAAGCGTTCTATGGCAAGGGTTTTAAGAATTCTCTATTGCGCGTTAGCCATTTCATCTTTGGGGACAATGTACCTTGTATGTCGAGAAATCTATTCGTCGAGGGCAGAACTTCTGATGTTCTTCCAAAAGGTAATTGTGGCAATGATTCAGTTGGTACAGGATCATCCCACATCGACAATGTTTATGGTCACTTTGATTTTGATTTAGATGATCGTGCTGCTTACCGGTTTAAGAGATGAACAGGAGTGATGATGGTGAGCCGAATAATGATGTCAAAAAGGACACATAAACAATTTTGCATCAACGTTCATTTTTATCGCCAATGGTTGGCTAAGAGTTGTTTAGGTAAGTTTGAGCTTAGCCGGGCCTTTGGAAAGATTCTTATTTCAGAGGGTGTTTTATGAGTTCGGAACAAGCCTTTATAACAATCGGAGAAACTGCAAAACGTTATAAAAAATCAAAAAGAACGATTTGGACGTGGATTTCAAGGCTAAAAGATGAAGGATTTCCTCAACCAACTCGTGTAGGAATTCGTGCAGTAGTCCTTGATTTCGAGGAACTTCTTCAATGGGAGAGAAAAAGGGGCTCCGTCAGATCATAAGGAACAAAATGGGAAAAGTCACAGTAAATAATTGTTGCGTAGTGCTAAAAAAGGTGAAGAAATTTTGTCTGTCGGTTATGTTGCTGGAATTTTGTGCCGTCGGATTAATGAGCCACAGCTTGGCCGACGAGATGGATTATTCAAATCTGCCCGGTATGCCCAAGATTGAAATCATGTCGGGCGATGACCGCTGGGGTTGTGAGGTATTGCTTTGCCTGGCCAATCCCAACGGCCCGCGTGCAGTAAGTGAATGTAGGCCACCGATAGACAAACTTTTCAAGTGCCTGGCCAAAACTCATCCTTGTTCGTTTCCCCAATGCCCGATGGCCGGCGAAGGAAATTACGCCAAGCAATTAACGGATAGTTATGACCCGTGTTCACTCAAAGGAATGGAAGATGCACCTGTTGGTTATATTGCCCAAGGTAGCAAGACGGGACTTGATTCACGCGGACGTCCCAAGATTGAGGCAAATAGAAGTTCCTATAACTACGGAGGCGAACACTGGTTTAGCGACGGGGAAGGTGGAAGTGAACTCGGAGGCTCCAAGGCCTGTGTCAAAAATCCCATAGGTACGATAACCGAACCCTATCAATGCAGTGACGGGGAAAGTACCACGACTTGCTACCGGACGGTCAAAGTTTATGAAGAAGTATTGTGGCAACAACGACAGTCCCGAAGAGCCATTGATGTATTTATCGATGGCAAAAACTGGACGAGAGTTCACTGGTGAGGGCTATTGATGATAAATTCGCGCTTCTCTGAAACGATGATGAGTGCAGCCAAAAGGAACTTGTCTTTTGCAAGTTTTCGTTCCGGAAGGATACAGAGTACTCACCATGAGAAGAACGAAAGAAAAAGTCTATGACCATGAGCCTTAGGAGGGATTGAAACAATGAGGATCAATGATCGCGTTTTGAATAACACGGTAATCAGAGTAGTGGAAGACAAGAAGGTTGTGACCCCTGGCGGGATCAGAAGAATTTTTGTCTACGAGGCCAGTGTCAAGAACGGGACTGAAACGGTGACCAAGCAATCGGAAAGCCTCTCTGAACTTCAGAGATGGGTTTGTGGTTTCAGGAAGTAGTTGTGGTTGAGGAGTGACAGAGATGTTCAGGAAAAGGAAAAGCTTACGTACCGGGGGCAGCGACCCGCCAATACAGTGAGGCGGGGGCATTTGTCTGGCGTGACACAATGCCGACCCGGTACACCATTTATATGCGCCCCGTCCGATGATCGGTAATTCATCAAGTTCATAACCCGCTGCCAATTGAAGTCACGCCAAGATTTAATTCTCCGGGAAGTTATGAACAAAATATTCAAGACAATTTGGAGCAGAACTCAAAATCGCATCGTCGTTGTTGACGAAACCAAAGGATCCTTCGGCAAAGGCAAAAAAGCCGGATCTACATCCAATACCCAATCACATAATCT
>CANQMZ010000115.1 GCA_947625105.1 uncultured Parasutterella sp.
TCTTCTTATTCTCGTTTAACTGACAACCCGGGGGAACCTGCGGATATTTTTGGTAATCGACTTTCATTGACGCCTCTATCTTATAAATTATAGGTTTATTATAACTTATAAGAAACAAGAAAGTCAAATTAATCTATATGTTATAGATTTTTCCTCATTTTCTCTTCTTTTTGATGTATTCGCCCTGGTTTTCCCCTTATTTGAGTGTAACTTTATGCTCCAAAGGGGAAAATAGATCCTCACGTTCCAATCATCTCATTCGTTTCGCCTATTCAGAGATGGCTCTCAATCAATCGCCGCGCGATAGCTACAAAGACATTGAGACTTTTCTTTCCCAGCGTTTTATTCCATAAAAAAGGGGCGCCCTATGGTCGCCCCTCTCTTACTAAGAGAAACCGCTTTTACTGTGCTTCGGGAGACGGTTCTGAAAGTTTTTCCTCTTCCACGATATTTTCGTCACCGATGAATATGTCATCTTTTTCGGTGTTCTCATTATCGTAAGCAAAGGCATCTTTATTCTTGCGCGCCTTGTGATATGCCAAACCGGTTCCGGCAGGTATTAGTCGACCCACAATGACATTTTCTTTCAGTCCGCGCAGCTCATCTCTCTTACCCATAATGGCAGCTTCGGTGAGCACCCTGGTCGTCTCCTGGAAAGAAGCCGCTGAAATGAAGGAATCCGTGGACAAGCTCGCCTTGGTAATACCGAGAAGCAAGTTTTCGTAGAGGGCAGGACGCTTTCCTTCAGCAAGAGCACGTTCGTTTTCATCGAGCATCTCACTTCTTTCCACCTGTTCGCCGTTGATGAACTTAGTGTCACCCGGATCAGTAATCACCACACGGCGCAACATCTGGCGAACAATCACTTCAATGTGTTTGTCACTGATTTTCACACCTTGCAGGCGGTAAACCGCCTGGACCTCATCAACAATGTAGCGAGCAAGCGCTTCAATGCCGTTCAAACGAAGGATATCGTGCGGATCCGCCGGTCCGTCGACAATAACCTCTCCCTTGTGAACCACCTGACCATCGTGAACGAGAATGGTCTTATCCTTCGGAATAAGGAACACGTGCTCATCGCCTTCAACACCAGTAATAATTAACCGCTGTTTACCCTTAGTCTCTTTTCCGAAAGTCACGGTTCCACTTGCCTCAGCGAGAATTCCCGCATCCTTGGGAGAGCGAGCCTCAAAGAGCTCCGCCACTCTTGGCAAACCACCTGTAATATCTCGTGTCTTCTGGCTCTCGGTAGGAATTCTCGCAAGAACATCTCCGACATTAGCCTTGTCACCGTCATTAACCGTAATAAGCGCCCCAACTGGAAGTTGAATGCTCACTGGGTGGTCTGTTCCTGGAATCTTGACCGCTTCTCCATCTTTATCAAACAATTGAATAACCGGACGTCCAATCTTGCTTGATGCCGACTGTTTAGAGTCAATGACAACCAAGGATGTTAAACCGGTGACTTCATCGGTTTGACTCTTGACCGTCACATTATCAATCACGTTGACAAAATGTACCTTACCTGCATATTCGGTAACGATTGGTCGGGTTAACGGATCCCAGTTGGCGAGTTCTGCTCCGACAGGAACTTCCTGTCCATCGGTTGTCAACAAGTTTGCACCGTAAGGAATCTTATGGCGTTCTCTTTCGCGTCCGTTTGCGCCTTCAACCACGATTTCACCGGAGCGAGAAATAACAACTTTATTTCCTTTCTCTCCCGTGACATAACGCATGGCGCTTGTAAAGCGAACGGTACCGGCAGACTTGGTAACCACATTGCTGGCAACAGCAGCTCGACTAGCTGCACCACCGATATGGAAGGTGCGCATCGTCAACTGGGTTCCCGGCTCACCAATGGATTGAGCCGCGATTACACCAACCGCTTCACCAGTATTAACCATTGAGCCTCTTCCCAAATCTCGTCCGTAGCACTTGGCGCAAAGCCCGTAGCGAGTCTCACAAGTCAGAGGAGTACGAACGATGATTTCATCAATGCCAAGTTTGGATATCTGTTCAACATCGTCTTCTGTGATCAAGTGGCCAGCCGGGAACAAAATCTCGTGTGTATCGGGGTTCATGACATTCTCAGCTGTCACCCTGCCAAGTACACGATCTCCCAGTGCTTCAACAACTTCACCACCTTCAACCAGTGCCTTCATCAGAACACCGTGGGTTGTTCCGCAATCCTCTTCTGTGACAACCAAATCCTGAGTCACATCGACAAGACGTCTGGTCAGGTAACCGGAGTTTGCCGTCTTCAAAGCCGTATCGGCTAAACCCTTACGAGCACCGTGGGTTGAAACGAAGTACTGCAACACGTTCAAACCCTCGCGGAAGTTTGCGGTAATTGGCGTCTCAATAATGGATCCGTCTGGTTTAGCCATCAGGCCGCGCATACCGGCCAACTGCCTGATCTGAGCTGCTGAACCTCGGGCACCTGAATCAGCCATCATGTAAATTGAGTTGAAGCTTTCCTGCTCAACCGTCTTTCCATGCCGGTCAACAACTGGCTCTTTGGAGATTTCCTCCATCATCACCTTCCCGACCTGATCTCCACATCGGCCCCAAATATCAACCACTTTGTTGTAGCGTTCGCCTGCGGTTACAAGACCGGATGTGTACTGAGCTTCAATCTCTTTGACTTCCTGCTCGGCTTCGTGAACCAATTTATCCTTGGCCTCCGGGACAATCATGTCATCAATACATATAGACAGACCGCCAATAGTGGCTAAGTGATAGCCTCTTTGCATGAGTTTGTCAGCAAAAATAACCGTCTCGCGCAAGCCGCAACGACGGAACGCCATGTTAATCAGCTTGGCAATTTCCTTCTTCTTCAAAGTTCTATTGATTGCATCAAAAGGCAATCCTGCTGGCAAAATCTCTGAAAGTAAAGCACGGCCAACTGTTGTTTCATATCTGCTGACCTTTTCGATCTTTTCCCCTGTTTCCTTGTTTAGTTCATATTCTTTAATACGAACCGTACAACGGGTTTGAAGATCAACTACCTTGTTAGCCAATGCACGTTCAACTTCTCCGATATCAGCGAAGAACATTCCTTCGCCCTTACCATTGATGCGAGAACGGGTTGAATAGTACAGACCAAGAACAATATCCTGGGAAGGGACAATAGATGGATCCCCGTTAGCAGGGAAAAGTACGTTGTTAGATGCGAGCATCAAAGCACGGGCTTCCAACTGCGCCTCAATAGAAAGTGGCACATGCACAGCCATCTGGTCGCCGTCAAAGTCAGCATTGAAAGCCGCACAAACTAGGGGATGCAACTGAATAGCTTTCCCTTCAATCAGCAACGGTTCGAAAGCCTGAATGCCTAACCGGTGGAGTGTCGGAGCTCGGTTTAGAAGAACAGGATGCTCGTAAATGACTTCTTCAAGAATATCCCAAACCACGGGTTCCTGATTCTCAACCATCTTCTTGGCCGCCTTGATCGTTGGAGCCAATCCTCTCATTTCAAGCTTGTTAAAAATGAAAGGTTTAAACAGCTCAAGCGCCATCAACTTAGGCAGCCCGCACTGATGCAACTTAAGGTATGGACCAACCGTAATAACGGAACGACCGGAATAGTCAACTCGCTTACCTAAGAGATTCTGACGGAAACGTCCTCCCTTTCCTTTGATCATGTCAGCCAAAGATTTGAGCGCTCTCTTGGAAGGTCCAGCGATCGCTTTGCCTCTACGGCCATTATCAAGCAGTGAGTCAACAGCCTCCTGCAACATACGCTTTTCATTGCGCACGATAATGTCAGGAGCCTTCAGCTCTAAAAGCCTCTTCAGACGATTATTACGGTTAATAACTCTGCGATATAAATCATTCAAATCGCTGGTAGCAAAACGTCCGCCATCCAACGGAACCAAGGGACGAAGATCTGGAGGAAGCACCGGAAGTACCTCCATCACCATCCATTCTGGTTTCATGCCTGAGCGCTGGAATGCCTCAAGAACTTTTAGTCTCTTGGCGATCTTCTTTACTTTGGCTTCGCTAGTTGTTTCGGCCAATTCCTCTCGCAATCTTGTAACTTCATCGTTGATATCGATATTGGCGAGAAGCTCACGGATTGCTTCGGCTCCCATCATGGCTTTGAATTCATCGCCATACTCTTCTGTTTTGGCAAAGTAATCATCCTCTGTCATGAGTTGCCCTCTGACCAGAGGCGTCATACCCGGATCAACAACAATATAGGCTTCAAAGTAGAGAACTCTCTCGATATCCCTCAACGGAATATCAAGCACCATACCCATGCGGGAAGGCAGGCTCTTAAGGAACCAAATATGCGCAACCGGGCTAGCCAGTTCAATGTGTCCCATTCTTTCGCGACGAACCTTGGCCAAAGTAACTTCGACTCCGCATTTCTCGCAGATAACGCCTTGATGTTTGAGTCTCTTGTACTTACCACATAAGCACTCGTAGTCTTTGATCGGCCCGAAAATCTTTGCGCAGAAAAGACCATCTCGCTCAGGTTTGAACGTCCTGTAATTAATGGTTTCTGGTTTTTTCACCTCACCATAAGACCAAGAGCGGATCTTCTCTGGGGACGCAATACCAATTTTGATAGCGTCAAACGCTTCTTCAGAATTAACCGGCTTGAATAAATCAAGAAAAGCTTTCATGTTTCAACGGTTCCTCTTATTTACTGTCTAGATCAATGTCAATGCCAAGCGAACGAATTTCCTTAACAAGAACGTTAAAGGATTCGGGCATACCAGCATTGATCACGTGATCGCCCTTGACAATATTTTCATAAAGTTTTGTACGTCCACCGACATCGTCAGACTTGACTGTAAGCATCTCTTGCAGGACATAGCTGGCGCCATAGGCTTCAAGAGCCCAGACTTCCATTTCACCGAACCTTTGTCCACCGAACTGTGCTTTACCTCCAAGAGGTTGCTGCGTAACCATGGAATATGGTCCTGTTGAACGTGCATGCATCTTGTCATCAACAAGGTGATGCAGTTTCAGATAGTGCATCACTCCCACAGTAACCGGCCGATCGAACGGATCTCCGGTTCTTCCATCAAACAGCTGTGCTTGTGTTCTCGATGGAGTCAAATGAAGCTTGTCGGCAACCTCTTGTGGGAAGGCCAAATCAAGCATCTCACGAATGTCTTTCTCGCTGGCTCCATCAAACACCGGAGTCGCAAAGGGAATCCCACGTTTGAGTTGTTGAGCCAACTGGATGATTTCGTCATCGGTCATCGAGTCGAAATCTTCTTTCTTGCCACTACTGGCGTTGTAGATCTTGTTCAGCAAGTCGCGGATTTCTTTGACTTGTTTTTCTCTTTCCAACTTAAGCAGTTCGGCAATTCTCCATCCCAAACCGAAAGCGGCCCACCCCAAATGAACTTCAAGCACCTGGCCAATATTCATACGAGAAGGTACGCCCAACGGATTCAAGACGATATCAACGGGGCGGCCGTCTGCCATAAACGGCATATCTTCAACTCGTGTGATACGGGAAACAACACCTTTGTTTCCATGGCGACCAGCCATCTTGTCTCCGGGCTGCAAGCGGCGTTTGACTGCAAGGTATACCTTGACCATCTTTTGAACGCCGGCTGGCAGCTCATCGCCTTGCGTTAACTTCTTGCGTTTCTCAACAAATGCGGCTTCTGAGTCTTTGCGCTTGCTTTCCAACTGACCGCGGACCTCCTCAATCTGCTTTTGAAGCGCATCTTTGCTCACTCTGATGTTAAACCACTCGGTGTGCGGGAGAGAATCCAAATACTCCTTGGTAATCTTCTTGCCCTTTGCCAGGCCCTTTGGTCCTCCCTGAGCGGTAGCACCTACCAGCTGACGGCCCAAGCGTTCAAAGAGATCGGATTCAACAATACGGAGTTGATCATTGAGGTTGGTGCGATAGCGCTTCAACTCATCCTCAATAATCGACTGTGCACGTTTATCTCTTTCAATTCCTTCTCGGGTGAAAACTTGAACATCAATAACGGTACCAACCATTCCACTCGGCACGCGAAGAGACGTGTCTTTTACATCGCTTGCCTTCTCTCCGAAAATCGCGCGCAACAGTTTTTCTTCCGGAGTAAGAGTGGTCTCGCCTTTTGGCGTTACTTTGCCAACTAGAACATCGCCAGCTTTCACTTCAGCTCCGATGTACACGATGCCAGACTCGTCAAGACGATTCAGTTGATTTTCACTGAGATTTGAAATATCTCGAGTTATTTCTTCGCTTCCGAGTTTCGTATCTCTAGCAGAAACAACCAACTCTTCAATATGAATGGAAGAATACCGGTCATCGGCAACAACCTTCTCGCTCACCATGACTGAGTCTTCATAGTTGTATCCGTTCCATGGCATGAAAGCGACAATCATGTTTTGGCCAAGAGCTAATTCGCCTAAATCAGTCGAGGCACCATCGGCAATTACATCTCCCTTGGCGATCTTGTCTCCTTGGCTGACGATTGGTCTCTGATTGATATTTGTTCCCTGGTTGGAACGGGTGAACTTCTGAAGGTTGTAAATATCCACACCAACACGACCCGTAACATTTTCATCGTCATTAACACGGACAACGATACGGTTCGCATCAACGTAGTCTACAACTCCGCCACGTTCTGCTTGTACGGTAGTTCCAGAGTCAATTGCTACCGTCCTCTCAATACCGGTACCTACAACCGGCTTTTCGGGTCTCAGACACGGGACTCCCTGACGTTGCATGTTTGAACCCATCAAGGCGCGGTTGGCATCGTCATGTTCAAGGAATGGAATGAGAGAGGCTGCCACGGAAACAATCTGCGCAGGAGCCACGTCCATGTACTGGACTCGGTCAGGCGTACTCAAAACAAATTCGCCTTTATCGCGGCAGCTCACGAGATCATCGCACAGATTCCCTTTTTCATCAATCTTTGCATTTGCCTGAGCAATGATAGAGTTTCCTTCATCAATTGCGGACAGGTACACAATCTCGTTGGTCACATGACCATTTTCGACCTTACGATACGGAGTCTCAAGGAAACCGTACTCATTTAACC
>CANQMZ010000116.1 GCA_947625105.1 uncultured Parasutterella sp.
GATGCCAGTAACCTGTTTACTGGTTTGAAAGGTGTCGAAAATTTGGGATGCCATGTCGACTTTGGTGGGAAAATACACACATTTTTAGTGTCATCGTTCCTAACAGGGTAATGGGAGATATTGACGCGGCCTGTAACAACATTGCTAATGTCTCAGCCTATGTCGTCAAGGATAGCGTAGGAATCGTTCTTCCCTACAACATTTGGCATCGGGAAATATTTGGCAACCGCGATATTTTAGAAATATTCACCAAAAGCGTGGTTGAAAAGCAGGAATCTCATATTGAAGCCCTACTCGCCTGTGCAACAATGGACATCGATATGCGGCTCAAATCTTTTTTCCATGCCCTAATGAGTGCCTATTACACGCCAAGACCTAAGGATTGGAATCCGGTTCCAGTGAACCTTAATACGGTGATCTTGGGTCGTATCGTCTCCGCTAGCCGAACTTCAGTCTCACTCACCCTATCCGAATGGATAAAGAAAGGTCTTGCTAAAAGAGACGGAAGAATCCTGCTACTTCACGGAAATCTCTTTGAGGAAATCTACAACTGGTGGGAAAATCGAAAAGTAGAAACTTCTAAAAGAAATCCCCCCCCCAGAAAAAGAAATAAGTTTACAGATTAGTACTTTTCAAAAACTCTGCAGATATCATGCGGTTGCATATTTTCAGCCAAAGATAGTTGCAGAAGGATTCTTGCTTTCTGTGGATTAAGCGTTCCGGCGTTGATTAACTCTGAGCCTTTGACTTCGGCTCCGTGATAGACATCACCGCTTCCCACCCTGCTTGCTCTGACTATAGGAATCCCCTTCTTTATGGCTTTCTTTAAACCCGGCAATGCATTTTTATGGATAGAGCCGTTCCCCATTCCGGCATAGACAATCCCTTTGATACCTGCCTTGACTGAAGCATCAATAAGAGTTGAATCTTGATTGGCGTGGGCATATATGATTTCCACATACGGCAACTGCTTAAGCCCTCTGAAACTGTCAAGGGAGAATTCGCTAGTTAATGTATGAGGTTTAACGGATTTCTTAAAAAAGCAAACTTGTCCTCCGGTTACCACGCCTAGAGCGCCCAAAATCGGACTTTTGAATGTTGCACAGTTGGTGGTATAAGTTTTAGTGACATCACGCGCGCCATGAATCTCATCATTCATGACTATCAGGACTCCATACCCCTTAGCGTTTCTGTCGACAGCCACTTTAACTGCGTTAAGTAAATTCATCGGACCATCGGCTGAAATTGAAGTAGCCGGTCTCATCGCCCCGACTAAAACAACAGGTTTATTGGATTTAAGCACGAGATTTAAGAAAAACGCCGTCTCTTCCATCGTATCTGTGCCATGGGTGATGACAACTCCACTGATAGTTGGATCCTTCAACTGATTTTGAGTTTCTTTAGCTAGCGTAAACCAAATATCATCTGTCATATCCTCTGAGCCGATATTACAGATCTGCTTTCCTCGGATATCGGCCACCTGTTCAAGTCCTGGAACGGAAGCCAAAATGTCCTCAAGACGGAAACTACCCGCTTTGTAATCTGTTGTGTCTTGGGCACTGTTTGATTTCCCTGCAATGGTACCTCCTGTAGCTAACAATGCAACTTTAGGAAGCTTCTTTGACATGACAACTCCTTAAAAAAAGGCGCTACTTTTTCAAGCAACGCCTTAAATGATTATTGCCACAAAACCCTTACTCCGGTTTAATGACAGCCAGTCCGTTCATATAAGGTCTTAAGGCTTCAGGAACCGTTACCGAGCCATCAGCGTTTTGATAATTTTCAAGAATGGCAACCAACGTTCTACCAACCGCAAGACCTGAACCATTCAATGTATGAACATACTCTGTTTTACCTTGAGCATTCTTGAAACGAGTCTGCATACGTCGAGCTTGGAATGCTTCACAGTTGGAAACAGAGCTTATCTCGCGGTAAGTATTCTGAGCCGGCAACCAAACCTCCAAGTCGTAGGTCTTGGCAGAGCCAAAGCCCATATCACCCGTGCACAACGTAATAACACGGTATGGAAGTCCAAGTCTTTGCAGAATGCCTTCAGCGCATTGAACCATCTCTTCAAGATGCTGGTAACTGTCCTCAGGCTTGGTAATACGCACCATTTCAACTTTTTCAAACTGATGCTGACGGATCATGCCGCGGGTGTCTTTACCGTAGGAACCAGCCTCCGATCTAAAGCAAGGTGTCTGAGCCGTGATTTTGATCGGCAGATCGCTTTCTTTGAGCATATTGCCTCTGACAGAGTTGGTCAGAGTCACTTCTGAAGTGGGAATAAGGTAGAAGATTTCGCCTTCGCCCTCTTGACCGCCCTTTTTAGCCGCAAAAAGGTCCTCCTCAAATTTAGGTAATTGACCTGTGCCTATGAGAGTCTCTTGGTTAGCGATGTAGGGTGTATAACATTCCGTGTAACCGTTTTTCTGAGTATGTGTATCAAGCATGAACTGGGCGATAGCCCTGTGCAAGTGAGCCACTTCCCCTTTCATGAAGACAAATCTCGTTCCGGCTAACTTGACACCGACATCAAAGTCCAAACCGAGCGGTGCGCCAACATCGACATGATCCTTGATTTCAAAATCAAAGTGGCGCGGTGTACCCCAGCGACGGACTTCAACATTATCATGCTCGTCTTTGCCAATGGGAACAGACTCATGAGGAATGTTCGGGATGGTCAAAAGCAAATCATTTAGGCGTTTTTTAACGTCCGAGGTTTTGGCTTCCAGCTCACCCAAACGGGAAGCAATTTCTGCTCCTGTTTTCATTAACTCAGTAGCGTCCGCTCCTGATTTCTTAGCGGCTCCAATTTGTCTGGCCACTTGGTTACGACGGGACTGCAATTCTTCTGTCTCGGTCTGTATCTGTTTTCTTTCAGCCTCCAGGGACTCATATTTTTCTCTTGGAAACTTGTATGGTCTCGTCTCTAGACGAGCTACTACTTCATCTAAATTTCTACGTAAAAGATTGGAATCAAGCATTTAATTTGTCTCTTTATAAATAATTGTCGAGTGATTCTACGCTAATGGCGTGCCGTATTACTCCCCTTTGCTAACTTCGTTGTCTTTCTGGGCATTCATGGAAGCTCTTGCTTTTCTATTGAGTTCCTGAAGTCTTTTGAGCTTTTCAGCAATTTTCGCTTCAAGCCCCCTGTCGGAAGGATGATAGACACGGTACTCCTCCATGTCGTCGGGGAAGTATTTGACCCCGGGTGCAAAAGATCCAGGTTCATCAGGAGGATAGCGGTAACCTGCCCCATATCCAAGCTCTCCCATTAAATTGGTTGGCGCGTTTCTTATGTGCATTGGAACCGGGGAAGTTCCGTTTTTCTTGACAAAGGACTTCATCTTTGAAAATGCCACATAAGCCTTGTTGGATTTTGGAGCAACCGCCAGATATAGACAGGCTTCCGCTAAGGCGAGCTCTCCTTCGGGAGAACCGAGCCTTTCATAAATTTCCACAGCTCCTCTAGCAACCTCCATCGCCCGAGGATCGGCTAAACCGATATCTTCTACGGCCATCCTCATCATTCGGCGACCGATATACAAAGGATCAACTCCACCATCAAGCATTCTGCACATCCAGTACAAAGAGGCATCCGGGTCGGAACCTCTCACCGATTTGTGAAGAGCCGAAATTTGGTCGTAGAAATTCTCTCCACCCTTATCAAAGCGTCGTATTGAAGCGGGAAGCGTCTGACGAATGAAATCCTTGTCCAACGTTGATTGTTTTCTATCCCGGGCGATCGTCGCTGATACCTCGAGGGCATTAAGCAATCTTCTGGCGTCACCATCGGCAAGCCCCGTGAGAATTTTTTTGGCTTCTTCGGTAACTTTCAGGTCGGGGTATTCTCGTTCAATCGCTCTGGAAAGTAGCTCCTCCAGGTCTTCTTCCTTGAGCGACTCAAGCACATAGACCGTTGAGCGGGAGAGCAATGCTGAGATCACTTCAAAGCTAGGATTCTCAGTAGTAGCCCCGATAAAGGTAAAAAGTCCGCTTTCCACATGGGGAAGAAAGGCATCCTGCTGGCTCTTGGAAAAACGATGCACCTCATCGACAAACACTACTGTCGATTTACCGGTAGCGTCCATATGAGCTTGGGCTTTTTCAACTGCATCTCTGATGTCTTTGACACCGCCTAGAACGGCAGAAATACTGATGAAGGGAAGTTCAAAAGCGTCCGCCATGAGTCTGGCCAGAGTTGTTTTTCCAACTCCCGGAGGTCCCCACAGAATCATGGAATGAGGATGAGCATTTTCAAAGGCGTTACGAAGGGGCTTTCCCGGACCGAGCAAATGCTTCTGACCAAGCACTTCGTCAATAGTCTGTGGGCGCAGCCGCTCGGCTAAAGGTATTTCTTTAGCGATACTAGATCCTTTCTTTTTAACAACCGCACCCTTTTTCTTTTTGTCAGGCGCGGAATAACCAAATAAGTCCTCAGCCATTTGAAACTAATTTAACCGCACAAACAGTCGTCATACCTTCCTGTTTCCATGAGGAGAGAATTTTACAAGAACAAAGAGTTGTAGTTTGTTTTAAAGCCAACCCGAAAAGAAAAATTTTCAATGGAAATAATGGTCAATCATCTCCTTTTATCCATTAAGGCTGATTTCAAGAGACAAAAATACAATTGCGATCTTGAGAACTCTCATATAATGGGTCACCTTTAGAAATTACTGATTGATGACAAGTCGAATTATTCCCATTGCACCAATAACGAGGACTATCCCTCTTAGCGGTAAAGTCAACTTTGACGGGAGACACTGGATTGACAGCCGGGGTCGCCCCCTCCGGGATTTGCGAATATCAGTCACCGATCGCTGCAATTTCCGCTGCCGCTACTGTATGCCCAAAGAAAAGTTCGAAAACAACCCTCGTTTTCTTTCTCATACAGAAATACTCTCTTTTGAAGAAATCGAAAGGCTATCAAAAATATTTGTCTCTCACGGCGTCGAAAAAATTCGTCTTACCGGTGGTGAACCTCTTCTGCGGCGAGGAATAGAAAACTTGATCAAAAAGCTTAGTTCCTTGAAAACTCCTGAGGATAAAGCGGTTGATATTGCTCTTACCACAAATGGTTCGGCTCTTACCGCAAAAGCAGAAGCACTAAAGAAAGCTGGGTTAAAACGTATCACCGTCTCTTTGGACACCTTGGATCCGAATACTTACGAAGAACTCAATGATGTCAAATTCCCCCTGAAGAGAACGCTTGATGGAATTGAAACTGCAATTTCAGTTGGAATTCCTTCCGTCAAGATTAACGTGGTAGTGAAAAGAGGTGTTAACGATCAATCTTTCATCGATATCGCAAAGCACTTCAGAGGTACCGATGTCATTGTTAGGTTCATTGAATTTATGGATGTAGGGACAAGTAACGAATGGCGTCTAGAAGATGTCGTTCCTTCTAGAGAATTGGTTAAGGTCATTTCTTCAGAGTTCCCTATTGAACCACTTGATCCTAACTATCCCGGAGAGGTTGCCGTCAGGTGGCGCTATCTTGATGGCTCAGGAGAAATAGGCTTCATATCTTCAATTACGGAGCCGTTCTGTTCTCAATGTTCAAGACTTCGTCTCTCTGTGGACGGTAAGGTATATAAGTGCCTTTTTGCGACAGAAGGGTTTGATCTCAAACAGATGCTGCGGGGCGGTGCCTCAGATGAAGAAATAGCCGAAGCCGTGGGTCGCATCTGGTCTACCAGGGACGAACACTATTCTGAAATCAGAACTCAGATCACTGCCGATGGGCTCAACAGAAACAAGATTGAAATGAGTGCCATAGGAGGTTAAGTTTTATCGGTTTTTCTGAGTTTTCTTTTTAAACTTTTCCTTTAGTTCACCCCACTTTTCTTCGGCTCTTTCCCATCCCCATTTCAGAACATTGGGATCCTGAATAAGTTTGTCAATCCATTCTCTAACTTGTGCAGAATACGGTGGATTTACTTTATCTACCTGGGACATTGAGCTTTGGATGAATACAGGCTTTAGGTGACTAAAGGTCTCGAAACCTGCTTTACCCATATATCGCCCAAGTCCAGATTCGCCAATTCCACCAAATGGCAACTTGCTCTGAGTAATTTGCCAGAGTGTATCGTTAATCGTAATGCCGCCGGCAACGAGGTTATTAAGAACCTTTTGTATCCGTTTCCGATCCTGGTCAAACCAATAGGCGGCAAGAGGATGTGGTTTTGATGCAATGTAGTTAAGGGCGGCATCTGGATTGCCATCGGGATAAAAAAGAACCGGAAGGATGGGTCCAAAGATTTCTTCCTGCAATAATTCATGTTCAAGAGGCAAGTTAAAGATTAATTGTGGACCGAGTTTTCTTGAAGGAACATTAAATTGATCCCCGGTGAACAATGACTCAACTTTTCCATCTGATGCTGCACTTTTCAGCTGAGAAAGCAGCTTATCGAGCCTAGGAGCAGAGATAATGGACGCATAGTCCTCATCTGCAATTCCTCTCGGATAGAACTTTTCAGCTGCTTTTCGACAATAAAGCAAAAACTCCGAGGCTTTTGATTCCTCAAGAAGCACGTAATCCGGGGCGATACAAGTCTGACCGGCGTTTAGCAATTTGCCAAACATGATCCTCTCGGCAGCTTGCCGAATGGGATAACCGGGTGCGATAACTACTGGAGATTTTCCACCAAGCTCCAACGTAATCGGTGTCAAATTGTCGGCTCCTGCAGCCAAAATTTTGCGCCCTACTCGAGTTGACCCAGTAAAAATCAAATGATCAAAAGGTAGTTTAGAAAAATACTCAGCCATTCGGTCATCGCCTGAATGGC
>CANQMZ010000117.1 GCA_947625105.1 uncultured Parasutterella sp.
GTTGTTGACGAAACCAAAGGATCCTTCGGCAAAGGCAAAAAAGCCGGATCTACATCCAATACCCAATCACATAATCTTGTCAAAGCCATTCTTGCATCAGCCCTTTCGCTCGCTTTGGCGGATATGGCATATACCGCAACATTTCCAAGTCTCGATTCTCTTTTAAGTGATGCATCGGTCGGCAAAACGGTTACCAACGATTCAGGGCTTAGCAGCACGATCAGTGGAAGTGCCACAGGCACAAAAGGGGCTGCTGGAAGTGTAGGCAGAGCAGGGGTGAAAGGAAGTACAGGTTCGACAGGAACAGCAGGTGAAAACGGCGTAATTTTTCACGATTGGCAAGCCTTAATTGAAGTCCCTAGAGATACGTTATGGGATTACGTAATGAAAGGTGGTGACTACTGGGATCCCGTAAGAAATTTTCTCTCCAGTTATAGTGGAATAAGTGGCGTTCAAAAGCAGACCGGACAAGTTAATGTCGGCATGCTAACAATTCCTTTGACGAGCAATGTATATAGGTATGCGACCTCAGGAGGACAAGGCGGAAAAGGAGGTAACGGAGGTTCGGCGAGTTCAGGAGGAACGGGAAATACGGGTAAAACTGGTATAGGAATTCTCTTCAACAATACCGGACAACATTTTGTCATCGACGAACAAGTCAGCGGAACGGCCACAGGCGGACAAGGAGGAATGGGTGGAAAAGGTGGTTCCGGTGGTGCTGGCGGAGATGGAGGAGCCGGAGGTGCTGGAGGGAAATCTTCAGTCATCGGGTTTCGTTTTTGGCATAGTGATGAAAACGCGAAGCTTACCTCTGACATTTATTACTTCGACATCAATACAGGGAAAAACTACGTAATAAATGAACGAACAGGGCAGTACTTTAGTGATGTCCCGGCAGATATTTTGTCAAAGTTGAAGCAATTTGCACAGGATTTGATTGCATACGCTCAACGACAGGGTTGGAATGTGACGCTTACCGATGCGGCAAGTGGAGCTCAAGGAGCTTCAGGTTCCCAGGGAGCAGGAGGCTCAGGCGGCAAGGGTGGCAATGGTGGCGATGGTATCGGGGTTGCGATAAATAATGATAGAAGTATCGGATCGGTCATGGTCTTTAACAACACCGTATACGGACATGGTATTGGTGGTGATGGCGGCAGCGGTGGTTCCGGTGGTTCTGGGTCTTCGACCGGATCAAGTGGAAGTTCTGGAAGCAGAGGAAATGGCTATGGCGTTTTCATAGATTCTGAAAAGGCTACCTATTTCAATGACACGGTCACAGGAAAAGCCGAAGGCGTTGATAGATACGCTGTTTTCGGTGAAGTCTCCGACGGTGGCATTCTGGCTTTTTCCGGTGAAGTCAAAAGTGAAGGAGGAAAACTCCAGTTCAATAATGACGACGCCAATCTCTTTTTCAGCGACAAAGTACCCGACTTCGGCACGGCCGGAGGCGGTATCACCATGACAGGTGACAGTGCTGTTACCACTTTCGATTTTGGCAATTACGACTGGGAAAACGGAATGAATTCGGCTTTTGTCATCGGAATCGATGCAAAGGCCAAACAGGAAGCCGTAGAAAAATTCAGCGATGTTTTGAAAGGAATTCTGCCCGAAATTACCAACGGCGATTTTGACAAGGTAAGACAGGACATAGAAAAAGGACTTGATTTCAAGGATGGAACGGTAAGACTGAGAAACCTCAGTATTACCGAAGAACAGAAGCAAGCATTGTTGCAAAAGTTCAAAGAGAAATTCCCAAGTATTGAACTTGTATTTGATGAAGGCGTGTCTTTTTCCAAGGGAAAATTCTTTGACACCGATACGGTAAATGCCCTGTACGACTCATCAACAGACTTTCAAAATGTCACATTTACCGGACTGGAACTCGATGGAGTCGGTGACAGTGTCATCATAGGCAACACCGATCATGGTTTAAAACACAGTACGGGTTTTGTCGGCATTGTTAATGCAAAGACAGTGACGATCAGGGACAATCTTAATCTTGAGCTGATCGGAAAGGACGGCCAGAAAGATTACGACATGACTTACGGTATACCGATCACCGTAACCAAAGGCTCTTTGACTTTGGGTAGCAAGGGCGTCGGAGAAACCTTTGGTGGCAAACTCAAGAGGGTAGACCTTACCGGAGCGGGCACCGTACTTCATGTAGCTGACGGTAGCTATTCAGTTGGTATTTTGAATTTTGGTGATACGTCAACAGCCAACATTACGGATGGAAACTTTACCGCTGAAAGTATTACCACCGGACAATCGGTAACACTGAACAATGCAGGCTCAACTCATCTTGGTACAACAACAGCATCTTTCTCTTCGATCGGCAACAACGGTCTTCTCTTCCTGGATAACGGCCAATACACGATCAATGTCTTGAAAGGAGAAGGTTTTTTCAGCGTTGCCAAAGAAGTGAATGCCACGCTGGCCGATGCAACTCAGGCCAATCAGCAGAATATAAGCAACGCCGGTACATTGAATATCAAGACCGACTATACGACAGGCGGTTTCAGTAATACCGGAACTGTTGTGTTCGACAAGAAACTCAGCTATTCGGGTGACTCGAAGTTAAAGCAGAACGGGGCCGAAGCGGTAGCGCAATTCGTTGATCCGAGCAATGTACTCGATCTTTTGACAATGGCAGAACCGTACTTTGAGTTGGTTGATGTTGAGAGGGCTGACAAGCAGGATGTCCGTTCACAATTTTCCGAGACTTTCAAGCTCGGTCTGAAAGGATTGCTAAATCCCGAATTTGAAACCCATGCCGAATTAAATGGTGGTGTTATCAAAGTAGAAAATGCGGTTGTTGCTCCTGCTGAGCAACAATCCTACAAGGACACATTTGCAAGCCGATTCGGTAACGAAGTAACTCTTGAATTCATCAATCCGACGGATTCGGGAAGAAGACCGGATGTTCTGAGTGTGGCCAAGACCAATGAAATGTATGAAAACGAAGAGGGCTTTCGTGATGTGACATTCGTCAATGAAGCGCTCAAGGGACAGAATACTGATGTAGTCGTCGGTGATCAGGAAGGCAACCTCAAACACTCAACCGGTTTCAAGGGCATAGAAAACGCCAATTCGATAACGGTAAACGATGGCAAATCGCTTGAACTGGTAGGTACAAAGGGCGAAGATTCCAACCACTTCATGACCGCAGTGAAAACGGTTGTCAATGCAGCATCAAAGTTGATTTTCGGTTCCAAAGCCTTTAGTGACACATATTCGGGCAAAGCCAAGGAGGTGGAACTATCGACTCCTAATGCAACCCTATTGGTTGCAGCCGGAATATATGAAACCGAAAAGGTAGCGGGTAGTGGAAAAGTCGATGTTGATGACGGGGCAAAACTGACGGTCAATGGAGCGCAGCACACGGGACAAGCCGCTATTGGCGGCACTTTGCAGGCCAAAGGTGAAGGCGCAATTGGCGAGGCTACACTAGAAAACGCTTCAAGCCTTTTCACGGTGGCAGGAACATACGGTGCCCAAAAAGTATCCGGTGAAGGCATCATCGAAGTGCAGGAGGCCGGCAAGCTCATGCTCAAAGCTGCCGAACATACAGGCAGAGCAAACCTGGACGGCACTTTGGAAGCTCAAGGAACGGGCAGTATCGGTGAGGCGATGCTCGGTGAAAACGGTCTGTTACACGCCACAACGGGGTCTCGCTATGACATACAGAAAGTTGGCGGAGCCGGTGCAATGGAAGTTGACGGTGATACGACCCTTACGATCGAGGGTGCGGATCATACGGGCAGAGCAACGGTTGCAGGGACGCTTGTTGCCAACGGCAGTGGCAAGATTGGTAATACGAATCTAGCCAATGAATCTTCCCTCCTGAATGTTTTTGGGACATATGAAGCAACGGGTATAACGGGATCGGGCAAGATCGATATTGACTCTGCGGCCTCTTTAACCGTTGATTCGGGTGAACACACGGGGATTGCATCGGTAAAAGGCACATTGTTTACCAACGGAACCGGAAAACTCGGCGATACGACGCTTGAAGCCGATTCCATGATCCATGCCCTTACGGGAACCTATGAAGTAGCGAAACTAGCGGGCAGTGGCGATATGGAAATAGATGCCGGTGCAAGTCTCATCATTGACAATGCGGAACATACGGGATCTTCGACCATAAACGGCACATTGCAGACCAAGGAAAACGTCAATCTCGGAACCGTCAATTTCGGTTCCGGTGGAGAGCTTGCCAATTCAGGGAATCTCCACATTACCAAGCTTGAGAGCACCGAAGGTGCAATCTATCGTCAAACAGGCGGAAATCTGGTAACTGACGAGGGATGGTTTACCGACGCAACGATTTACTTCAGTGGCGGCACGATCGACATGGATAACATAGCCGGTGGCGCTTACAGTGAATCGGGACTGGGCAATAACACGATTGTCTTGAGTGGCAATAAAGGCAATCCGACTCTGCATACCGAAGACTCGATGGCTGACAAGGCCAACTGGAAGGACGGATTGACCTTGCTCAAAACCGATGTTCTGAAGTCGGAAACCAAGATCACGGTTGAAAGAGGCGGGGTACTTTGGGCTGAGAAGCTCGAATTTGATGGAGTAACGGAAAACAGCCTGGTACTTAACGGCGGAGCATTGGAGACCAAGCTCGACCAAATCTTTGATGACGTGGTTCGTGACTATCTTGATCTAGACGCAGAAGACGAAGGAGGCCAGGATCATCAGCCCACCCACGTAATCGGAGCAACTTCGATCGGCAATATCAAGGATTCCGTCAAGAAGGGTGTTCTGGGCAATAGCGGAATCATTGTATTCAATGACGAATATGTGAAGATGGAAGGCATCATCAAGGCGATGTTGCACTTTGCTCAGGAAGCAAGCCATCCCGGAAGTCAGGAAAGCGGCCATGCGGATATTCCTTTGTCAACGGACAATGGCGTCTATCTTGCCTTCAGCGGCAATGTGGATGCAAAACTGACGGTTGACCTAGCTAATTCTTTCTCCACCGAGCAGGTGGGCGAAAACCATGTCAGAGGCGTTGTGTTGTCTCATACAAGGCTTTACAACAAGAGCAAGAGTGATCCTGACGGCGGAAATACCGATCTAGTGATCGGCTACAACGAACATAACCACGAACACTCCAATGTGATAGACGTGGATATAGGCATAGGATTCCTGTCCATCGAAGAAGCTGATGTAGTCCATATAGAAGAGGGCAAGGAACTTGTTTTAACCGGTCCCCATGATGACAATGAAATCAGAACCGATGAGCAAAGAGCTCATGTTCATGCTGTCGATGACAGCGTACTTTTCAATGAGGATACTGCCCTCATTCACAATGACAAGAATGACGGCGGCAAGGTTGAAGTAACCGGCAAATTCGTCTTTGGCTCCTTTGCTGCTCACACCCACACGGTGGGCTGGATAGGTGAAATTGAAATTCACGAAGGTGGCCAGGTCGAAAGTGAAAACGGGGAATACGCGGTATGGAACATTGAAAACGAAGGCAATATCCGGGTCGATAACGGAACAATTCTGCATTCCCACAATTACAGTGGTACCGGTAACTGGGTAAACGAAGGGCAAATCTATTTGTCCGATGACCATAAGGAACACTCGCAACTTGAGTCGAGCGACTTTGAGATCAAGGGCAGGTTTGAAAATCATGCCGGTGCGATTTTGGATACCGAAGGCAAACCAAATCTCATTGTCGACAACGAGATGGACAATGCCGGGTTAGGTCTTTACTCGGTTCTTACGGTAAATGAAGGTGGTGTGTCGAACACCAGCGGCCAAGAAACCGGAAACGAGATTGATGTAAAGGCAGGTGGTAAACACACAGTACAAAGTGGCGGTGTCTCCATCTTCAAGAAGGCGATTGTCGAGGGTGTAGTCGAAAACAGCGGCAGTATGACGCTGGGTATTGACGGCAATCCTTACCATACTGAAGAAGAAGGACTGGCTAGGGCAGAAGAGCATGATCCTGCCGATGAACTTGCGTTTGAAGTGAAGGAAAATGCCTTGTTCTCCAATAAGGGATCACTTGATGCAACCGCGATCACGGATACCAATATCTACGGCAATCTTGAAAATTCCGGCCAAGCGCAATACGCCCACCTGGTCTTGCATGGAGGTTCTACTACCACCAACAGCGGTATTACCAACGCGCGGGAAATCAATGTTGACCACGATGCGGTTCTGACCGTGGAAGGAGCAGGTACTTCGGTCTATACCAAAGCAACTGTAAACGGGAAGGTCACAAATAGCGGCACAATGATTATTGGTGTGGATTTGACCCCGCCTCCAGCTCAGGAGGAAGAAAATCCTCCTGCACAACAAAGTGGTGAATCTGCAAGTCCTGAACAGGGTAGCCCACAAGGTCCTCAAGACTCGGCTTCTCTTCCTGAAAATGATTTGGCCAAATCTCAAAGCGCGAACAACGAATTGCCGCTTGGTGATAGTGAAGACGAATTTAGTGACGGAGCCGGAGAAGACGGAGACCACTCTGACGCTGATCCTGACGGAGAAGGCGAAACCGATGTCAGGTCAACCAAGTTCGATGTGGAAGAAGACGGTGAATTTGAAAATGCCGGAGCACTTGATGCGACCAGGGTTGAAACAACCAATGTTCGCGGTATTCTTACGAACTCCGGCAAGGCTCACTACAACGGCATGCTTATCGCAGCCAATGCCAAAGTAAAAACGACCGGAACTGAAGTGGGAGAGCTTCTTACGATCGAAGGCGAAGAAGAAAACTCAGGCCAAGCCCAGTGGAAGTCCATCGTCGTGAATGCAAA
>CANQMZ010000118.1 GCA_947625105.1 uncultured Parasutterella sp.
TTCTCGTGCTCGTTGTTGGCTCTTTAATGCGATATCAGACGTATATAGACACTGAAAAAGAGCTCATGGAAAAAGATCAAGTTGGCTTTGTGGACTTCAAAGCGGATTTTTCTAAACTGGGTGGCATAAATGAAAAGCTTCTGAACTCAAAGCTGCTTTTTGAGGTTTACCGATGCGGAGTTAGATCAATCGAGGATAAAGGTTACTGTTCACAATTGGTCGATGAACTTTACAACCAGCTCACTGAGGGTCAAAGAGAGGGAATGAAGCAATTGGTGGATAAATATTTTCCTAAGTAACTAAGTATGGATCTAATTCTTGCCCTTAAAGCGATAATTCTTGGGTTGGTTGAAGGACTCACAGAATTTTTACCCGTATCTTCCACCGGACATTTAATTGTTGCGGGAAGTCTTTTAGATTACACCGGAGAGCAGGCGGATACTTTTTACATCGCAATACAAGCGGGAGCAATTTTTGCTGTTTGCTGGCACTACCGACAAAGGTTATTTGACGTTTTACGGGGATTGTTTTCCGTTCCTGTTCAGCAGCGTCTTGCTGCAAACACTGTCATAGCATTCCTTCCTGCGGCAGTCATTGGGGTGTTAGTCGGCAAGTACATAAAATTTTATTTATTCAATGCCGTAGCAGTAGCAACTGCTTTGGTGATAGGCGGAATCATTATTCTTGTCATTGAACACATTCAGGCCAATAAATCCTATCGTCCCAGAGTTATGGAAATGGACGATATGACATGGAAAGATGCTCTTTACGTGGGATTACTCCAGTGCTTGGCGATGATTCCAGGGACCAGTCGCTCGGGGGCGACAATTATTGGTGGCTTGGTCATCGGCCTATCTAGAAAGGCGGCCACTGAGTTTTCCTTCTTCTTAGCGATTCCGACTATTTTCGGCGCCACGGTCTACGAACTGTGGCAATCCAAAGATATCTTAAATGCAGAAAGTCTGCCGATGATTTCCATTGGTTTTGTTGTCTCTTTTTTCTCAGCTTTGGTTGTTGTCAGGTGGCTGTTGCACTATGTCTCAAAGCATGATTTTTCGTCTTTCGGTTGGTATCGAATTTTCTTCGGCGCTGTCATTTTAGTGACTTGGTGGTTTGGGCTAGTCGCCTGGTAAAGCTATTCCTTAATGTAGACCAAATCCCAAGTTCCGTGGCCTAGTCGATTACCTCTCACGTTAAATTTTGTGGAAGGCCTGAGAACCAAGGGGTTTTGCGGTTTTGGAGCAAAATCGTCATATAAGTTTTTTAGACTCTCTGTTCTTTGGAGGACCTCAAACATTTGCTCCGCATAATTTTCCCAATCGGTTGCGCAGTGAAAATAGGCTCCGCGTTTCATTTTAGGAAGAATCTGCCTCATAAACTGATCAGAAATTAGGCGCCTTTTATGATGACGGGCTTTTCGCCAAGGATCAGGAAAGAAAATATGAACTCCGGATAGCGAATCATCTAAAAGCATATCTCGAATGACTTCAACAGCGTCGTGTTGAATGATTCTTACATTATTCAGTCCCATGGTGTGTAAACGGATGCATAAGGCCCCGACACCTGCGCCATAGACCTCACAGCCTAAAAAGTTTATTTTGGGGAGGGTTTGTGCAATAGCTGCAGTGGTTTCTCCCATGCCACAACCGATTTCCAAAACTAAAGGATTGTCATTTTGAAAGACTTTTTTTGAATCAAAGTGTTCGCTGCTGCTGTAGTTGACGCCATAGAGAGGTAATAATTCAACTAGAGCATTTTCTTGCGCCTTAGTGATGTGCCCCCTTCTTGTGACAAAACTGCGAATATGACTTTTCTTTAATTCTTCTATTTGCTCTGGAGTAAGTTCGGTCTTCATTATCTTGTTTTAGTTTCAGTTAGCGTCGGCATTTTACTATGACTTAATGTGAAACCTAATCCAAACAAAAGCGCACTATAGCAACTATGGCGCGCTTTAAACAAAGAGAGTTACTTGTTCAGTTTTTCCAAACAGCCCTTATAAATCTCAAATCCAATTCCCAATGATTTCTCATCGATATCAAAGTTCTTTTGGTGGTGTGCCCCCGGTCTGTCAGAACCAATGATAAAGAAATCGGATTTCCCTCCGTGGGCTTGAACTCTGTTTGCCAGCATTGTGTAGTCTTCAGAACCACCCATGCTCATTTCTCTGATGACCTGCGTGACTCCGGGAACCTTCTTTGCGACTTCAGTGACCAAATCGATAAGTTCTTCATCGTTGGACATTGAGGAGGCTTCCCCTGCTTTGACAACATCGTATTGCACATCATAGGCAAGGGCAGTCCCTTTAATGATGCGCAGAGCTTGGTCAGCCATGTAATCATTGATTTCGCCCGTGGCTCCACGAACTTCTAGCTGCATGGTTCCATGCGCCGGCACAACATTTCGGAATTCCCCTGCTTCTATCTTTCCGATATTTACGCGGCTCATTCCTTTTCCATGAGGAGTCATGGCCCGGAGCTCACAAACAGTTGTGCACAAGCAGGCTAGGGCATCACGTCCCAGTTCAGGGCTCATGGTTGGATGAGCGGGTTTACCGGTGTAGGAAACATCAAATTTTGTCGTTGCCAAAACGTCCTGAGGGTTTGGACAAATGATTCCGCTCTTGCACATTAGTGCGAGGTGTGAACCAAGGATGTAGTCCACATCGTCGAGAAGTCCGGAGGCGGCTTGGGCAGCACCACCACGGACGCCTTCTTCCGCTGGTTGGAAGATCAACTTGATCGTTCCTTTTAGCTCATCTGCGTGGTCCTTAACCCAGCGAGCTACCGTTAAACCAATAGCCGTATGTCCGTCATGCCCGCAGGCGTGCATGAATCCCTTATGGCAAGACCTAAAGCCGTTGGCATTCGGTTTATGCCCTGGATCGTCCGTTTCTTCAACCCCGACGCAATCAATATCAAAGCGCAGGGCTGTCACTTTTCCGGGTTTATCGGTCTTCCACTCGGCAATACAACCTGTATAGCCCTCCATCCTTTTAAGCATTTTATCGCTGACGCCTTCTTTTCTAGCCCGAGCGATGTTTTCTTCCACCAATTTTTCAGATCTGCCCATTACTTGGTCAAGACCAATCTGAGAAGTTCCGAGGTGAACGGTCCAACCAAGCGATTCCAGTTCTTTTACGATTCTTGCCGTTGTAAAAAACTCCATCCAACCAGGTTCCGGTTTTGTGTGTAATTCCCTTCGGATCGCAATTGCATTTGCAAGGTAATCAGTCATAAATACTCCTCGGTTTAACAGACCATGTAAAGGACAACGAGAACAATGAATGAAGCTGGAATTGTTCTCTTGACGGTGTCAAAAGGTGAAACCATAGCGATACCGGAAACCAAAATCACGCCACCAGCCAAGGGACTACCCATACGTCCAAGGCATCCGGAGAGCATGGCAAGGTAACCTAAATTATCGATAGTCATACCAAATTGCGGAGCAAAGGGAGTGACAGCTTCGTTAAAGGCAAAAGTTGCCGCATCGCCAGAACCAGTAATCAGGGCCAATACGAAAGGTCCAAGAGCGCCGCCGAGTTTTGCGACTTCGTTAGCGTGCGTGAGATAGTTAACCAGGAGGTCGACAAGACCGGAGGCCTTAAGACCGGCAGCAAAAACGCCAGCTGCAATAATGATGCCCATGATGGAGGCATAGCCTTTGCCCATACCTTCGAAGAATCTCTTGGAGGCGTCCTGGGGACTGGTTCTCGTGACAGCCAATGCATAAACAGAACCTATGATCATGGCTGTGGCCACTGACACTTTCAGCTGTGGGAGCCACAGGGAGCAGACAACCAAGATGCAGATGGGAATCACCGGAGCGATCGCATAAAGAATATTCGGCTTGAATTCTTCAGTTTTATCTTCAGGCGCGTCAAAAGGCATTGATTGGCCAAAATTATCCCTGCTGTAGTCGTGCATCATGAAGCTCGTAATGGTGACAACGAGAATGCACAAACCTGAAATTAACAAGGTCACGTTCATATGTGCGCCGATAAACTGCATGACTTCCATATTTGCGATCTTGCTAATAAATGGGTTATGGGATAGGCCGGGGTTCAGGTATGCCGGCCCCATACAGGCCGCAATTGAAGCAGCAGCGGCTGCCGGGCGGAAACCGGAACGGATCAAAATCGGAATTAGGGTAGGGCCGACAGCGGCGCCCAGTCCGGCCATGGTAGGAATAGCCACAGCTAAGGCACTTGTTACCAACATACTTGCCGGTAGAAGCAACATTCCTAATTTTTTTAGAGGTCTAACCAGTAGTGTGACAAGATGTTTATCGCAGCCGGTTAAGGAAACGACGGCAGCAAAACCCATAGCCGAGCAGATTGCTATGATCAAACTGGTGTTGGTCATGGACTTGTCGAATTGTTTGAAAGCCATCATAGGTTCAAACGAAAAGAAAGCCATGATAAAACCCGCTGTTAACAGAACCATTCGTGTTTCATAACGCTTAATCAATGCGTAGACGGTTCCTAGGACAACAACGATGGCCAACCAAGTGGCGTAAGTCATAAGAGACTCCTTGTGAGGATAAAGTTGATTTTGTGAACAGGAATTCGCTTGAAAGTCGGCAAAATCCTTCGGGTGAAATGATAGCCCTAGGGACCGTCTTTGAGCAGGAAAGTTAGAACAAAGGCAAAGGGATACCTAAGAGGAGAGTGTGTTCAAGGGACGATGGAGCGGGTGAGGGGAATCGAACCCCCGTCGTAAGCTTGGGAAGCTTCTGCTCTACCATTGAGCTACACCCGCAAGTGTTTCGAGATTTTACAACAAAAGCATATTGATAAATTTTGTATGAAAACCAAATAAACACTTACGGGGGCTTGAATAAGTAATTTTTCAGGGGAGGCGAGAGGAAAGAATCACGATTTAGATTCCCGCAGCCTACTGTATTGCGGGGTTCTAGTTAGCGATGCGATACCTTTCTTACAGCCCAGTCGCCGAAACTTTGAAGACTTTGAACAAAGAAGATCAGTATGACGACAACAGCCAGCATTACATCCGGCATAAAGCGCTGATACCCATAACGAATTCCCATGTCACCTAGGCCGCCCCCACCAACGGCACCGGCCATGGCGGAACTGCCCACTAAAGCAACAAAAGCGATGGTTAAGCCGGCGAGAATTCCGGGCATTGCTTCTGGCAGAAGCACTTTCGTAATGATCTGAACATTGCTCGCTCCCATGGATTGAGCTGCCTCAATTAGGCCTTTATCGACCTCTCTGAGGCTTGTTTCAACCAGTCTCGCAATAAGTGGAGCTGCGGCAATGGTTAAAGGCACGATCGCGGCGACGGTACCAATAGAAGAACCAACAATCAAACGGGTAAAGGGGATTATCGCTACCAAGAGGATAATAAAAGGAGTGGACCGAATGGCATTTACGATGGTGCCGATAACTCTATTGAGTACTGGCTTAGCCATAATTCCTTTTTGAGAGGTGACAAAAAGGAAAACGCCCAATGGGATTCCGATGGTCGCACCTAAGGCACCCGAGACGCCAACCATTAATAGGGTTTCGAGAAAAGACTCCCAAAGAAGATTGATGATGTTAGATGACATGGGTTAAATCCTCCACTCGAACGCCATTGGAGCTAATGAAGTCAACGGCCTTGAGATAGTTATCCTCAGTTCCTTCAATGACCAATGTTAGGGTTCCGTAACTTTCGCTTTGAACTTCATCAACTTGTCCTAGCAAGATATTGAAGTCCAATTCAAACTTGTGACAGGCCTGGGATAAGACGGGGGCTGTCGTTGAGCTTCCGACGAAAGTCAGCCGTAGTAAATGCATTGCTTTGTTGAGTTCTCTAGGGCTGGTAAGCAGTTTCCTGACTCTTTCGATCATTGATGCAGGAATAGATCTTGCGGAAACAGCCGTTCCGAGCATAGCCTGAGTGACTTCGCATTTAGGATCCCTAAAGACATCGATGACGTCTCCTTCCTCGACGATGACGCCTTTATCCATCACGGCAACACGACGACAAATTTCCTTGACGACGTCCATTTCATGGGTAATCATGACAATTGTCAAACCAAGTTCTTTGTTGATCTTTTTTAGTAATTGAAGAGTTGCCTGAGTGGTTTCCGGGTCGAGGGCAGAAGTTGCCTCATCGCTTAGAAGGATTTTAGGGTCAGAAGATAATGCCCTAGCAATGCCCACCCTTTGTTTTTGACCACCGGATAATTGAGAGGGATATTTATTGGCATGCTCGGTAAGTCCGACTAGCTCTAGCAAAGGCATCACTTTCTTCGTAATCGCCTCTTTAGGAGTATTGGCCAACTCTAAGGGAAGAGCCACATTATTGAATACCGTGCGTGAAGACAATAGATTGAAATGTTGGAAAATCATGCCAATCTGACGCCTTTCAGCACGTAGCTGCTCTTCGGTCATCTTAGTCAAATCCTTACCATCAACTATCACCGTGCCGCTGGTTGGACGATTTAACAAGTTGATGCATCGGACTAAAGTACTCTTGCCGGCGCCGCTTCGACCTATGATTCCGAATATATCGCCACGGTCAATGTGTAAATTGACATCTTTACAAGCAAAGAAGGTACCTTTGCCATCTGCATTTTTGTACTCTTGTGTGATGTGTTGGAGATCGATCATAACTAATAATTTTTACGTAAAGTCCAAGCAGTCAAAAGAGAAAATAAACAAGGTAGAACTCGCAATTATCCTAGAAATTTGGCAGATAGGCTCATGAAAGACT
>CANQMZ010000119.1 GCA_947625105.1 uncultured Parasutterella sp.
ATTCGGAGTTTTTTTATGAACGAGATTTGGGCTAAAGCTGCTGACTTATCCGAACAGCTTGCTTTTGATAATGCAACTTTGCTGCTGTTGGGTTTTTCTTTTTTAGTCATCGCAATTATCTTTGGTGTATCGCTATTAATTTTACTTACTTCCAGGGCAATGCGGACAGACAAATTGGCCATGAGAGTTCAGGACCAATGGCGCAATGACCTCAACACAGCGTTTGGACAGGGTGGCAATTTAATCGTTGAAAAAATTAAAACCGAGCTCATGCAAACACAAAGAGACCTGGGAAAGACATTTCAGGAGCAAGCAAAAGAGGATAGAGGAGAGTCTTTCAATACACTAAGTCGTTTTCAGAGCGCAGTTACTGAAAATTTAACTGAAACCAATCGCAGGCTCGATGCATTTACTTCTGAGCAGAGTCATAAAACGGATGCATTGACAGATCGGTTAAGAGAGGCAATTCAAGGATTGACGGACAGAGTAGACACGAAACTTAAGGAAATCAGTAGCGACAATGAAGCCAAGCTCGAAAAGATCAGGATCACCGTTGAAGAAAAGCTTCAGACATCCATAAAAGACAAAGTAAGCGAAAGTTTTGAATCCATCTCCAATCGTTTGTATGAGGTATCCAAGAGCATCGGAGAAATGAATAAGCTTGCCCAGGACATTGGCAAAATTCGAGGAGTTCTCTCTAATGTCAAAACCCGCGGAGTTTTTGGGGAAGTTCAGTTAGAGACTCTTTTATCCCAGTTCTTAACAGTAGACCAGTACGAAAAAAATGTTCATACCAACAAGGAGGATCGAAGAAAGAATGTAGAGTTTGCCGTCAAATTTCCTGGTTTGGAAGGACAAGTTTGTTATTTGCCTATTGATTCCAAATTACCTTTAGAAGTCTATGAAAGGATGCAGGATTTTTATGAAAACGGGGAGATCAAGAAAGCAGAGGAACAAAAGAAAATCTTCGAAAAAACTTTAAAAGAGCAGGCGGGCAAAATCAGCCAGTACATTGATCCGCCCAACACGACCGATTTTGCGATTCTCTTTTTGCCATTTGAAGGACTTTATGCGACCGCTCTCTCAATTCCTGGATTATCCGATGAAATTTATAAGCGCAATCGAGTATTCATGATGGGTCCCTCAACACTTGCCAGTGCTCTTTGCGCTTATAGAGCAGGATTCCAATCGATAGCCATTGAAAAAAAGACCTCTGAGATTAGAAATCTTTTAACAGAGGTGAGGGAAGAATTTGGCAGGTTTGGTGAGGTTATTGATAAGCTCAAGAAAAATCTTGAAGCAGCCACTAAAACGGTTAATGATGTCCAAAATAGGACCACTCAGATGGGCAATAAACTTGTAAAGCTGGAAACTACTGGCGAGTTTGTACCCATAATGGCGAGAGAAGAATCAACAGAAGAAAACAGGTAATAAAATGGACTTGGCTTTATAAGGAGACAAAAATCATGCGGAAACTTGGAATCTTGACTGCACTGGCCGCCTTTATGCTTTGCTTGTCAGCATGCAATACAGTAAAGGGAGTTGGACAGGACATTCAGGCTGGCGGCGAAGCGATTGACAATGCCGCCACCACAGTTCAAAAGAAGCTTTGAGAGATTTAAGGCAAAAAAATTCCACCGCGTGGTGGAATTTTTTTATGCTTTCATTCTTTTGGCGATATCCTCCGAGAGTCTTTGAGCCGCTTGTTGAGCTTGGTCGTCAGGAGCATCAAACACCTCGGCAAGAAGCCTCTCGTTAACGATTTCGGGGCTGAATGTTAGAGTGAGATCTTGCCCCTTCAGCTCGCAGGACTGAAATATGCCATTAGGACCGCATTGCGCGGCGATTTCGCTAACCTTTCCTTTCGCCAAAATTGCCAGAACAGGATTCTTAAAGGCGAGTTGGATATGGTTAGCAGAAATATTTTTGAGATTGACAAACTCTCTAGCTCTATACAGATTGTCGATGGTCAAAGACATTGTTTATTCCCAATTAATTTAATCGGTGGGATTTTAATTGATCAAACCCGTCACAAGGATGATTAACACTAAAGCAGGGCAGAAGATGCCCATGACGGCACGCAACATTTTCTTCCAAGTTGGATAACTCTGATCGGAGGAAAGGTGCGAGTGGATTTTGTCCCAACAGAACCATGCGGCTAAGACTGCTGTAAGTACGCCTCCGATAGGTAGTCCGAGGTTGGACACAATAAAGTCACAGAGATCGAAGATGGTCTTGTTAAAAACCTTGATATCCGATAAAACTCCGAAAGAGAGAGTACACGGCACCGAAAGCACTGTCATGAAGACCAGACAGATAATCACAGCCTTTACTCTCCCCATCTTCAATTCTTGGACCATCCAAGTGATATCAATCTCAAGCATGGAGACTGCGCTGGTTAAAGCGGCTACGATAAGACAGACAAAAAACGCCACAGAGAAAAGATGACCAAAAGGCAACTTCGTAAAGATGGCGGGCATGGTGATAAAGGTGAGTCCAGGACCAGCGGTTGGATCCATGCCAAATGCAAAACTAGCTGGCAGAATCATTAGACCGGCAAGTAACGAGATCATTAGAGACAGAGTGATAATCCACAATGCAGAGCTCATGATCTTAGTGTCTTTATCAAGGTAGGCTCCGTATGTGAGCATACAGCCGCAGCCAACGGAATAAGAAAAGAATGCAAGCCCCATTGAATCCAAAAGCACCCTCCAATTGAATTTGGAGAAATCCGGATAAAAGAGGTACTCAACCCCTTTCCATGCTCCGGGCTGCGAGAGTCCAACCGCAATGAGGATAAGCATGAAGATAAAGAGTACGGGCATGAGAATTTTGGAGCAAATTTCAATTCCGCCGCGAATGCCGAAAGCGACAACGCCGCCTACCATTAAAAGGAACCCTAGTTGGGCGGTGACTGATACAGAGGGCGAGGAGGAAAGCGCACCGAAAAGGGCGCCGAATTTTTCTGTAGAGTCAACAGGAAAGCCAGCAATGGCCTCATAGAGATAGAGAAGACACCAACCACCGACAACGGAGTAGAACGACAGAAGGATGAAACCGATGACGATGCCTAAATAACCGACAACACCCCAAGCGGGACCACCCATGTTTCGGAATGCCGTTACAATGCCGCCTTTACCTGCCTTACCAATCAGGAGTTCGGCCAGTAGTAATCCGAAAGCCAAAGAAAAAGACAGAAGCACGTAAGGAATAAGGAAAGCCGCTCCGCCATTGGCTCCTGCCATATAAGGAAACTTCCATATGGCACCGAGTCCCACGGCAGAACCCACACTCGAAAGAACGAAACCTAATTTGCCAGTCCAGGTCTCTTCTGTATGTTTGGACATGATGAGTTATTTCAGAAAAAGTTCGATAAGGCGACAACGACAATAAAAACCGGTGCAACAAAGGCCAACATGAAGCGGAAGAATTTCATGAAAGCGGAGCTCCTCTTCCTAGTAGCATTGATTTCGTAAGAAGTCTTATCAAAGAAGAACCATCCGGTAATGGCGATGACGAACAATGCGCTTAGGGGCATCAGCACATTGCAGGTCAAGTAGTCCAAAAAGTCGAAGAAATTCCTGCCGAAAATCTTGATGTCACCCCATGGACCCATGGAAAGTGCCGCAGGAATGGAGCAGATCGCCAGTGCAATAAAAAGACAGATGGAGGCCATATGGCGAGACATCTTCCACTCGTCAATCATGAAAGCAAGGGGTACTTCAAATAGCGAAATCATTGAAGTCAGAGCAGCTACCAAGAGACAGCCGTAGAAACAAACCGCAAAAGCATTACCAAAGGGAATCTTGGCAAACACGGCTGGCATAGTGATAAAGGTTAATCCTGGGCCGGCGGACGGATTCATACCGAAAGCCAAAACGGGTGGAATAACCATGAGACCCGCAAGAACACAGCTAGTGAAAGCTAGTGACGCGATCCATATGGAAGCCGAAGGAAGATCCTCTGTATGCCCTACGTAGGAACCATAGGTGATCATGATGCCCATGCCAACCGAGAGCGAGAAAAAGGTAAATCCCATAGCATTCAATAAGGAACTCGCACTTACCTGATCCCAGCGAGGCGCAAAAAGGAATTTCACACCTTCAAGAGCCCCCGGGAGAGTAAGTCCACGGACAATGAGGATGCACATGAGAACAAAGAGCAAGGGCATCAACACTTTCGAAATTCTTTCTATGCCCTTATTGACTTCAAAGAATAGAACTGCTGCGGTAATTGCCAAGAATATGGTTTGATACAGAATGGCGCTTGTTGGAGAACTTACTGTCAGTTTAAAGGTCTCTTCAAGTTTGGAAATATCCGTGGCAGTTGCGTGTCCCAAGATCGCTTGGAAAAGATAGGTCAGGCACCAACCACCGACTGTACTGTAATAGGTCATGATGAGAAAGGCGCAGATGACTCCGACTAGACCCAAAGGCACCCATGCTTTTCCTGCAAGTCTTCTGAAGCTGGTGACTACACTTCCTCTTCCGGCTCTTCCGATGATAATTTCGGCCAAAATCAGTGTGACGCCAAAAGAGAGCACCATTAAAATGAACGGCAGAATGAAAGCAGAGCCTCCATTGGCTCCGGCCATGTACGGAAACTTCCAAATTGCGCCGAGACCGACGGCAGAACCGGTGGCTGCTAACACAAATCCGACCTTGCTTCCCCAAATTGATCTTTCTGCCATATTCGTCCTTTATTTTTTGACTGTTACGAGCCCTATATCTTAAGGGTTAAAGCGAAAGTAATCGAAAAAAGAATCGTTTTTTCTAGACTATCTCTCTAGTGTTAACGAGAGCATTGTTGATTGCTATGAGGATATACTTCCAAAACTTGTTAATAAAAGGTAGTTGAAATGGCTGATTGCGCTTACGATGAAATGCTGGACGTAAAAGGGCTACGTTGTCCGATGCCGATGCTAAGGACTAAAAAGGTTCTTTCTAATATGCAACCTGGGCAGAAGCTGTGCGTTTTAGCGACCGATCCACATGCGGAAAGGGATCTTAGTCAGTTTGCTGATCAGACAGGAAATAAATTACTTTCCTCAGAAAAACACGAAGGGGTATATCGATTCATTATTCAGAGAAAATCTAGCTGAAAAGCTTTAAGCCGCTTTTCCATTAGGTTAATCTTGGTACCATAATCTATCGGAGCTCTGCTATGAAGCAATTGACAAAAAAATATCCTTTGGATGAAACGATTTTGCAAACTGTGCAACAGGTTTACGACGATCCCAAGGTCAAGAAAGCACTTGAAGAGACGGTACTTCAGGAACCTTTTACTGTGGAAGAGCAGATTGAGATTTGCGAAACAGCGGCTCCTACCATGAAAGAGCAAGCAAGAGCGGAACTCATCAAAGAGAAAATCCGTTCTTACGGTCTTAAGGCGAGCATTGATCCTGTAGGTAATGTCATTGCCCGCTATCCGGGGACGACTCCCACTGCGCCTGTCATTGCTCTGTGTGCCCATATGGACAATGCCTTTGAAGAGAACATCAAAATCCATGTTAGGAGGCAAAATGGCAAACTCTATGCTCCGGGGATCTCTGATGCTTCGCGTGCTTTAGCCTGCATGCTTCAAGTTTTACGTTCCATTGTCAGCCATGACATTAAAACCCAAGGCGACATCCTGTTTATCGGCTCGGTTGGAGAAGAAGCTGAAGGAGACTTAAGAGGTGTTAAGCAACTCTTTTACAGTTCTGGAATTCATATTGACGGGTTTGTTGCCATTGATGGTGCCAACCCAGGAAGAATTCTTTACGGTTCAACGGGCAGCAAACGCTACAAGATCGAATTTGACGGCCCGGGCGGTCATAGCTATCTCAATTTCGGACAGTATCCTAGTGCGACACAGGCCCTCTGCCGTGTAGGTGCGCTAATTTCCAACATGAAAGTGCCAGAAACTCCAAGAACGACTTTTACCATTGGAACGATTGAAGGAGGCTCGGCAATCAATGCTATTGCTGAACACGCCGAATTGGGGCTAGATCTAAGAAGTGAAAATGGAGAGATGCTTGACAGGCTTGTGGATATGGCATTGCCCTTAGTTGAAGAGGGCTGTGAACAGGAAAACGCTCGTTGGGGCGTGAAAGATCCAGAATTCAAGATCAAGTACAAGATTACCAATATGGGAAATCGTCCTGCCGGCGCGTTAAATCATTCGAGTCCGATCTTGCAGGCGGCCCGTTCGGCTCAAAAAGTGCTTGGTATCGAGCTCAATGAGTATATGTCCGCTTCCACGGATCAGAATGTACCGATGTCTTTGGGTATTCCGTCAACAACCTTGGGTGCGGGAGGCCGCGAGGGATTCAACCATTCTTTGCAGGAGTGGTATGAGCCGTTACGCTCGTTTGAAGGACCGCAGCTCTGTCTGCTGACGGCGTTGTCTCTGGTTGGTCTGGATGATGGAGCTGACCCAATTTTGCCGATTTTCCAAGCTGGCCCTAGCGAGGGCTGGCAGGAAAAGCTTTAACCGTAGCTCAATTCTTGGGGCTAATTGTAAGAATGTTGTACCTACCGACCTTTCTACGTTTTCTGTAGGAGTAACCTACGAGAGGCTAGTCTCGGTTAGTTTTAAGGGTTTTTAGTCAACGAGATCTAGTGTTTAATTGCAAAAATTAGCATTATTATAGTATAATTTGGCTTTCTTGATAGGAGCCAACTATGAGCCGTCG
>CANQMZ010000120.1 GCA_947625105.1 uncultured Parasutterella sp.
AACGGAAATCCCTTCGCCGGCCAAGAGCATTTCTTTTCCTGTTAAAACATCGCCGCTAAAAATAATTTCTTTGTAACCCAAAGGGCATTTTTCCGAGTCGCATACCAAGTAACGCGTCATAGGATAGTGCCTAGATTCACGGAGTATCAACTGATGGTCTTTTAGCTCATATGGAGTTTGGGGATTGCCGTGCTGTTGGATATAGACGGGCGTTGCCGCCATTAGGTTAACAGCCTTGTAAGCAGGCCAGACGATGAGCCCTTCCGTCGGTGGGCAATAAGGCAGGCAGACCAAATCTACTTTTCTTTCTAGCAGATCTTGATGATCCATGTCAGAAAGAACGTGAACTTTGAATTTAGGATCCAGTTTCTTGTATTGCGCAAGCGACTTTCTGAACGAGTTACGAGAAATATTGACGGGAATACTGAAATAAATTTCCACTTCCTCCTGCTTTACTGATTGAATACTGTTTTCAAGTACTTCAAAAGAGCGAAGCAGTCCACGGACAGCCGGCATGATCCGCAGGGCCTCATTGGTCAGTTGGGCCGGACGTTGATGGTGATCAATCAATTTGATGCCAAGAGATTTTTCTAACTGCTTAATCTGACGGGAACACGCAGGCAAGTCTTTATCCAAATCAATTGAAGCGGCAGCAAAACCCTTACCTTCACCAAGCTTTTCTAACAAAGACCATATGGCAACATTCTTACTAGCGTCCATTGAGGCACCCCAAAAGAAAAATAATTTGTAAAAACCACAATTAATATTTTAGTTTGCCATTTTAAAAATAAATTCTTCAACGTATTATTTCGAAGTAAGGTTAAACCTAACTCAATATTTCTTAAGGAGAAAAAGTAATGACTTCTTTGAATCGTCGCTCTTTCCTTGCTGCGACCGCCGCCGCAGTCGGTTCCATCTCTACTTGCGTACAAGCTAAAGCCCACGATCCCATGCCGAAGAAATGGGACGAAGAGTTTGATGTCATAGTCATTGGAAGCGGTTTTGCCGGACTAGCAGCCGCAACCGAAGCCAAGAATCAGGGTGCCGGCAATGTCATCGTACTTGAAAAAATGCCCTCTCCCGGAGGCAACTCCACCATCAACGGCGGAATACTTTCGGTCCCGGGCGGAAAATTCCAAAAAGATCTCGGCATCAAGGATTCTCCGGAATTACTTGCAGAAGACATGATCCGTGAAGGTATGGGATACAACTATCCTGAAAAAGTGAAAACAACAACTCAAGCGGCGCTCCCCACCTACGAATGGCTGGTCAAAGAAATTGGAGTTGAATTCGTTGACGGTAAAGTGGGTCAGGAAGGCGGACACTCCGTACCTCGTCATGTTTACACCAGCAACGGTTTGGGTTCCGGCATTGTGAACAAACAGCTTGAATACGCTAAAAAGATTGGTGTTCCCGTCAGACTGAGGTGTTATGTTGAAGAGATTATTAGGGACTCAGATGGCAGGGTCAAAGGTGTCAAAGTCCGAAATGGCTATCGTTTTGGTAAACCTGATTCGGGAAAAGTACAGTACTTGAAGGCAAAAAAGGCAGTCGTTCTCTGCCACGGCGGCTTTGGGGCTGATGTTAAGTTTAGGATGAAGTTTGATCCCAAACTTACTGAAAAATTCGACACCACCAATCAGCCTGGCGCCACTTCTGAGCTGTGGCGTGAAGCATCAAGGATCGGCTGCAATATGATTCAGACCGACTGGATTCAATGTGGTCCATGGAATTCACCCGAGGAAAAAGGCATGGGTATTGCGCTCTACTTTGCTCAGGGCGCTGCTGCAACTATGGGGGTTTGGGTTAATTGCTCAACGGGAAAACGTTTCGTCAATGAGCTAGCTAACCGTAAAGTCCGTGCCGATGCTGTCATTAACAATAACAACAAAGGACAACCCTGTATTGCTCTCTCAGACCAGAATGCTGTGGATCTTTCAATTAATCAAACCCGCAAAGGAATTTTGGACAAGATGCTTGATAAAAAAGTTGTCCACAAATTTGACACGCTTGAAGCTCTTGCGGCTCAATACAAGATTCCTTTAGACGCTCTTAAAAAGACCATTGCAGATTACAACGCCGCCTTAGCCAAAGGAAGCGGCGATGAAATGGGTAGACCATTTACCAAGAATGCGAAACCGATCGGAACTGGTCCGTGGTATTGTTCATTGCTTTCGCCGAAGGTTCATCATTGCATGGGCGGCATTGAAACCAACCAACTCGGTCAAGCCATTGACATTTCCACCGACAAACCCATTCCTGGGCTTTACGCAGCTGGAGAATCCACAGGCGGAGTTCATGGAGCCGTCCGTTTGGGTTCTTGCGCCACGCTGGACTGCTTGGTTAACGGCCGTATTGCTGGAGCCAACGCTGCCAAGGAGAAACCTTGGTCATAAAGCGTTTTTAACATTCCCATAGCAAGGATCATTGGCCGACCTTTTGGTCGGCCTTGTTTATTCGTGTAAAAAACGATATGAAAAGCGATTTTCATCCCCATGGATGAAAGTCGGTGGGGCGGATTGGCCTGAGGCCAATCCGCTTGTTACAACTTGAGAGTGTTTGCAGCTTCAAATCGGTTATACTCTCGTTGGTGGCGACCTGTTATGCAGCAATGCAGGGGTGTGTTTGCCTCAAAATCACTGACTTTCATGAAAAAAGAGCCCGGAGGGATCGCCGGGCATGAGGTCAAATGATCCATAAAGGATCAGAGGTAAGGTCCATGATTATACTCTCTTGTTAATTCTGAAACGTTATTTGCGATAAATGGTTCTGTCAATTGATAAGTAATGTTTCTACCCTTTAAAGGTAAGGCACACAAAGCAACCAAAAATGAAAATATTTGTGATGGCATTGCCACCCACACGATAACTTCTGCAGGGGCATCAATAACTTTTCGCATAAGGATTGGTATTACCTTGTTTCGCTGTCATTTTGTATTTATTGCAATTATCTCCTCTAGCATGGTAGCGACTTGCGTGGAAGGGACTTTGAAGATCCTTCAAGTTTTACCGTTGATATTTCCGTTTTTTCTCGATTGATGATTGAGGTAAACTGCTGATTTCATAAAGGGATAGCATTATCAGGTGATAGGTTTATACCTAGTTTTGTATAAAAAAATACCATTGATGTGTATAGAACAATCCCTAAATTGTAACTAGTTACATTCCAGTAATTACACATCTATTTGATTATATTAAATATTGTACTATGATCAAATCTCCCCCCCCCCGTCTTGACTTAAGAGTTTTGAAAGTATGAGAATAATTCTCAATCAGACATAGTCATATGTCTTGATTGGATTTTTTAGAGGATATAGCTTCGTATTTTTTGTACTTTTTATACAGAAGCAAACCTATCTTTTATCAAGGAGAAAAAATGGCTGATTTATCTCGTCGTAACTTTTTGAAAACCACTGGTGTTGTCGCCGCTTCCCTCGGTACATTGTCTGTTGCACACGCGCAGACAGCCGAACGCAAATGGGATGAAGCCCACGATGTCATCGTAATCGGTTCTGGCTTTGCCGGTCTAGCTGCCGCCATTGAGGCCAAGAAAGCTGGTGCCGATGTGGTCATTCTCGAAAAAATGCCTACTCCAGGTGGTAACTCAATCATTAACGGCGGTATTTTGACAGCTACCGGTTGTCCTCAGCAGAAACTTCACAAAATTGAAGATTCCATTGACCTGCTTGAAAAAGACATTCTGGTCGCTGGTAACTACATGAACGACCCGAAGAAAGTGCGCTTAATTGCTGAGGCAGCGCTTCCGAACTACGAGTGGACCGTCAAAGAGCTCGGTGTTGAATGGCTACCGGACGCCATCGGACAGGAAGGTGGCCACTCCGTTCCACGTTATGTAACAACAAAGAACGGATCCGGCTCAGGCATCGTTACTAAAGAGTTGGAAAAAATTAAAGAACTCGGCGTACCACTTCGCACACGAACCTACGTAGCCCACATCATCCGTGGACCGGAAGGTGTTGAGGGTGTTGAAGTCAGAGAAGGTTATCGCTTCCCTGATGCCAATTCAGGCAAACAGAAATTCATCAAGGCTAACAAGGGCGTTGTCCTCTGCTATGGAGGTTTCTCTGCAGACGTTCCATACAGAACCATCCAAGATCCGAAACTCACTGCCGATCTTGACACAACCAACCAGCCCGGCGCCACATCTGAACTCTGGCGCGATACATCTGCAATCGGCTGCTTGCAAGCGCAAAATGACTGGATCCAGTGCGGACCATGGGGCAATCCAAGAGAAAAAGGCATGGGCATTGGTTGGCAGTACAACCAAACAGCCGCTGCCGAGTACGGTTTGTGGGCTAACTCTAAAGGCAAGCGTTTCGTCAACGAATTGGCTAACCGTAAAGTTCGTGCAGACGCCATCATGGTTGAGCAAGCCAATGGCAACAAGTGCTACGCCATCGCCAATGAACCGAACGTCAAGGCTTTGAAAGCACAGCGCCCTGGCTTCCTTGAAAAAATGCTTGAAAGAAAGATTGTTGAGAAATACGACACTATCGAGGCACTGTGCAAGGCAGTCGGAATTGATGAAGCTCAGCTCAAGAAAGAAATCGCTGAATTCAACGAGTACGTCAAAGCTAAGAAAGATCCGAAGTGGGGTCGCTACATCAACAACGACCAAGTGCCTATGGTTGAAGGCCCTTGGTATGTTGGCGAGTTGCAGCCGAAGGTTCACCACTGTATGGGCGGCTTGATAACAGACGTTGACACACATGTCCTTGATGTCCGCACAGACAAACCTATCCCCGGACTTTACGCAGCTGGCGAATCCGTCGGTGCCGTCCACGGTGCCGTCCGTCTTGGCTCAGTGGCCATCCTTGACTGCTTGGTCAACGGCCGTATTGCTGGTCAAAAGGCAGCCAAAGGACAGTAAACTTAGCGTTTAATGTTTAAGTGTAAAACCTAGTGATAAGCCGCCGATACCATAGCCGGCGGCTTATCTATGAAGGAGAAAACAATAATGAACAAACTACTTTTTGCTGTCTCAGCGGTTTTTTTGATAGTTTCTTCAACTGCTTTTGCAGACAATTTTGGCGCGGACCGCCATGTCCAAAAAGGAGTCAAATGCGAAGCCTGTCACGGAGCAAATAAGGAGGTACAGTACCCTTCTATCGACCAATGCAAGCAGTGTCACAACCCTAAAGAAGTAGCAGAGAAGACAAAAAATGTGAAGCCTCAGAATCCTCACGTTTCTCCTCATTATGGTAATGAGCTTGATTGCGCTCTGTGCCATGTGCAACATCAAGCCACGGCCGATTACTGCGCACAATGCCATAGTTTTGGTTTTAAAACCCCTTAGTCGGCTTTTTTTGAATAAACATCGTCCCAGAAAGGGAGCACAGCCTCCCTCTCTTTTTACGCACTTTTTTCTCCTTGGTATCTCTACCCAAAATACCACTCTGTTGCCAATCTAAAGTCAAGTTCTTTCAAACCTGTCTTTGACAGTAAGGGGTCTGTGGGGAGAATCTTGCCCAAAATTATTTTTTTAATAATAGGTAAACTATAGGTAAATAATGTACTATAATGCCCAAAAATTAGGAGGCTTCCATGTTTTTGGTCACAAGAGGCGATCGGTTGTACGCCGGACACAGCAAGAGGTATAAAAAAGCCGATGGCTCGTGGAGCAGCACCACGCACATCGTCCGTTGCCTGGGCAGCAAGAAACAGTTGCTGGCCAAGGATCCTCAGGCCATTGAGAAGCTTAGGGCCAGCCTTAGGAACGAGACACCCTATCAAATCGTCACCGAGCAGACGCAAACCTATATCCGGCGATACACAAAACAGGGAAGGTGCTTCGCCGGCTTTCCGATTTTGAATTACGCCAATTATGTTTTACGTCCCATTTGGGTGGATTGGCTCAAGATCAAACAAGTCACGGATTACCGACAGAAACTGAGCAAAATTGAATTCGATGCGTCAGAATTGCTGTGGCAGACCGTGATGAATCGAATTGTTTGTCCATGTTCACACCTGAGCCATTTTCAAAACAGAAGCCGCTGGGTCGGCAATCCGGTCAATCATGCCCAACTGCATCAGCTGTATCGAATGCTTAGCTTTGTCGCTGAGAATCAGGAGGCCATTCTCAAAGGAGTCAACCACTCGTTGCAACAGATGGGGCCTCGGGATGTATCTTTGGTTTTTTATGACGTAACCAACAGTTGGTACGAAACCGCCTGGAACGACCAACAGAAGTTGGTGATGAAGATAGCGAAAAAACTGGTCATGCTTGGCGAAAAGGCCACTGAAGAGCAGAAGAAGGCCATCATTGAAGAGATAACCCGCAACGCCAGCAGCACTTTAAGGATGGAGCACCGACCTGATCCCATCGTATCGGTTGCCTTGGTCATGGATCGCGATGGAATCCCAATTGATTTCAGAGTCTATCGGGGAAACCGTTCAGAAAAAACAACCATGCGACAATGCACCCAGGAATTAAAGCGCAAATTCAATATAAGCAACATCGTCATGGTGGCCGACAATGGCTTAAACACCCAGGGTAATCTGCTGGAGCTGTCGAAAGAAAAAAACGGCTTTCTGCTGGCTCATAGCTTGGCCAAACAAAAGACAGAATTGGTTGAAAAGCTTCTACAGGAGGATGGTTGGTACTGTGTTGTTGACAA
>CANQMZ010000121.1 GCA_947625105.1 uncultured Parasutterella sp.
GTGATGGTTGGTGCTCGACGGCTCATAGTTGGCTCCTATCAAGAAAGCCAAATTATACTATAATAATGCTAATTTTTACAATTAAACACTAGAACCAGAAATATAACAGCATTCTTGCTTGTGGATTCTAGTCCCCAAATTTTTCATCCACAAGTTCTTTGAGCCTGCCTTTCTTAGCGGCATCTGCCGCATCGGCCTGGATAAAATTGATGGTCTCTGCTTTCAAGGCTTCATCAAATCCTAAAATATAATTCGTTGCAATAAGGTAAATGATCCTAGATGGTGCCATGCCATAAACCTGATTCTGCATTATGTGACGGATACGATCTTTCTTATCGGGGAATTTCTCTTTAAGCCCTCTACTGTTATACAAGCGTTTAACGATCTCGGCAATATACAGACCTGACTTCATGTAAAGGTCGGCGAAGGTCTTTGTCGGGTCATCGAAACATCCCGGATTTTCTTCCTCTAAAAAATCAACCATTTTCTCCACCACCCAACGTGGCGTGTATATCTGATTGGTTTTCTGTGGAGGAATATAGTCAAAGATGTCTTCTTTCAATTTTTCATCAAAATAATCGGCGAGGTCAGATTTCTTTTTCAAGAATTCTTTAATGGAATCATCAAATACAGTCTCATCGAACAAGTGACCTTTAAAGTGCTCAGTCTGCTTTGTGGCCTCATCGATGTAATCCCCACCATCACGCAAGAAACGGAAATCATCTTCTGTAATTCCAGTTACCTCCTTAAAGACATCATCTTCGGTGTACTCGTCAAAATTGGCCAACTTCAGTTGTTCATCGCCATAAGCCATGATAAAACTCGGGATTGTCCTTGAAAATCCCCTCAAATGATCTCTGACCGAGTCTTCAATTGAACGTTTTTCTTTTATAGCATTGTTTGTCTCCACCCTCTTTATCACTTCGTTTGGAGTTTTTTTAATAATCTCGTCTATTGTTTTTTGAGTTGATTCTTTGAAGTTATCAAGCGCCTGCTCGATGGTCCTTCTACAGGCTTCATGTGCAGACTCCACATCTTTTTCAGTTTCCGCTTCGGCTAATAAACGAGCTTTCTGAGTTTCTGCGATTTTCGCTTGTTGAACCAAATCATCTTTTAGTTTAGCCAGTGGATTTCTAATCTCATTGCTAATCTGCTTTTCTAAATTTTTCGATTCCGACTTTCTAAGTTTGTAAGCTTCTCTGACTGGCGATATTATGTCAGCATTCACAGACGCAATAACCCCATCGATGAGACTATTTACATTTTTGTCTAGCTGGTCAAGCTCAGTTGAAGAGGTGTTTTTAATGTTTGTTAAGTCGGTTTGTGTGTTTTCAATCAAAACCTCGTATACCTTATTACCAAACAGTTCCTGAGATTTCCCTATAACGATTTCGTTTGGAACAATTTCATTGCCATCTTTATCTACAGGTGCACCTTCGATATTCTCTATTGGATCAGTCTTCTTTCTAGAAATTTTTTCTTCATGGGCTGGGGTAAGTTTTTCAAGAATATCTTTAACTACTGCGGGCGCTCCAAATACATTACTTATGTTTTGAAAAAGGAAGTTGGACATAAAGCCACGGCGAACAACTTCGGCGCTCTTTAACCGTCTCGGAATAGAGAGTACCTTCTGAGCATCTAGTTCAACCATCTTCCCGTCACTGTCTTCTCCAAGAACAGGAAAAAAATTGAGGAGTTTTCCAATTTTGACTTTCCGGTCTTCTGTTGTGCCTCTACCACCGACAGTGTCAGGGCTTAGATTGTTTGCAAACTCATCAAAAATTACCAGTGTTCTGGCAGGATCAAAGTCAAAAACATAAGCGGTATCTTTGACAAATGTTTCAGGTCTGCCGTAATCATCCAGACGTTGGAACCTATAGGGATTTTGGGCTCTAAATGCAGCTTGCATGTAGGAGGAAGGACTCTTCATGTTGCAGAGCATCAGCACGCCACTCCATTCAGGAATGGTAACGCCAACCGTCAACTGCCCGACACTTAAGGTAATGGTTTTGTCATTTTCTTTAATAGCCTTCTTTACTCTGTTAAAAGAAGTCTCTCTTAGTTTATCATCATCCTCTCCAAGAGAACCGTCCCCGGCTGCAACAACGACCTCATACTCAGAAAATACCCTATGGGACTTTAGAAGCCTCGCCAATGCCTTTGCCGATTTAACTCGGTCAAGTAGCCATAAAGTATGTGACAGTTCTTTTCGAAGCTTTTCCGAGGAGAAAGGATATTTTTCTTGTATTGTCAAGGCATCAAGAAATTTCAAGATGTCGTTTTCGTGGATGAATTTTCCAGTATTTTCATCTGTGGCAAAAAATTCATTCAGATCAAACGCGTAATCTACATTGCCGATGTCATCCAAGTCTATTCCCCGTTGGACTTTTTCTGTAATAATGTTGGATAACTGGTAAGTGAACATCGCAAGCCGAGGAAGACGTTCATAAGGGTTGAATGATTCCCCACTCCAATGTGTTTTAGCTTCTTGTTCGTCCACGTAAGTCCAGTTGAAAATCTGATCATCGTCAAATCTGCCATCGGCTAATGCTTTAAACGGAGTACCCGATAAATAGAGCGTATGGCGACGTGCAATATTGTCGAAGGCACGGTCGGTTTTAAACGTGTCGACTCCTTCATGAGCTTCATCTACTATAAGCAGATCGAAAGTTAAGCCTTCAACGATTCTACCCTGTGCATCCTTATGTTTTGCAACTAACCATTCAAGTTTGTCAAAGTTACCGCCGAAATAAACCGATCCTTTGAGGTTCTGGAGGGACTCAAATTCTACAAACCCAATCGGATTCCCTGAAGGTGACTTTTGAGAGACTTTACCATGCCCCACGAATTCATCACGTGTTAAAACACCCTTTTTGTTTCGTATTGAATCCAATTCGGAAACAAAACACAATTCCCCTCTCCAACCGATAAATTTATTGAAATCGTCAGCCCAGGAATTTGCGATACTCGGTCTATTTGTTACCACCAAAACCTTTTTAAATCGCATTTGGCGAATAAGATCGTAGGCAGTCAGCGTCTTTCCGAACCTTGGCTTAGCATTCCACAGGAACTCTTCTCCCCCGCTCTCAAAATATTCTTTGGTTTTCCTAACGGCCTCTTCCTGTTCTGCTCGAAGTTGGTAATCGACATGCTCATCGTCTTTATAAACAGATTTTCTGTCGGCAAAATCATTAAAGTAGTCTCTCGCCTTTTTGGGTTGGATTTGGAACCACTCTTTTCCAGGTTCACGACGGACATTTCTTTGTCTAGTCAAATAGTTATGGAAGTCGTGATCAGTAAACCAAGCACCCTCATCATCCTTATACTGAGCTGGTTCTTTCCATTCAATGTTAAAACGAATGTCAGGCGTGTGAAGTTGTTGAGCAATCCGATCGGATGCTTTCTGCTTTTCGGTATAGCCGATTTTCACCCATCCTTCATGGTAGGTAACACCAGGAGTGGTATAACAATAAATCATGGGGCGAACCTGCACAAACGGTTGAATTGAGACACTTTGCATCAAACCATCTCCTTTACATGGGTTTCAATAAAATCTATTTCTGTCTTATCCAAACCGTACTTCTTGTAGAGTTGTTGATCAATTTCTGGAATGGGTTTTGACCAGTCTATATCAGAGGTAGAAGTGAAATCCTGGAGGGGAACATATTCCCACTTCTCAGCAGAATTATGCTGAGTAATTTTAAGGATACCCAGCATTACTCGAGCAAATTTAGATTTTATATACTTCAAGCAGGCCTCTGCTTCACCCTCAGACTCAAAACACCCTATCGACAAAAAGGTTTCTGTATGCCCGATTAGGGGCTGCCCGATTAGGGGCTGCCCGATTAGGGGCGTTGATAGAACTTCACCCAAAGCACCAGACCCATTCGCAGCGGGAACAAATACCTTGTATTTATTCAAGTTATCGACATATTTTACGTAATCCTTCCTGAACCACCGATATTCACGAGAAGCACGTAACAGTCCATATACCCGAATATACTCGATACCGTCTTCCGGTTTTTCTTTCATAAACAGTTCAGGGAGACGCTCAAATGAGCTTGCGCCAACACGAGAATCTGTAAACTGTTTCATCTCTTGAGGATGGTCATCGTAAATAATTTTTGAAAAACGATACAGACCTCTGTTATAGATAAGTTGACTAAACGATGAGAAGTCGTGGTGGCACGTGACTTTCTTCAAAATCTCGTTCAATTCGTCAAAAGCCGTGTATATCCCTATTTCACCAAAATTCTTTCCTCTATCTCGGTAGGTAATCGCAACTCCTCCCTTAATATCGGTATTTATAAAAACTTTGCTGCTGTTTTGCTCGTGATATAAAACCTTAAAATGAGGATCTCTCAACATTTTCTCATTCCATTCTTTTGGCGTACCACCCGCATTAAACAAGAATCTGGCTGGGTGAATCAGCTCAACTCTATCTGAAACTTTGTATGCTTCATCCATAAACTTATCGTATATAGGAGCGGCAAAAGCTTTTTGGTCACCTACGGACTCATCTTGATAGGGTGGATTGCCAATTATGAAATCGAACCTCATTTACTATGATTCTCCTTTAGTTTTTCGAAAGTTATACTTTTAGTTGCACGCCAATCGAAAATTTTACACGCTGTATACACAGCTTTAGATGGTTTGGAATCATCATTCAGATCAAACATATCAAGCTGTGAATCTTCCAAGTCACAGTAGGGAATGGTCCCTGTCAGACCATCCATTTGCCAAAGATTCCACGTGATAATTTTTATTAATCTGAGATATTCTTCACGGGTTGGCCTGCGTTTCAGTTTCTCCGAGATAAAGTCTTCAAAGGTAAGTAGCAAGTTAATTCTCGCTAACAGAAGATTATCACCTTGAAACTCAAAACCATAAGTGGATTCAAAAGCCCTATAAGCCCATCCGAGCCAGTCTTCCTCTGACGAAGTATTCTCGCAAACAATTCTGAGCTTACGATCTAACAAGCCCACTCTTTTTTCCACCGGTACCTGTTCTCCTGTTGAGGCATCATATCTATTGACCAAAAAAGGCGCCTCTCCGCAGGTTATTTCTAGTCTTCTTGAATCCACGTATTGCTGCCAAGTTTTTTGTTCGGGAAAGACTACCCTTTTTCCCTCAAAAACTCCTTCATATCCAAACCACTCAGTATCCAAATATTCATTCATTTTCTTTACTACCCACAAGGGAGTAAAGACTTCAGCGTGTGTTTTTGTTCTTTCAGATTGCTCAAGCCTGTCTTTTTCAACTCGACTCGAAAGACGGAAAGGTGCTCGTAACAGCGAATCTTCTGTTATTTCTTTATCTCGAAGATAATCATCACCAAGGTTCTTATACGCTTCCGTTGCCCAGATAATATTTTTCTCAGTTGTCCTATCCGCCAAGATTGGGCTCAATAATCCCATGTCGTGCAATCTAATTACTTCATCGTAGATTCCGGTATTCATGTCGAGCCCTAACCTTTCAAATACGAATCAAAACCTGAAAGCGGCTGATTTTAGTTCGCTGATTTTTGTCCAACCTATTTGGCCGATTCTAATTGGGAACATAAAATTCAACCCGTACCGTCCCATATAATTTTAAACTCACTTTTCACCATAGCAACCCTATCCTCCCCAAAATCTTCCTAGAAAAACGATCCTCTCCTCTCGTTAGGGAGGCTCTGCACGAATAGAGAACTCCCAAACATTCACTCCTTGAGAAGTGAATTTTTAGGCTTTTTAACAAGTTTTGTTAGTTTATGGCCGTTTTAGCTCCTATTTTCGGGGCCTCCCGAGACATATAGGCACACTACTCCTACAACGCACACGCAGTTCTCCGCTCATAACAGTCAGCAATCAGCACATTCGCCAAGCCCAAAAGCATCTCTAGGCGGCACTTATTCTTATATTGACCTCTGTAACGAACTTTTCGGTAACCAAACTGACACTTGATTCTGTGAAATACATGCTCAACTTTACAACGCACCGAGCTGATGATGTGTTCAGCTTGTTTTTGGTGCTCGTCCATTTTCTTTCTTTGCCTGTAACGCTTAGCCGCCGTATAGGTTATTTGTTCCGGATCGGCACTTTTTCTCTTTTCCATCCCTATATAACCGGCATCTCCCATGACCTCCCGATCATCTTTTCTCCTGAGCTTGTCGACTTCAACGATGTCGTGAACATTTGCCCCTGTGGTTGTCATGGTATGGGCAATCCCGCTGTGTTTGTCTACTCCGATGTGCACCTTCATGCCAAAGTGATATGTGTTACCCTTCTTTCCTGAACTCATCTCCGGATCTCTACTCTTCGATAGGTTCTTCGTTGAACTCGGAGCATCAATGAAACTGGCATCCACTATCGTTCCCCTGCTTAACAACAACCCTCGTTTTTTAAGCGTCTCGGTAATCATGTTGAATATCTTT
>CANQMZ010000122.1 GCA_947625105.1 uncultured Parasutterella sp.
ATTTGAACAGGCGGTATGTTCTCTGTAAAACCGTAAGCAGCCTTTTTAAGGCTTCTTGCGAGATCTTCAGACTGCAGTCATTGCTATTGGGATGGCAGTCGATGTATTCAGCCTCTAGAACCTCAGGATCAAGTATAAGTTCCACCCTTTGGTCTTCGTCAAAGATCAACCCTAGCAGACTCACTGCTCCAGGAAAAGTTTCCATTAATTGCCCAAGGTCCTCTTGGCTGGCAAAGGATAAGTGTCCAGTGCCAAGAAAACGGGCGGCTTCCTTAGAATTGAAACGTTTGTGGCTTTCCAAAACAAAAAGAAAAAATCTATTCTTGTTTTTGACCAAGAGGGATTTACAACATGAGGAGCCAATTTCCTCGGCAATTTTTTGCCCTTCAAGGACAGTCTGAATCGGCTCATGGTCGTGGATTTCGAAAGGAATCCCGTACTCATTAAGCGTAGCGATTATTTTCTCTCTCGGATTATCAACCATGTGGGTAAATTCCTTTCAAGAGGTTCAAATTATCTCGACGAGAATTCTAATTGTCAGAAGCGAAGAAAGTCATTTAGACATAATTTAACCACAATATGGAATCTAGTATCTACCATGTGGAAGAAAAAGTCCAGAATCAAGAAAAATTGTCTGAAATTTTGTTTTGTTAGCAAAACGGCTGACTAAACTACTTTGGGTATTTCCTAATTTAACTAACAATTACTTTTAATTGCATCATGGCTTCAGAAATTGGTTCATTCCCTGTCGGTGTAAAGCGGTTTTTCTTGTTCGGAGCACCGATCCTTGCATTGATCGTTTTTTTCATTCTTCCAGACACCTACACCGAAATAAACGGTCAAGCCGCGGCTTTTCCAAAAGCGGCTAAAGCCTGTCTTGCTGTTGTTGTTTGGATGGCTCTGTGGTGGGTTTTCGAACCCGTCCCTATCCCTGTGACATCACTGCTTCCGATCCCCTTGTTCCCCCTACTGGGAATAGCGACACCTGCTCAAGCAATGTCTCCTTATGCCTCTAACACCATCTTCCTATTCATGGGTGGTTTTATGCTGGCTATCGGAGTTCAAAGATGGCATCTTGACAAGAGACTCGCCCTGACGACATTAAAATATGTCGGAACATCTTCAGGGGCTATTGTCGGAGGCTTCTTACTAGCCAGCGGCGTTTTGTCCATGTGGGTTTCTAACACTGCGACGGCAGCTATGATGGCTCCAATTGCTATGGCTGTTTTGGCCCTGGTTCGTTCAACATCGGATCCAAAGGTTACAGAGGATGAGCAGAATTTTGGTGTGGCTATCCTTTTGGCCGTTGCTTACGGAGCGACCATCGGTGGTATGGCCACAATCATTGGTTCTCCACCCAATGGCATTTTCCAGCGGTTCATGGAACAAAACTACCATACGGAAATCTCTCTAGCCCACTGGATGAAGGTCGGTATGCCAATTACTTTGATCATGTTGCCTCTTGCGTGGTTTATTTTGACCAAAGTGATTTTCCGTAACACCATCTCTGAAATCAAAGGCGGAGCCGAATGGGTTCAGTCCGAGCTTGATGCTCTTGGTCCTTTGAGCCGAGGCGAAAAGATTGTCCTATTTGTGTTCCTTGTTGCGGTGATTCTGTGGAGTTTTGGCGCTTTTATCCGACCAATCACCATCATGGGAGTTAAACCTTTCAGTTCACTGACTGATGAAAGCATTGCCATGCTGTGCGGAATTTCATTATTCTGCATTCCTTATTCAAAGGGTCACAATGTTTTGGATTGGAGCGACACTAAAGACTTATCTTGGGGTGTGTTGCTTCTATTTGGCGGCGGTCTGTCAATGGCTGCCGGACTACAGTCAACGGGTTGCGGAAAGATCATCAGTGCCAATGCAGCAGTCCTTGCGGGCTTGCCAGAATGGCTGATTTTGGTTGGCGTAGCTCTCATGGTTATGTTAGCCAGTAACTTTACTTCCAACACGGCCTTGGCGGCTACGATGATGCCACTGTTAGCCTCTGCGGCTGAGCCTATGGGAATTTCTCCAGAGAAACTGTTGATGGTCGTGGCTCTGTCAGCATCTTGCGCTTTCATGATGCCTGTTGGTACGCCACCTAATGCCATTGTGTTTAGCACTGGGCGAATTCACATTATGCAGATGGTTAAGGCTGGTGCAGTATTGACTGTTGTTGCAACCATTGTGTTTGGTCTTTTTGCAGGATTGTTTATCTAATAACCTAGAGAAAATTTTCCGTAGATTTCAACAGAAAGCCACCTCCGGGTGGCTTTTTGCTTTGGCAAAAAGTATTGAGGATGCCCCGATTGTTGCTAGGAATTTGAATTTTTAGCAAGGTTTCTAACTTCAATTGGAGCAATACTCAAATGAAAAAAACTTTAATCGCAATGGCCACATTAGGTGCTTTTGCAGGTTTGGCTTTGGCGGAGTCACAGGTCACACTTTACGGGGTGATTGATGCCGGTGTTGTCGTTCAAAATGCCAAAACAAGTGGAAAATTGGATAAGTTTGGTGCGAAAACATGGGACACACCAACAACAGTTTCATTAAATTCCGGATTCAGAACAGGTTCTCGTTGGGGCATTAAGGGTACAGAAGACCTCGGCGGTGGCAATTCAGTCGGCTTTGTCCTTGAACAAGGTTTTAACTTTGACAATGGCGGCGAGTCATCAGCTGGAACAGCCTTCTACCGTGAATCCACCTTACAAGCTTCAGGCAACTGGGGTAAGGTTGGATTCGGTCGATTTGGTGTTTTGAGTTCTGGAACCGGTAGCTTTAACATGCTGACTGGTTGGTCACTTGGTACTAGCTTTACCCAAGGTAGTTGGAACTCATTTGCAGGTACATTGCGTGCAAACAATGCAATTGGTTATTTGAGCCCGAACTTTGGTGGTTTACAGATCGGTGTTGCCTACTCAAACGGTACAACCACGGATGACGCAAGATGGTCCGACAATAGCCACTATTACGGCATTGGCGCTAAGTACGTTGGTCATGGTCTTACCTCATCTTTGATCTTTGACGTGGTTGACAACAAAGGCGCAACCAAGTTGTACTACGTAAAGGACAGCAATCCTAAAACAACTGGTATTAAACAAAAAGCTCTGTATACCGTTAACTTCGGGTTAGAGTACGCGATGGGTCCAATCACTCCGATGTTTGCTTACCAGTTCCAAAACCAAAACGATTGGTTCCAGGCTCATACTTTTGGTCTAAGCTTGGCTGCTAATGTTGGAGGCGGTAAGGCAATGTTGGGTACTCGCTATCGTTTGATGAAGACAAAGGGTGAAACCAAGGATGCTCTTAACAATTTAGGTCTGGATGATAAGGGCAATATTTGGACAATCAACGCTGCCTATGAGTATCCTCTTAGCAAGAGAACAACTCTTTGGACCTACGCTGGTTGGGCCATTGGCAACAAGCTCTATGATGGTAAGTATTTGGCGGCCTCTAATACAGCAAAAGTTGAAAATGCGGACGGTGATGATACCGCTTACCTCGCCGTTCCAGGCGCAAAAATTATGTCTACCGCCTCTGATGCTGTTATATACAATGGATGGGCCATCGGCATTGGTATGACACATACCTTCTAATCTGATTTTTAATCGGTTAGCGAGCCGCCTTCGGGCGGCTTTCTATTTATTGACGGGATTGTTGAGAGTTCTCTGATTGATTGCTAGGAATTTGAATTTTTAGCAGGTTCTTAACTTCAATTGGAGTAATACTTAAATGAAAAAAACTTTAGTTGTGATGGGCGTTTTGGGAGCTATCTCTTCTTTCGCCTTTGCAGAATCCAACGTAACACTTTACGGCAGGGTTGATGCTGGCGCAGTAGTTCAGAATCCAAAAACTAGTGGAACAGGCATGACGTTTGACGCTAAATCAAAAGGAGCTAAACCTTGGGCAGATTATTCTTGGGATACGCCGACAACAGTTGCTATGAAGTCTGGTTGGAGAACGGGGTCCCGTTGGGGCATCAAAGGAACAGAAGATCTCGGTAATGGCAATTCTGTTGGTTTCGTTCTTGAACAAGGTTTCAATGTTGACGATGGCTCCTCCCCTGGCGGTTTTAACCGTGAAGCTTCATTGAGTTTAGCCGGGGGTTGGGGTACAGCTTACGTTGGTCGTTTTGGCTCATTAAGTTCCGGCGTTGGTCCTTTTGCCGGTTATGTCTATGGGTGGGCTCTTGGTGCTAGCTACACACAAGGTGCTTGGGAAGCCTATACCGGTACGTTACGCGTCAACAATGCGATCGGCTATATGAGTCCTAGTTTTGGCGGTTTACAGCTAGCCCTTATCTATTCTAATGGAATATCTGCTGACGAGAACAAATGGTCAGACAATCAGCATTACTACGGCATTGGAGCTAAATACACAGGTGGTGCTTTAACCTCTATCTTGACATTTGAAGTCCAAGACAATAAAGATTTAAAGAACGCTTGGATCTTCGGGTATAAAGGGACGCCTTATAATGCTGATGACGAAGATAGCGGCTACACCAGAAAGGATCCGACCGAGAAAGCTAAGGCTCTTTATACAGTCAATTTCGGAATCGGCTATCAGATCGGGGTTTTCACACCGATGTTTGCCTATCAGTTCCAAAATCAGAACGACTTCTTCCAGGCCCATACATTCGGTTTGGGCGTGCAGGCCAATGTGGGCGGTGGTACAGCCATGTTGGGAACTCGTTATCGTTTAATGAAGCTTAAGGGTGCTACAAAAGCCGCTTGGGAAGATGAAGGCAGCAAAGGTAATGTTTGGACAATTAACGCCGCTTACGAATATCCGCTTAGCAAGAGAACCGTTCTTTGGGGTTACGGCGGTTGGTCAATTGGCAACAAACTTTACAAGGGTGAGAATCTGGCAACATTACAAGGACTTGGTTTGAATGCTCCAGGAGCTGACAAGGCTATGAGTGCCGACCAAGCCATCAACTACAATGGTTGGGCAGTCGGCCTCGGTATGACTCACTACTTCTAAACTTGTTTGTCTACTGCGTTTAGAGTTAAGCCACCTTCGGGTGGCTTTTAGTTTATTGAAAGTGACTTTTGAGAGTTCTCTGATTGATTGCTAGGAATTTGAATTTTTAGCAAGGTTTCTAACTTCAATTGGAGCAATACTCAAATGAAAAAATCACTTATCGCATTGGCAGCTTTGGGAGCAATTTCCACTTTTGCTTATGCAGAGTCAAATATTACACTTTACGGAATTATTGACATGTCCGTGTCCTCCCAAAAGATCTTTGGTAAGAAAGATAGTGCTAATACAGTTACCTTAAATTCCGGTTTACGTTCAGGCTCTCGTTGGGGACTTAAAGGCGTGGAAGATCTTGGTAATGGCTACCAAGTAGGTTTTATCCTTGAACAGGGGTTTGCAGCTGATGATGGTCAAGTTGCTAACGGTGTTGCCGATGGACAATACGCATTCTCTCGTGAAGCTAAACTCTATGTGCAAGGTGGTTTCGGCCAAATTGGTTTTGGCAGACTGGGTACACTAGCCGGAGGTGTTGAATCTAACAACATGCTAACGGGTTGGGCTTTGGGCACTTCCTATGCTGACCAAGGTTCTTGGACCAAGCTTGCCAAAGGAAATGGCCGTGCTGACAATGCAATTGCTTATGTTTCACCTGTTTTCGGAGGATTTAAGTTCTCCTTGATGTATTCAAATGGATTGTCATACGAGAATAAGGACGAAGAAATCGCCGGCGGAGATGCCTCCAAGTGGTCTGAAAACTCCCATTACTACGGTATTGGCGCCCAGTACACATTTGGTGGCTTTACTAACAGCTTAATCTTTGAAGCGATTGATAATAAGGGCGGTATGGGAACCGATGTAAAAACACCTAACGATCACCCTGCTTACTTGTTAAACTTGGGCTTGGGTTATGATTTCGGAATGATTACACCGATGTTTGCGTATCAGTACAACTGGCAGACAGAAGGAACCAAAGACCACGTATTTGGCTTGTCTGCTAAGGCTCCGGTCGCTGGTGGTACGGCAATGTTTGGAGTACGCTACCTGTTAGGTAAAAATGACGGTGCAGCAGCAGATAAAGAAGACAAGCGTCGCGCTTGGACGGTTAATGCAGCTTATGAATATCCACTCAGCAAGAGAACAACAGCTTGGGCATATGCTGGTTATGCAGATGGTTCGAAGGGTTTGGATAAGCATGAAACAGCTGGTCAGAAAGTCAACATCAACGGCTATCAGGTCGGCATCGGTATGACACATACTTTCTAATCCGATTTTTAGTTAGTCAACAAGCCACCTCCGGGTGGCTTTTAGGAACTGTTAAACAATTATCTTTATTTTAATCCTTTTTTATGATACAATGCCCACGTTAACCACAATACTAATT
>CANQMZ010000123.1 GCA_947625105.1 uncultured Parasutterella sp.
CCGATAAACATCATAAGTGATCGGCAGTCCCTGTGGGCTTACTGCGTAAGTGAAACTGACAATGTTGATGTTTTTTCCGGATTTTGCATGAGCTTTTTCTGCAATCTCCACTCCCGTGCTTTGGCAATCATCATTGGATCCATCGATGCACAGCCAAACACTGTCGACTCCGGCTTTCTTGCAACTCAGAGCCCAACTTCGTCGGAATTGAAGTTCCTGCTCGTAGGTCATCGCTTCTTCAAAGAGTCTACTGTAGTAGCTATCGCTGTGCATCTCTTTTGAATAGACCATTTCATGATCCATACGATTGGAAAGACAAGAGGCTTCGTTACTATGGCTCAGGAGGGAGCCCACCGCGTAATCCATAATGGCATTTGCCCGATCTACTCCGTAGGATCGGTCCAAAATATCTTTAATGCCGGTCGCAGAATTGATGGCCTGACAGGCCGCATATAGCCCAAATTTTTTGACCGCCGGCTTGGCCGTTTGATTCGATATCTGTTCCCATAGAGAGGGGAAAATATTCGCATACTGGCTTGTCGGGTGCATACGGATTTTGCTGTCGACGCACTGATGACCAATGGTGGTTCTTCTTGGCCTGGCATACCCTTTCTGTCTATCGTAGGGTGCCTCCAATACATACTTAACCAAGGCTGGCTTTCCGCCAGACTGTTTTTCAATGGTTACATGCCTCTTGGGAATGTCCACGACAAAATTTCTATATACCGCCATAATTATTTAATTCACTATAATTTAACATAGTCGTTTTATGACTAAGTTAAATTATAAGTATATAAATAATTATTGTCAAACGGTGATCCCCATATGGATCCTATTGATAAAGGCCTTATCTAGGATCTGATTAGTCCCACCTTAGATTTTTTTCTTGGAATTTGTCCTTGTTTTTGGGAATTTAACGTTTAAATTTCCTAGGATCTCCTAAGCACTGGTCGTCAATAATGCCTTTAAGGAGGCGTTTCAGATAGAGCTGATCCCAAAAAAATCATGAATTGAGAATTTTTAGAAATCACAAAAAAATTTGATCTACAAATCACCGGCCCAAAGCAAGTGCGGAGTGTTGAGCGTTTTCAAGCAGGGCTCATTCGATTAGCTATTGAATTGTTTTTCGGGCGAGACAATACAGGGAATGTTTTGATCACCAATGAAACGATGATACAGTTCATCTTCTAAGGCTTATTGAGGAGAGGTTTATGGCTGACAATAACGAAGAAGAACTAAAAAAATAGATTTCGCCCCGATCATTAACGTGTTAAAACAGTTGAAGGTAAAAAAGTCACTCAATCTTTTGGAGTGGTCCGATCCGTTTTTTAATGAAATACACCAGTCAGCAGCTATAGCTTGGTTGTTCTCGCGCGAAGCTTCTCATGAGAAGGCGGCATTTTTCCAAAAGAGCTTCCTGATATTTATTAAGGATCATGCCGTCTCTTTTGAAAAGGATTCGGCGACAGGCGAAGAGGGTACAGCACATGATAAAGAGGGTTTCAATCCGGAATCTCTCTACGCAAGAAGGTTGGGTAAGCTGATTGAAAAAATCTCCGAAATGCCACTGACTTGTGAGAGAGAGTTTTCAATTGACTGTGGGCGGGTTGACATATGTCTTGATAACGGAAGATTTCTTATCGAGAACAAGCCTTTTAGCAGTGAGGGAGACAAGCAACTGGAGCGATACGCAAAATACGCAGAAAACAACAATGGAATAGTTTTGTTTCTTTGTAATCGTAAATCAAGTTCTTGCACAACAGAAGAGCTTAAACCACTGTGTGCAAGGTTGAGTTATGACCGTTTGGCTCAGTGGTTGGAGCGGGCATCAGATGATCTTTTAAGTGAAAATAAGTGGCTAACAAATGAAAGTACTTTTGCTGATTTGAAAGACAGATTCTCCCTAGTGAATTACTTAAAACATTTAGCGGCTATCGTAAGAGGAAACAAGATGGAAGACGTAGAACTAACAGACGAACAAATCAAAATTTTTACTGACAATTGGGATGCGTTGCAGAATTTCGATGCGGCTAGGCAAGCTTTTTATTACCAATTAATAGAGCAGTTCGTAGATGAAATGAAAAAAGAACTCAAAGATAATGATGAAAAGTGGAAATACACACTTTATGCCAAAGAAAAGATAAACCAAAGCTATTTTGGGTTCGACTTTACGTTCGCTGATAAATTCACTGTTTCCTATGAATTCGATAAGCCCAATCTCCACGAACTGTATTGTGGTTTAATTCGTGAAAAAAATGATGAGAGATTTGGAGACTACTGCGGAAAAAATCTTGAATGGAATACAAATCGTAATTGGTTTGTCTGGAAATGGTTGCCAAAGGATGTCCGGAATCTGGATGATCCCAAGCAAATTTGCAAGAGAAATATAGAGGAACTAGTAAAGGAGGCTAATATTTTCAGAGATATGTACGAAAAATACCAAAAAGGGCAGCCATCGGGCAGCAACTGAAAAAAATCCGCTCATTTGCAAAGTTATCCCCATCGTTGATTTAAAATGCAACCGTAAAGAACTGCTGAGTGTTTTAATTCGTTCATATTACCTTCCCTTAATCTCGGCAGTTCTTTCTTTTTTGCCTAGGTCGGTGTAAAAACACCGCCTTTCTTTTCTACTTCATCCCGTTTTCCGTTGGACCCTTGTAACCCAACCCGCCGAGGAACGCGTTGGAAAACACCGTCCCCGCTCCTTTCTCTTCTCTTTGGTAACGGTCCACATTGCTACCCACGTCTCTGTGTTGGCTGTCAACCCCGGACTGTTTTTGACCTATCTCACGGGCGTGATCGCCGTGGATTTGGGAAGCTGTCTCCCGGACTTCTTCTTCGGAGGCTAGGGGAGAAGCGTTCGCGAAGACATTTTTCCTGTCCGCCTTTTTGCCCACATGGTTTGATCCCTCTGCCTGAAGCTGGGCTTGAAGCATTTGGGCCCGTTTGGCAATCGCTTCCTGATTCGCGGAGGCAGGAGCGATTTGTCCCGGACCGATCGCCTGCCCTGTTTCTCCCCTGATCTGACCTTCCACGGTAGCCCGAGCTCCTAATTGATCCCTTATTTCGGGGCTCTCAAACATTCTCTGAAGCTGTCCTTCGGCGGACTGTCCGCTGCTTAAAAGAGTTCTCATGAGGTACACATCGTTATTGACCGAGGTGGTGTCGGCTCCTGATAAGCTGTCGTTGGTACCCGAATATCCGGAAACCGTCTTCGCCAGGCCAACCGACTGGTTTTGCGCCAGCTGATAGGCTTTTTGCAGAGCCTGGCTGAAGTTTTCAGCTGCTCGTTTGACGCCCATATCTGTGGTGGAGGCGGCAATGGAGTCGGAAGCCGAGATGAGTTTGCGGTAGGCATCGGTTCTTTCCCTGGACGAAATCGCGGAATCTGACCGGGTGGCGGTGTCGATGAGCTGCTGGGTGGTTTTTGCATCAAAACCCGTCGCGGCCCCGATACCGTCAATGACGCCATTGGCCACACCTCTGGCGCCGCCCACGGCACTGTTTGCCGCTCCCTTGGCTCCGCCTGCGGCCGCTTTAAGACCGAGGCCGCTCTTGATTTCAAATCCTTCCCCGTTGGACAGGGCTGAAGATGCGCTGGCGGAAGAGGAGGCGGACACGGACTCCGAAACACCGGTCGCCTGCAGGGAGCTTGCCCCGACTCCGGTTGATGAGCTCACGCCGCCGGCGAGAGCCCGGGCGAATTCCTGAGTGGACACATCGCTTGAAGTCGAGGAAGACGCCATCGAAAGCGCGCTTTGCTCTCCTCTGGAAAGGGTGGTTGAACTCATCATGCCGCTCATGGAAGTCCGGCTTGAAGTGAGCGTTCCGGTCGATTGCACGCCGATATCAATGCTGGTTCTTTGCATGCCGGTCACCGTCCCTGAACCGTCCCGGATGACCGAGCCGTAGGCGGTATTGGTCCTGGAAGTGTAGGGGTCGGACCAGGAGGCGGACTGATCGCTCTTGTTGGCATTATCCGTGTTACGGGTGGTGTTACCCATGGAGAGGTTTCCGGCAGAAAGGTTTCCGCTTGCCGCCTGACTTGAAGAGGCGCCGGCGGATGCCGTCGCCGGGCTGAGTAAGCCTCCCGCCATCGAAACAAAAGCCATGTCACTGCCCTTGGCAAGCGCGAAGGCGATCATGGGGATGAGCATCATGATGACGCCGGCGATCGCCTGGGAGGACGCCCCCGCTTCACGGATGATAGAAGCGGCCAACAGGGTGCTGCCTCCAAACTCCGCGATAATCCGGTTCATGGGATTGGCGTCCACCGTGATCATCAGATAATTGGCGACTGCATACAGGGGAGCCCACAGCTGGAACCACAGCACCAATACACAGAAGCACCTTACGATCACGCCCGCATTGGATCCTGCCGCCAGTATTAAAACCAGCATCAACGGAAAAGCCGCGATCACGATAAATTCCACGCAGTTGCGGATCTTGGGTAGGGAGTTTTGGGCAAGAAGTGACAGTGTCCTGTAGTTGACTTCGGAAGCGAGATTGGCTTGTGAGGTCGCGTATTTGGTGGCCAAATCCAAGGGAGCACCCGCTTGCCTCGCAATGGACGCCATTCCTTCGGGAAGAGCCGTGAGCATGATGGAATGTTTAAGCGACGCTTCCAGGCTTCGGCTTAGTCCCAAAAGAAGTGCTTCCGACTGGGGAAGAGTCCGGGCGATGACCGAAGAGGGATCCACATGGTCGGGTGCCAGAATGGAGCCGAGTCTTTTCTTGAGGACGGAGAGTTCCTGATCATTCAGATAACGGTCAAGATCGGCTAATGCCGCAGGACAGTGCTTGACTTCTCCTGACGGTGTGACCGTGGATCGGGCGGCGTTAACCCAACCCTCGGAAGTGATCGTCGCCCAAAGGTCGTTGGAGTGGGTAATTTGAGAAACCTTTTCCGGATGATCCATGAGTTCGGGGGCAATGCAGTCGGCAATCGTCCTGGAGAGCAGGCTTTTGCCCTCCGGGGTGACGGGCCCTGCCGCAAGCAGGGCGCTTATCGCCCTTTGCGGATAAACCATGCCGAATTTGGAAAACCTTTCGCTCTCCGGCAAAGAAAACGCACCTTCAAAGGCTTCTGTCAGGTAATGACCAATCTTGGAGGAAGCTGCCGCAAAAAATCCCGCCCCGAAAGGCACGTTTTGCACCACATGGACGGTTCCCGCTCTCTCATCATGAATGGACAAGTCCACCTTCGGAATCAGGAGAACGGAATAAAAAAGCGCACAGCAAAGGATGTAAATCTTGGCATTTAGGTGCTGCCAGCGCAAAACCGCCGAGGTAAGCGTAATTAAGAGGCCTGCTAACACAGCGCTTTTAATTAGCCCCATTAAGGAAGCACCCGAGGTGATCGCGACCAGTGCCTCAAAAAGATCCCTGATCTGAGTCCCGTTCCAATAAGCGTAATAGTCCAATACCATTTTTTGCTTTCCCCTTTTTATTACTGATTGGCCTGGAAGGCGAGGTTGGCGGCAAGATCACTAGCCAGGGCACCTTTGACGCTTCTTTCCAAGTGTTCGATCTGGGTGATGAAGGAGTGGGTGCGGCTCATCTGCTGGAAAACGGCATCACTTCTGGAGGCAAGGTCGCTCCTTACCTGCGCAATTCGATTTTCGATCACCTTGAGATGGTCGGCGGCGACTTGAGAGACCGAGCCCGCCGATGAAGAAGAGATCGCCTGCTTGATGTCCAGAGCGAGTTTATCCATGGCCCGGATCACCGCTTCATAGGAGGCGGCTTCCACATAGACTTTTAGGATGTCTTCGCTAAAGCCAAGGTATCTTTTGGACGTGGTGGCATTGATGATCCGGATGAGCGGAATGGAGGAGGCCGTGGCTAAAAGCATTAGGTCATCTTTGGAGACCAAAGAGGGATCACGGTTCAAAATCGATGCCCGATAGCTCGAGGCGGCGGTCATGAATTCGTGGGTGAGATTGATCTCGTCCAAGGTGGTTTTACGCACGGTCAGACACCGGTTGTCCTTGTCGGCTTCGCACTTTAAGCGGAAGGCAGAGGCGTCCAATGTTTCACTCTCTCCTCTGCCGTAAAGAAAACCCACCAGGTCCTGTCCCGCGATCGGAATCGCTCTTAATACGGCATCCTCTCCGGCTCCGTCTTTGACGAAAATCACGGTGCCCACCAGGGTCATCATGAGTTCTTTGAGTTCCTTATTGTAAGTGGTGGAGAAATTGCCTCCATTAAGAAGCGACCAGGTGAGGTTAAGTTCGGAAGCGTCCACGATGTTACCTCCGGAATCCTTCCGGACCGGGGCATGGTTGATCACGGCCGAACCGTCGGTTCTCGTTTTGCGGTCGGCCTCCGATGC
>CANQMZ010000124.1 GCA_947625105.1 uncultured Parasutterella sp.
GGCCGAGTGGGATGCCATCTTCAATACCCAGAACTTGATCAATCCTAAATTCGTCAAGTAATTCTGCTTAGCAGCTCTAGGGCTTCGCCATCCTTTAGAGGGTGGTAAAGCCAAACGCGAGAGGTCTCCAATTCAGAGACCTCTTGTCGTGTTGGAACAGGTATTGACACAGGACCGTTTCCAAAACCGGTTGAAGAGGAGCGTATCTTAGTCAGATGTAGTTGATTTGAGCCTTAAAAGATCATCTTTCAAATCATCTTGAATAGCTCGAGAGCCGAGCCATATGGAAATGATGGCATCGTAAAGAGCCTTTCCTCTCACGGGGCTCCCAACCAACTGGCCGTTGTAATAGACGAACGTTCCTCTAGAGGGAAGCCAGTCAATGTTGACAATGTCCCCGGGTTCCAGATCAGTCATCTGCTTCATGAAATCTTCAATTTTTAGCAGATCTTCCCGTATAAATTCCTTAGCGGTTTCGTTGTTATTCTCATCGATAGCCGATTTCAGAGAAGCGATGAAATTGTTAGCATCCAATTTGGAGAGAATAGCAATTTGCGCTCTGCGAGCTCCGAGAAGCGCCTTGGCAGTTTTTTCCTGCTTGGCAACTGTCGGAAGGTAAAGTCCTAGGGCGTAGAGTTTGGTGCCATTGACCTCACGGAGCCCCGCGCCATTGAGAATGAGGGTATGGGAACCGAGTTTGATTCTGCCATCAAAATAATGACCTTCAATTTCGATTCCGGAATTATTTTTTTGGGAATGAAATAAACCAAAAAGACCGCTAATCCAATTGGTATGGTTTTGTTTAACTGTTTGCTGCTTTGCCATTTGAAGTTAAATCCTGTTGTAGTTCTTGAATCATGGATTTGATTTTCTGGGATAAAGCGATTCTTTTTTCCTGATCCAAGCCACAATCATCAGCGTTAAATTTAAGAGAAACCCCTTTGGAGACAGGGATCTCGTAGAAACACTCCTCGCTTGCTCTTGCCTCGGTTTGTTTGTCCCTTTGACGAGCTTTTTCAAACAGGCTCTGAATCAAAGAGAGGCTGTAACCTTTAGCTTGATAGGCTTTGATCCTCTCTAAGGCTTCCAAATGAGTTATGTCATAGCGAGAGGCCCGAGTTTCGCCCAAAGGGCGAGGAACCAGTTTCTTACTCACATAAAACCGGATGTTGCGCTTTGCTACTCCGGAGAGTTTGGAGAGCTCATCAACAGTGTATGTTTGGTTTTCAGTCGTTTCCATCTTCGCTTTAAACGCAAATTAGCTTACGGGGTTAGATTTTAAAACATGTTTAGGTGACATAAGTTCTTAAAGTGGGTCCATGACTTTTGTGACTGAGTGATTTTTAGTGAAATATGGTAAAGTTCTAAATATGAGAGCAGTACTTATTTGGCTTACGCTTTCGAGCGTTTTTGGTAGTTAAAAACAGAAAAATCTATGCACGTTATTGTTATCGGCGCCGGCGTTACCGGAACTTCATGTGCACACCGTTTATTAGAAAACGGCCATCAAGTCACACTGATTGAATCTGCTTCTAGCCCCAACCAGGGATGTAGTTTTGGAATGGCGGGTTTCATGGGTCCCTTATCGGCTTCCATGCTTTGTTCTCCTTTTAAGGGCAATGCGGGTCTTGCTTCCATCTTCGCCAAGACACGAAGATTAGGCTGGGATGTTTCTATCGGGCATATGAAATTTCTAAGGGCTTTGGCCAATGCCCGTAGTGCCGATAAATGGCAAGCCGATCGCAAGGCACTTGTTGAGCTTGCCCGCTACAGTGTGGCGTTGACTGAATTTACGGCCAGAATGGAGAACATTGGTTTTGAGCAGAACTATGGTCTTTTAAAAATCTACACCAATGAGCAGGAGTGGGAAACCGCCCACAAGGAACAGGCCGTACCGGTGGCAGGGGAGTGGCTTTCGGCTGAAGAAACCATCCGCCTTGACCCTTCTTTGGAAAATGTTCCCAAGCCGTTCTTGGGTTCTCTATATATGCCGCAGGAACTAACAGGGAACGGTTCTTTCTTTTCCAAACAGTTGCAGATACAAAACGTTGCTGATAAAAAACTCACCATGATGTACCACACCACGGTGAAGTCCCTCATTAAAGAGACAGACACCATTGTGGGTGTCCAAACAGACAAGGGTCCTATAAAGGCCGATGTCGTGGTCTTATCAAACAATCTTGGAGCTAAATCCCTATTGGAGGGACACCTTAACATTCCTTCACAGATGCTCACCGGTTGGACGATTACCGCAAAGGTCGATCCGGTTAATGTTCCTGTGAAGTACGCCTTGTCGTTCGAAAACAAAGACATTGAGGTTACAAAACTGGGCAATCGTCTGAGAGTCTGTGGACGTTATTGGTTGGGCGAACTTACTCACGATATGACCGATAAGATCATTGAGGAAATGTACGAGAGTGTCTGCAAGCTGTTGCCGATGTCTGCAGCGTGGCCGGAATCAACTAACTGGATGGGACAGACTTTAGTCCATCCTGACAGTTTGCCATCTTGCGGGGCAACGAATATCAAGGGGTTATATTTGAATATCGGTCACGGTCTTAACGGTTGGGCGCTATCTGAGGGTTGCGCTTCCTTGCTTTTGTGTCTAATCGAGGGTAAGGAGCCTGAGATTGATCCTAATCCATACAGTCCGATGCGTTTTTCCAAGTAAAAGCGAAAAACTTACATTGATCGTCCTTTATTAGAGGATTTGTTCATGTCTGAATCACTACTGAATATTGCCCAGATCAGAGAGCTGGAAGAAAAGTACGCTCGTATTCTGGGAACCGATGAACTAATGAAAAGGGCAGGGATTGTCGCCGCCGAATACATTGCTAAAAAGGCGCAGCCCGGGCTTCGGGTTACCATTTTGTGTGGCCGGGGCAATAACGGAGGAGACGGGTACGTTTGCGCCCTTTATCTGAAGGAGATGGGCTATGACGTAACGGTTGTCCAGGTCGGTGCCCGCGCCCCAAAGAGTCCTGAAGCCCAAAGAGCGCTGAAGGCTTGGGAGAATGCGAACGGGAAGCTGTTTTTTGATCCGTATCAAACGGAGAAAGCTGATGTGGTTGTTGATGCGATCTTTGGTATTGGATTAAGCAGGGCCCTCGAGGGTGACGAGCTTGATGCGGCTATGTGGTTTAACGAAAGACAGGCTTTGCATGTGAGTCTAGACATTCCCTCCGGATTGGATTCCCAAACGGGTACTTGGGTAGGTGGCCGTTTGGGGTGCCGAGCCGACCATACAATAACGTTTTTGGCCGGAAAACCAGGACTTTTTACCGCCGATGGGTTGGATGCCTGCGGACATGTTCACATAGACAACTTAGGCATCTCCATTCCTTTAACCACGAGCAATCTTATTGAACCGGTGGATTTTGTTCATGTATTGCAGCCAAGGAAGCACAACACTGCCAAGCACAATTACGGCAAAGTCGGTGTTATCGGGGGTGGCAGCGGAACGGTAGGGGCAGCCTTGATTGCTGCCCGTTCAGCTCTATTCATGGGCGCAGGCAGAGTCTATGTGGAATTGCTTGAAGACAACATGAGGCTCGATCCTTTCTGCCCCGAATTGATGTTTAGAGACCGGATCGATCCCAAAGAGATGGATGCGGTGGTGATTGGACCCGGCCTAGGGTTTTCTGAGTTAGCTAGAAGAAGAGTGTATGAATGCACAGAAATTTCAGGTGCATTGGTTCTTGATGCGGATGCTTTGACCATGATCGCCAAGGATGAGGAGCTTTTAAGCAAAATCGCCCATCGCATGGGACCGACGGTGATAACACCGCATCCCGGTGAGGCTGCGTCTCTTCTTGGTCTATCCACAAAAGAAATTCAAGCGGACCGACTCTCTAGGGCTTTGGATCTGTCGGTTCTCACCGGTGCCGTCTCCGTGCTTAAGGGGGCCGGAACGATTGTGGCCCAAAGAAGTTCCTTGAGCTGGATTAATCCCACAGGGACGGCGGCACTTGCCACAGCCGGTTCCGGGGATGCCCTAACCGGCATGATCGCGGCCATGTTCGCACAACACTATGAACTCATTACTTCGGTTATTTCTGCTGTTTATCTACACGGCGCAGCCAGCGAGGGGCGAGACTTCGGTTTGCTCGCTTCGGAACTCGCTCCGAGGGCGGCGGAAGTTTTAAGAAAACTGCGGGCTTCTGTCACCGCCAATGGAATCCAAAGAGCCTCCACATTAAGCGAGCACTCGAGGGTGGTAACGCACCACATTTATTAACGGGACTCTGTTCTTCTTTGTTTTAACACCGAAATCACTAACGAGGGCGTCGGATAGGAAGCGATTTCGGCAGCTCGACCCAGGTCCTCTGCAGAGGCTAGTGGTCGTAGTTGTTCCATCAAATCTTTTGCTAACCAACTGCCGTGGGTAGAAGCCAAATGGCAATAGACGATGGAACTGACCAAATCCCTCGGGACAAAGCGGTTGTCGAACCAAAGTGTGGCCAGTTCCAAACAACAGCCACCATCAGACTGTCTGGCCCCTTCTTCGAGCAATTCGATAGATTTTTGAACGTTTTCAGGATCGTCTTCCAGGTTTTTTTTAGCAATTGCCAAGAGTCCGCGTGGAATTGCCTCGTCGGAAGCTTTTTTAAGCCATTTAAGCAGCTCTTTGGGACGAAGAGGGTTGCTATCTATCTCAAGGTCAATTAAGCGTTCTATGGCTTGTTTTTCGCCCCTATTGGCCGCCTCTATATAAAACTTTTTCGCAAGAGGAGCATTGACTTCGCAACCGAGACCTTTTTCGTAGGACTGAGCCAGAGCAAAAGTTGCCTGGGCTTCTCCTTTTTTTGAGGCAACCCTTAGCCAAGCAAACGATGAGGATAGATTCTTTGCGCAACCAAAGCCCTCCCGTAAAGCCATAGCCAAGTGAAAGCAGGCCTCTGGATCGTTTTGTTCAGCTGCTCGCTTGAAAAGGCCGACTGCTCTTTGGGGATCCTTAGGAAGAAACTGTCCGGTGGCGTAAAGCATTCCTAAAAGGTCTAACGCAACGCTATGCTCTTCCTTGGCAGCTCGTTCCAAGTACTGTATCGCCAAGTGAGGTTGTCCGAGAAGCAATTCCTGAGGAAGGGCAGTGCCATCAAAGGAAAGGGAACCGGCCCGAGAGAGTTTTTCTCTGAAGCTTGAGAGTTCCGGCAACCTGGAAAAGTAGCTCTCTGTCATTGCAAGTTAATGGTGTTCGGATCAAGGATCCCTGCGGCAAGTAAACCGATGATGTAGGTAAGAGACACCGCCATCCATAGCAGAAGTCCCGCAGCCCCAAGCATAAGCGGTTTACCCCAAAGGCGGTGGTAATAATTGGAGCCAAAAGTGCCGTTAACAAGTCGGTAATGAGGTAGAGCGCTTGCAAATAGCCAAATGAAATAAAACCCAAGCCACAGGAACCAAAAATAAAAGTCAGAAAGAGCTGAGGCAGGAAGCCAAGGCTCTGCGAAAAGGTAGGCAATCAGCAACACCATGCCAGTAACTGTCCAATAACTACTGGATTCGGCTTGAAGCTCTTTACCCATCTCGGAGCAGTTGGCTCTGATAAGGATTGAACCGAGCACGGGAGAGAAAATAAAGGACCACACCATAATCCAAAAAGGATTCCAAAGGGCGATTGTCGGAACTGATTTTTTTGTCATTGGCAACTAGGCATCTACAAGGGGCAAACATGAAACAAAGAGCGAATGAATTCGAAGTTTTTACGCCACTTTAGTAAAATTTGTTTCATTCTACAACCAACCCGGTTTATTTCGATGAGAAAAACTAGCACCATCGCCGTAATCATTGCAGTCCTGACTGCCTTGTACGGTTGTGTCACGGACAACAAAGAATATTACTTGGTAGATCCTTTTGAGTTCAAAACGGTTTGTCTCGTCGATAACAAAAACGTTCCGTCAACATTTTTTATCGCTTTGCATCAGGCGATTGTTGACAAGGGACTTGAGGTCAAGATCGTAAAAAAGGCTGATAACGATGTTTCGATGTGCCCTGCCACTGTGGTCTATGAAGCTGAGTTCAGTGACAATGAAGCAACGGGTTATCTTCGAGATGCAAAGCTTATTTTGATTCAGCCCAACAAACCATCAACCATCGTGAGGATGGAGGATATTGGAGAACCGGTTCCCCTCTTAGACAAAATGGCTGACACTGCGCCAGCCATCCGGGATATGGTCAACAGGCTCCTCCCAAGAGGAACCCCCTGGTAAGTTAATCTAGCTCGACCGTGGCTTCCACCTCAATCAAGCCGCCTTTTGGTAGAGCGGAAATCTGCACACAGCTTCTT
>CANQMZ010000125.1 GCA_947625105.1 uncultured Parasutterella sp.
CAGTAACAGCACAATCTTTGCCGACAGGGGTTTCCCTGTTTCATCGGTCCGATCAATGGCTAAAACAATTGATTTAACGCTACGTTGCAATGGAACCCCTAACAGTTCGGTTACCAACTCACACTTATCACGCCCTGGTGTTGGGATTTTTTCCATTATCTCTTTGGGTTCTTCTCGTTTTTCAATTAAACAGGGAGCCACTGCCAATTCAATGTTTGCTGCATATTGGCTGTCGGGACAATAGGCGATGAGGTCTTCACCGGTGTCAGCAATTACCTGAAATTCTTGCGAGCGTGAACCGCCTATTGAACCAGAATCTGCACGCACTGCACGGTACTGAAGACCTAAACGGTCAAATATCTTGCAATAGGCTTCAAACATAATGTCATAGCTTTTGCCTGCATCTTCAGCTGTCTTGTCAAACGAGTAGGCATCTGCCATGATGAAGTCTCTGGCTCTCATCAGGCCAAAACGTGGACGCCGCTCATCACGGAATTTGTGCTGGATTTGGAAAAAATTGATCGGCAACTGTCTCCACGAATTAATCTCTTGTCTTGCAATATCTGTAATCACTTCTTCGCTAGTCGGTTGCAAAACAAAATCACGCATATGACGATCTTTAAACCTTAAGAGCTCAGGACCATACTTGTTCCACCGTCCCGTTTCCATCCAAAGCTCAGCCGGCTGTTCAACAGGCATTGAAAGTTCTATGGAACCAGCCCTCTCCAGTTCCTCGCGGATGATTCGCTCAATTTTCCTAAGACTTCTTAATCCGAGAGGCATGATGTTATAGATGCCCGCTGCAAGCTTCTTGATCATGCCCGCACGAAGCATGAGTTTCTGACTGATGACCTCGGCATCTGCCGGAGCTTCTTTCTGAGTCGAAATGAAAAATTTGGTAGCTCTCATTTTTAGTGTCTTTTATCGAGCCCTCCGGCGCAACAGCCTGGTCGGTTGTCTTACCAAAGCACTCTTATATAATCAACGATCAAACAAAGCTCGTATTTTAAGGTTTTTATGCTCGATAGACACGGATATCGGCCGAACGTTGGCTTCATCCTCACCAACCCCCTCAAGCAGGTCTTTTGGGGAAAACGATGCCGCCAGCATTCTTGGCAATTTCCCCAAGGGGGAATCAACCGCGGAGAGTCTCCTAGAGAAGCCATGGTCCGTGAACTCTACGAAGAACTTGGCGTCAGAGCCAACGATATTGATATTCTTGGTCGTACCTCTGACTGGCTTTATTACAACGTACCCGAACATTTAATCAGGAAAGATCTGCGGGGAATTTACCACGGACAAAAACAGATTTGGTTCTTGCTTGAATTCAAGGGAAAAAACAACAGTATTAATTTAAACGCCACGCGTCATCCCGAGTTCGAAGCTTGGAGATGGAACGACTATTGGGTGCCACTAAATGATCTAATCGGATTTAAGCGGGAAGTCTACAAAAAAGCACTTCTCGAGCTTGCTCCCCTGCTTTTCAAAACCAAACGACAATTGACACCGCCCTTAAACTGGGAAAAAGCTGAAGGTCCTAACCACTTTAAACTTTTTGAGAAAAAGTAACCACCATGTTGTCTTGATGGATCAGCTCTCTTTGCTCCATATAGCCCAATTCTTCAAAAATTTCATCGCTGTGTAATCCCATGATGCGACGGGCGTCATCAGAACCGTAGTTGACCAGGCCGCGACAAATCTCTTTCCCTTCTTTGTTTAGGCAGGCAATAACTTCGCCTCTTAAAAAGTCTCCTTCGACTGATTTGACCCCAACTGGAAGAAGACTTTTACCAGCCTTGACCGCAGCGACTGCTCCGTCATCAATGGTACAGTACCCCTTGAGCTGCAAGTGGTCAGCAATCCATTGGTTGCGCGCCGACATCTTTTTCCGGTCACTGTAGAGAAGAGTTCCTATGGACTCTCCGTCAGCCAGTCGAGTGAGCACATTTTTTTCCCGTCCGCTGACTATTATCGTCGAGGCCCCACTCTGCGATGCCCTTTTGGCGGCAAGCACTTTGGTAAGCATACCGCCCTTGCTGAGTTCAGAGGCCGCCCCTCCTGCCATGGATTCGTATTTTGGATCTCCGGCCATGCCGACTTTAACCAGTTGCGCATCCAGATTACTCCTGGGATCCGCAGTGAATAATCCGATCTGATCCGTGAGAATAATGAGGATGTCAGCATCAATAAGGTTCGTCACCAAAGAGCCCAACGTATCATTGTCTCCCACTTTGATTTCACTGGTTATGACGGTATCGTTTTCGTTAATGATCGGAACAACATTAAGATCGAGCAAGGTTAGCAGTGTCTGTCGGGCATTTAGATAACGCTCGCGGTTTGCCAAATCTGCGTGAGTCAGAAGAATTTGGGCAGTTTGTATACCGCATGCCATGAAATTTTTTTCGTAAGCCTGAATGATGCCCATTTGCCCGACAGCTGCTGCGGCCTGTTGCTCATGAACTTTTTTAGGTCTTTTTGCCCACCCCAAGCGAGCAACTCCTTCGGCCACTGCCCCGGAGCTTACCCAAACGACATCAATACCCCTTTTTTTGAGCTCAGCAACCTGCTTGGCCCATATGCCAATGATCTCCTGATCAACCCCTTTGCCTTCTTTGGTCACCAATGAGGTCCCTACTTTCACAACGATTCTTTTGGCTTCAGACCAAACTTTTTTGCTTTCTTCCATGACTTGGGCTTTGTTGAAATAATTGACTGAGAATTAGGATACCAAAGAGTTTCTTAATTACCTGAATCCCCGCCAACTTTTGGAAAAACTTCATCACCGGGAACAATTCTATTTTGTAAATTTTCTTTCTCGGTTATTTTCCGTCTCTGCTCGTCGATATTTTGAGCAATGGCGTTCATAAGTTCCTTCGTTCCCTCTCCAGTTGCCGCAGAAATCGCGAAGAGTGGAGTATTTTTTCCGAACTCGGCGCGGTACTTAGCAACGAGCCCGGCTCGTTCATCCTCGGGAACTAGATCCATTTTGTTGAGAACCACCCACCGTGGTTTATCCGCCAGCTTCTGATCAAATTTTTGCAGTTCAACAACGATGGCTTTTGCTGCGGCAATCGGATCCTCTTCTTCGTGTAGAGGAGCAACATCAATTACGTGGAGCAACAAACTTGTTCTTGAAAGATGCCGTAAAAATTGATGGCCCAGACCCGCCCCCTCCGATGCTCCTTCTATCAATCCAGGAATGTCGGCAATGACAAAGCTTGAACCCGAGGCCACACGCACAACACCGAGATGGGGATGAAGCGTGGTAAACGGATAATCGGCAATTCTCGGCTTGGCGTTTGAGACAGCCGAAATAAGAGTTGATTTTCCAGCGTTAGGAAGTCCTAGCAAACCGACATCGGCCAATAGTCTCAGCTCGAGCTGAAGCATTTTTTCCTCCCCTTTTTCGCCCGGGGTGCATTGTCGCGGAGCGCGGTTTGTCGAAGTTTTGAAGTGGAGATTTCCCAAACCTCCCTTACCGCCTTTAGCAAGCAAGGCTCTAGCTCCATTAGAGTCAAGATCTGCGATGATCTCTCCGCTTCTAAGATCCTTGACAATCGTCCCAACGGGAACCCTTAGGTCAATATCGGGTGCGCCTTTTCCATAGCAGTCGCTACCTCGTCCATTCTCGCCGTTTTTGGCCTGGAATTTTCTCGTGTAGCGATAATCAATCAAGGTGTTGATGTTGACATCGGCAACGGCATAGATTGAACCGCCCCGACCGCCATCACCGCCATCGGGTCCGCCCTTGGGAATGAATTTCTCTCTTCTGAAAGAAGCAACCCCGTTTCCACCTTTACCTGCAATGACTTCTATCTTGGCTTCATCAACAAATTTCATAACCCTGCCTCAACCAAAAAATTAAGTGCGATCATATAGAAGTGAAAAACGAACGCCCCAAACCTGACTAGGAATGGGGCGTTGTTTGAATGGATTCCTTGTGGTTAGTCAGCGATCACATTCACGTAGTGCTTGTTCAGGCGGCCATGAATTTTGAATTCAACTTTTCCGTCTGCCTTAGCGTACAGTGTGTGGTCACGACCCATACCAACATTGTCGCCAGCATGGAAATTGGTCCCCTTCTGACGAACAATGATAGAACCGGCTTTAATTTGCTGAGAACCGAAAACTTTTACGCCCAAACGTTGCGCATTAGAGTCACGGCCGTTACGTGTAGATCCACCGCCTTTCTTATGTGCCATATTAAATACCCCTTATCAAATATCCATTAAGCCGAAATCGCGTCAATTTTGAGCTCGGTATAATTCTGACGATGACCGGCGCTCTTCATTGAGTGCTTGCGACGACGGAACTTGAAAATACGCACTTTGTCATGACGACCTTCAGAAACGATAGTGGCTGTCACGCTGGCGCCTGCGATAGTTGGGTTACCAACCTTAAGACCTGAATCGTCCTTGACTGCAAGAACCTGATCCAGTTTGATCTGGGAGCCGACTTCACCCGGGAGGGTTTCGACCTTGACTTTATCTCCAACGGCCACAGTGTACTGTTTGCCGCCGGTTTTAATAATTGCGTACATATCAACCTCTTCACCCCAATGTAGCTGCGCACTACTGAGGCCTTTTTGTTTGCTAAAAAATTTCCTAAGCGCAGAGTGCGGCATTATGCCTACAAACTTCCATAAAGTCAAACGGTTATACCCGAAATTTTTAATTCAGTCTTGTCAATGGTCTAAAAAGCCTGATTTTTATTGCTTTTCGACGATTCATTTTTTATAAGCAACGTGTAGTTTTTTCTGTTTTTTGGGTACTATTTGGGCTGACATATGAAAAACCGTTTGTTTAGGATAAGGGTATGACTGATGTTGCAAGCGCAATGCTAAAAATCATTTCTCCCATAGCTGAGGATTTAGCTGCGCTAGATCAAGCAGTGCGCGATGATTTACAGAGCGATATCAAACTGATTAAGAAGATCTCGGATTACATTGTCTCAGCAGGAGGCAAACGCATGAGACCAATCGTTCTCATGCTAATCGCACGTGCCCTGGGTTACCAGGGCAAAGAACATATATTTTTAGCCACTATGTTGGAGTATATCCATACCGCTAGTCTCCTGCATGATGATGTCGTAGATGAAAGCGACCTTAGACGAGGCAAGCCAACCGCAAGCTTTAAGTGGGGAAATTCCGCAGCAATCCTCGTTGGCGACTTTATGTATTCAAGAGCCTTCCAACTGATGGTTAAAACTGAGAACCTGAGAATATGCGAGATTGTTTCCAGTGCAGTCAATAGAATATCGGAGGGAGAAGTCATTCAGTTATTAAATATCCATGACACCACGGTTGACGAAGCAAGATACTTCGACGTCATTGAAAGAAAAACAGGAGTTCTTTTTGAAGCCGGTGCCAGAATGGCTTCGATTGTTGCCGGAGCCTCATCCGAGTTCGAGGAAAAAATGGCGACCTATGCCCTAAGCCTCGGACGAGCTTTCCAAATCATTGATGACATCCTGGATTACGTCGGTACACCACAAACCATCGGGAAAAATTTAGGTGGAGATCTTAAGGAAGGCAAGATGACCATGCCTCTGATTTACACCCTTAAAAAATGTTCTAAATCCGATGCAGATTTGATCAAGCGTGCCATAGCCGGTCAAGAATATGATTTGGACAAGATTATTCGTATCATTTTTGATTATGGTGCTATTGAAGCCTGTAAAAATGCCGCTAGGGAGGAAGTAAAAAAAGGATTAAATGCATTAGAATGCCTATCTCCTAGCAACTATAAAAATTCTCTGATAGAATTGCTCACCCTGACGGTCGATAGGGACAGTTGACGACACGTCAGTTTTTGTTTCGGAGTGTAGCTCAGCCTGGTAGAGCACTGCGTTCGGGACGCAGGGGTCGGAGGTTCGAATCCTCTCACTCCGACCAAAAGTCGGTGACAAAGTTCTATTTTTTATCCAAAAGCAAACTTGTTTTTAATACATTTTTAGGATAACCCTCTGCGACATCCCGTGACATCTGGTGACAGTCAATGACATCATTTTAAGGTGACTATTTGTGTTGCTATAGAGTTCGAAAAACTATTTTTAGGATTTAGTCATCATGCCAGTTCGGGTTAAGGCTCTGTCCGCGTTGCAGGTAAAAAGATTAAAGCAAGTCGGTTTTTATTTTTTAGGTGGTTGTCCTGGATTTGCTTTAAAGATACAAAAAACTCGGCTCTTCAAGAAATAGCGGGAAAACAACAAGTAAAATCCCTTAGGCGGCAAGAAGATCATCGGGAAGTTTTTCAAGCGACCATCTCAAGAAACC
>CANQMZ010000126.1 GCA_947625105.1 uncultured Parasutterella sp.
ACATTCTTTCGCTCCTATAGCCCGTGCTTATTGCTCTCTACTTTAATGGAATCCATTAGAAATTAAAAAAAATCGGCACTGATTTCGCTAATGGAAAATCTGGGATGAAAAAGTATAAACACAGGTAATTCATGCCAAAATATCACATTCCTGCCAAAAACGAGCCTAGATATTGAATAGGTTCATGAAACGGAGGAAGTAAAGAGGAGAAACTGGAATATGGAATTCCTACAATTGCTTTTGGCGTTAATCGTTGTTCTTCTTCTGATGTTCAGGCCGAAGAGCGAGATTTTTGCTTATTTGATTATGTGGCTGGGGTGGATTTTTATGATGTATTTGTATGTTGGACACACCTCTGGCAGTCTTCTTGGAACCATTAACTTATAGGAGGACTGAAAATGAGTAATATCCAGTCCAATCCAGGAAGAGGCGGATTTTTTTATTTCTTAATGTGCTGCGCGGCTTTTTTGATCATTCTGTTGCCGGTCGGCATTGCAAATCTATATTTTGGCTATGTTCTCCAAGATTCTCCCTGCACGTTGTGTTGGGGTCAGAGAATTGCCATGATTTACATTGGTGTCGCAGCATATTTCATCGTGCGTTATGGTTTCAGACCAAGATACATTTCGGCCATCTTGATTTTTGCCGGTTTTGGTATGTGGCAATCTCTGCGTCACTTGTCGATGCACTCGGGTCGTGATTTAGATCAAGGCTTTGGTTTAATGGTCTATGGGCTACACACCTATTCGTGGGCAGAAGTTGTCTTTTGGGCGGTCATCATTATCTTGGGCGTAATGTTCTTTTTTGCTCCCAGTGAATTGGGTCCCGCATCGGAAGAAGGTAAACCATGGCGCCGTTTAAACTTTCTTGAAGGCATCATGATGGGCATTTCGGCCTTGATCATTGCCTCCAATTTGTTCCAGGCGGCTGTGTCTACGGGGCTTCCACCCAATTATGGACAGGGTGATCCGGTGCGTTTTTCATTGAATCCCAAGGAAATTATCCATACTGGCGATGGGATGAAAGGGCATTACAACAAGATAGATTTCTTGGGCAAACGAAACGTTCAGGCTCCCGACTACGCATTTATGCCGAACGCTGCTAATTTGGGAATCGAATTTGATCACAAGTCCGCAAATGCTCCCGTCAATGTGGATCAACAACTTACTATCGTCTCGGAGGAGAAGATTGATATCGGAGCACAGCTTAATACGTTAAATCTCATTAACGGGGAGTATGTGGTCAGCAGCAAATTCCATGTCTACTACTTGAATCCGGATCTAAAAATCGTTGACCAATTCGAGTTTGATCCGCTTTATTCCGCAACAATTGATCCGATCGTGGGCATCATTCCGTATAACGGGTCCAAATATTTGTTGATGGGTTCCAACAAATCTTTCATGAAGTATGAGAAATCAAAGACCGACAAACCGGAAGAGCAGATTGTGGGTCGCTACTCTGATTTTGTTGCAGGGGGAGATCATTTCCTCTCCAACGGTCGTGGACGAGTTCAGACCGTTAGAGCGCAATATCATCATATTATGAGTTCAGCCAATGATGATGTCTATAACTATGTAGCTACGGTCCCGAACAACAACGATAAGAAGTCGTTTGTGATCAGTAAGCAGCTTCTTAAGGATATGGTCACTTCCGGAGAATTCTCCCCGAAAGCAGCTTTGAAAGAGAAGAGAAGCCTAGGAGAACTCTATGTCACGGGAATGGCCGTCTATGAAGGAAATCTTTATTGCTTGAGCAAGAACTTTAATGTGATTTTGCAAATTGATCCTAAGACCGAGCAAGTCGTTAAAGTTTTTGGCTTACCAGAGAATTTGACGGACCCAAGAGGTCTCATTGTTCTTGGCAATGGCTTCCAACTTTTGGACAACAACAATTTAGTAACGCTCAAGTAACCAAAGTTTAGAAGCGTTAAGAAAACCGCAGACCGATGTTTCAGTCTGCGGTTTTAAATTTTGATTGAATCTGCGCTAAGACAGATTAATCTGACTATGAGCTCTTGCCGCTATGGGAGGCTAAAGCCTCTGCGTTTTCAGCTGCTGCCTCAGCAACTTTTGCACTTGATGCGGCAGCCTGCGCACTCTCTGCGGCCGCTTCAGCACTGGCGGCGGCAACTCGGGCGAGTGTTGCGACGTCCTGACTGTTCGGCGTAGCATCAGTCTTGCTCGGGGCGGCTGTTTGGGTGATTTCAGGAGCCTGTGCGTTAGCGCTAATTTGAGTGTTAACTGCAGCAGGGGCTGACTTGGCCATTGCTTTTGCAGCATGTTCGGGGGTCATATTCTGGAGCTTCGGAGCGATTTTTACGTTGGGAACGATTTCTCCACTTTCTATCTTTTTCTGATAGCGATGGTAGAAGTAAATCGGCAAGCCAACGAAGAAGATCATTCCGACCACTAAGAATGCGATGTAAGCAATAGTGGCTAACTTGCCATCGGCGACAATGTTTGATGGAGGAATAAATCCGCAAACAATTGAAACGAGAGATGTCAAGAAAGCTATACCGGAGATGATCCAAATACCTGCTTTGCCGCCGGGGACTTTATACGGACGAACTGCATTGGGTTGTGTGTAACGGAGTCTGATCGCCGCTGCAAACATCAACACATACATAACCATATAAAGTTGGGCACAAAGCGCAGACATGATCCAGAACGCGTTGGAAATGGTCGGTACGAAGAGTACGCTAAAGGTCAAAATGGAACTGAAGACAGCTTGGACAATCAGGGTATGGGTAGGCATACCATATTCATTTCTGTATTGCCAGAACTTAGGCAGGTAACCTTCTTGTGCAACTTCTAACATACCTTTTGAAGGACCAAGCATCCAGGTGACTACCATGGTTAAGGCACCATAGGCCATCAGGAAGCAGATGATCGGTGTGAACCATTTCACGCCAAGTGAAGTGAATATGTCTTCAAAGGCTTGGCATACGCCTGCCGCTAAACTTAACTGGCTCGGGGGCACTACCAATGCGATGGCTAAAGAACCAAGAACTGAAAGGATGACGACAACCACAGAAGCCAACAAAATAGCCTTCGGGAAAGACGTTGATGGGTTCTTCATCTCCAGTACGTGCACGGAACTCATTTCCATGCCGGAGAGGGCGACCATCATACCGGCAAGTAACATCCACTGTGTCGGGTCAGAAAGGTCAGGAATTAAAGCAGCGCCGTGGTCAAAAGGAATCTTCACGGGCTTACCCATGATCAGATAAATCGCCACCATTAAGATGATGACAACACCTGGAATGATCGTACCAGCTAACACTCCAGAATTTGAGAGGAACGCTGATAATTTCATTCCTCTGAAGTTCAAGAATGTTGCAACCCACAAAGTAATCTGAATGACAAAAAATACGAACCACTTGTTGGTGGCAAGATCGGGATTAAACACGTAGGCGATGGCAGAGGCGACAAACGTCAGGCAGGCAGGGAACCAGGGAAGGTTTTCCACCCACTCCATAAAGATCGCCACAAAGCCCCATCTCGGTCCAAAAGCTTCACGCACCCAAACATAAACTCCACCGTTTTCTGTGTAGGTACTTGCCAATTCGGCCGAAACTAGGGCTGAAGGAATAAAGAAGCAAAGGCAAGCCATCGTCAAGTAAAAGATGATGCTCCAGCCGTAATCGGCCATGTTTGGCAGATTTCTCAATGAGAGAACAGCTGCCACAGTAAGCATCGCCATTGCAAATACACCCATCGTGTATTGCTTTTTCGGTATGTTCGAAACTGATGTGCTCATAATGTTCTCCAATTTTCAGTCTGCCTGGCCCAGCCCTGGACCAGGCATTAAAACGAGCTACTTATTTAAGACATCCTTTTTGACACAAAGGGTCTTGAAGCAGACCTTTCCGTCCTTGATGCCTCTTTCGACACCGTGGATTTCCGCTTCGTAACCCGGGAAGACACGCTCAAAGTCTTGACGTGCGATCATGTAGTCGTAAATTGGTTTTGCACGATCGTTAAGGATTTCACCTTCCATCAGGATTGGAATCCCAGGAGGATAGGGCACTGTCATCACCGCAGGAACTCTTCCGCTCATCTCATCCCACCAGACATACTCGACATTGCGACGAACGACCTCATGGTAGGCATCTGCGGGAGTAAGCACCTGATCAGGAATAACTTCAAAGGCTTGATCAAGCAGCTGCAGCAACTTGTGTTCCATGATGTACTGGTGCATCTCAAGGCAGTGGTCTCTCAAACCCTTTCCCTTGTAGCATGGATGAGCAGCTACCAAGTCAGGGAACAACTCTTCGAGTGGCGTGTTCTTATCAAAGTCTTCCTTGAACTTCAAAAGAGCTGCCACGAGCGTGCCTTGCTTGGCTCGTGTTGTGCCGAAGCTATTCAAGAAAAGCAGGCTGTAATAGTCGGTCTTTTCATTGACGATGTTGTGGTTGATCAAGTAATTGGAAACGATGCTGCCCGGAATACCGATATTCTTGTCAAAGGTTCCGTCGCGTTTGATACCTGGGCAAGAGACAGTTAACTTGATCGGGTCAAGCATCACGTAGTTCTCTTCAAGATCTTTGAAACCATGCCAAGGATCTTCGTTGTTCATGATCCAAGGTTCTTGGTGAGTGGCCAAGTAATCAAGCGGGGCTTCCTCAAACTTGACGGTCTTGCCGTCTACCTTGACTTTACGAGGCTGCCACATGTCAAAGAACCAATCGCCTTTAGCCTCAGCATCTAGATGCATGCTGGCGATCTTTTGACGTATCTGGCAGGCTTCGTAAATAACATCACTCAGCATCACCTGTCCGTTGTCAGACATCATTTGAGTTGCCACATCCAAGGCGGCGACCATGTTGTACTGCGGAGAAGTGGAAGTGTGCATCATGTAGGATTCATTGAGGCGATCCATACTGAGCTTGTTTGTATACCCATCCTTGGCAAGAAGCATTGAGCACTGAGAAAATGCTGTTAGCAGCTTGTGGGTTGACTGAGAAGCAAAAATCGCAGGGTCACCTTCTTTTGCCGGACCCGGTGTCATTGCGTAGTGATGAGCATACATCGGATGGAATTTGGCATATGCATACCAAGCCTCATCGAAGTGGATGTTTTCAACTACTTTGCCGAGGTGCTCTTTGACCACATCCGTGTTGTAAATGACTCCATCGTAGGTAGAGTTGGTCAAAGCAGCCATCTTGACCGGCGAATTCTTTTTGTCGGCCGGGACGATGCCGGAGGCGTCCAGTTTTGCTTGGACTGAGGCTTTGTCAAATTCGCTGATGGGAACCGGTCCGATAATGCCCCATGCGTTGCGGCGCGGTTTCATATAAACCGGACGCGCATCCGAATTGATCATGCCGTAATTCAGGGACTTGTGGCAGTTACGGTCTACGAGAGAGTTTTCCTGCCATACCTGACTGCGCCAAATAATCTGGTTTACTGTAGAAGTGCCGTTTAATACATAAAAACAATAATCGGCACCGAAAACCTTTGCGGAATTACGTTCTGCGGCACCCGTGACACCGTCATGGGTATTGAGTTCTCCGAGTTCGGGAACAGAAATTGAAAGGTCAGAGCGGAAAACATTCTCGCCGAAATACTTATAGAAAGCCACACCAGAAGGGCTGCGTAAGAAACCCTGGCCACCTAAGTGACCCGGAGTATGCCAAGCGTATTTGTATTTCTCGGCGTATTTGACCAAAGGACCAAAGAAAACCCCGTATTCATTCTTTGCGTAATCATGAACATGTTGTTCAATACGACCCGCCAAGAAATCGGGAGTATCGTCGGTCTTCCAAATGGTTTCGTCAATCTTTGCTAAAACTTCCGTCGGAATGTTTTGAAGCTGCAATTTATCGGTTAAAAGAATGATTGGCAGTGTACGGTTTCGGTAACGGATCAGGTTAACGAGATCGGCGGCTGTCATCTTTGTCTGAACACCTTCACTGTTCAGGTCCCAATCAATAATGACGCAACCTAAGTCATTACGAGAAGAAATAATTTCCGCAGCATCAGAGTAGGAGTGAGAACCGATGACGGTACATCCTTGCGTGGTCTCTAATTCCTTAACTAGATCACTGAGAATATAGCTATCATCGTTGCCGGACTTCCACTGGCCAGAGATCAAAAGGATCGGCCAATCTTTCACTGTCATTTTTGTTTCCATTAGACCGTGTTCCATAAAATATCCTCCTTATACATACCTTTTAATTGGTAAGGATAATTCTAATGAATAGGTA
>CANQMZ010000127.1 GCA_947625105.1 uncultured Parasutterella sp.
GGGACTTCTCACTGTTAAATGGCATTAAAAACAGGAAAATGCATTAAAAACAGATCGCTTTCGGACTAAAAACAGGACTTCGCCACTATTTGTCACGTGAATTTGGCGGAGTGGACGGGACTCGAACCCGCGACCCTCGGCGTGACAGGCCGATATTCTAACCAACTGAACTACCACTCCATACTTTTACGAAAAGCCGTTCACCAAAATTTGGTGGGTGCTGAGAGGCTCGAACTCCCGACCTACGCCTTGTAAGGGCGCCGCTCTACCAACTGAGCTAAGCACCCGGCTTTTGGGTTCAGAGGATCGCTCCTCTATTTCTTAACCGCAGAAAATTTATTTTACAGCATCTTTAAATTTTTTTCCAGCCGTAAATTTAGGAACTTTTTTGGCCGGGATCATCATTGGTTTACCGGAAGCCAAATTCATTGCCTGGCGGGCTGCCCGGTTGACTACCTTGAAAGAGCCAAAGCCAACAAGTTGAACGCTGCCTCCTTTCTTCAGCGCTTTCACAATATTGCTGAGTACTGCATCGACTGCTCTTTGAGCTGCTGCCCTAGAAATATCGCACTGAACAGCAACTTCCTCAGCCAATTCCATTCTGTTCATCTATTTCTCCAACACTTTGTCACGAATCGCTTTATCCTAACCATAAATTGAATTTTGTTCAATACAAAAGTTAAAAAGAAAGCTCCCGCGATAAGGGAGCCTTTCTTAACACTAGATTGTTACACCCTAGCCGAGGCTTGTTCAGCAAGCGTGGGCGGGTTCACTTTAATTTCTGAGGCTGAGAGCTGAGCTTTCTCCTCAACTGCAAGGGGCTTGGGCATATATTCCAAGCCAAACTCAAGCACTTGTTCAATCTTGGTGACTGGACGGATAAGCAGGCCATTCTTCACATTATCTGGCACTTCTTCCAAGTCCTTGACGTTTTCTTCAGGAATCATCACTTCCTTGATTCCACCACGCAAAGCCGCCAACAACTTCTCTTTGAGACCGCCAATCGGCAAAATCTCACCCCTGAGCGTGATCTCTCCGGTCAGCGCAACCTCCGCCTTGACCGGAATTCCCGTTAAAGCAGAGACGAGTCCTAAAGTGATAGCAGAACCTGCACTCGGTCCATCTTTTGGTACTGCCCCCTCGGGGAAGTGGACGTGGATGTCCGTCTCACTGATCTGCTTGTATGTGATACCTAGTTTTTGAGCTCTAGACCTCACCACCGTCCGTGCCGCTTCCACGGACTCTTTCATTACATCGCCAAGAGAACCTGTCCGAGTAATGTTACCCTTACCCGGCATGGTAGCCACTTCAATGGTGAGTAAATCGCCTCCTACCTCGGTCCAAGCCAGCCCCGTAACTTGGCCAACCAAATTGCTCTTATGCATCATGCCATAGGTGTAACGTCTTACTCCCAAGTACTCAGAAAGGTTCTTGTCGGTGACGACCGTCTCTTTTTGTGTCTTCTTCAAAAGAATATCTCGGACTGTCTTGCGGCAGATCTTATTGATCTCCCTTTCAAGCCCTCGAACTCCTGCTTCTCTGGTGTAATAGCGAATGATGTCAATAATTGCCGAATCTTCAATCTCTAATTCGCCCTTTTTAACGCCGTTTAGCTTCAGTTGCTTAGGTATCAAATGCCTCTTGGCAATGTTAAGCTTCTCATCTTCCGTATAACCTGAAAGATGGATCACTTCCATTCGGTCAAGCAACGCCGGTGGAATGTTCATCGAGTTGCTCGTCGCGATGAACATAACATGTGAAAGATCAAAATCAACTTCCACATAGTGGTCTTGGAAAGTATTGTTTTGTTCCGGATCCAATACCTCGAGCAGCGCAGCTGCAGGATCGCCCCGATAATCCATGCCAAGCTTATCAACTTCATCCAAAAGGAAAAGCGGATTGTTGACACCAACTTTATCCAAACTTTGGATAATTCTCCCAGGCATCGAACCAATGTAAGTTCTGCGGTGACCGCGGATCTCGCTTTCATCGCGCACTCCTCCCAGTGCCATACGTACAAACTTACGACCCGTTGCCCTGGCGATAGACTGACCAAGAGAAGTCTTACCTACTCCGGGAGGTCCAACCAAACAGAGAATCGGAGATTTGACATTTTTAACCCGACTTTGAACGGCAAGATACTCGATAATGCGCTCTTTAACTTTTTCCAAACCGTAATGATCCGCCTCAAGAATATCTTGGGCCTTCACAAGGTCGGTATTGACACGAGTTCGCTTACTCCATGGCAAACTAATGAGCGTATCAATGTAGTTATGGACCACACTTGCCTCAGCACTGTTGTGACCGAGGTTGCGCAGTTTTTTCAATTCTGAGAGAGCCTTTTCTTCGCCCTCTTTGCTCATCTTGGCTTCTTTGATCTTCTTTTCAAGCTGTGCGAACTCTTCCTCGGAATCCGCTCCTAATTCTTTCTGAATCGCCTTGATTTGCTCGTTGAGGTAATAATCCCTCTGGTTAGTCTCCATAGAACGTTTGACACGACCACGGATTCTCTTTTCAGTCTGTTGAATGTCAATCTCTTCGTCAAGAAGAGCCAACAAAGCTTCTAATCTCTTCTGTGGTTCTTTAAGATCAAGCAACTTCTGTTTTCTAGACGGCGACATGAAGAGAAGTTGACCGACAGTGTCTACCAAAAGGTTCGCATCGTCAATCACAGAAACTTTTGTCACCTGTTCAGGGGCAATACGTTTATTGTTCTTCTGATAATTGCCAAATGCGTTAATTACTGCACGGCGTAAAGGCTCAAATTCTTGGTCATTGAGCGTTTTCTCTTCAATAACATCGACCTGTGCCTTGATGATATCCCCATCAACAAAGCCTTTGACTTGGGCACGCACCACACCCTCGACGAGGATCTTGTGGGTCCCGTCCGGAAGCTTTAGTGATTGGATCACCTTTGCCAGTGTGCCAACACTATTTAAATCATCAACTTTAGGTTCTTCTAACAAAGAATCCCGTTGAGAAACCAAAAGGATTAGATTCTCAGAGAATTCTTTGCCGGAGGCTAATGCCTCTAACGCCTTTACCGATTTGGCCCTTCCTACATAAAGAGGAATAACCATATGCGGGAAAAGGACAACATCCCTTAAAGGGAGAACGGGTACCGTTTTTGAAATTTTCTCAGTCATTCAAATCCTTACTTCTACAACAAAAAACCATCAAGTTTCTAAATGGGGACTATTTGTTAAATTTCAAGAACAAATCTGAAATTTTTAATCTAGATCAAGCAATTTAGCAAAGTTGCCGAGAAAATACGACCTTCAAAGGTCTTTTTCACCAATTGTTGCCTATTTTAGTTGCCTTTGCTCGAGGCAAAAAAATACGGAAGCCTCCAGACCTCCGTATTTGTTTCTAGAGGTTCAGCTCAAGCATCCTTGAGGTATTCAGCCTTGCCGCTTCTTATGGTAGCTGCAGTCACTTTTACCTTCTTAACGGATTTATCTTCAGGAACCTCGAACATCGCATTCATCAGTGCGTCCTCCACAATGGAACGCAACCCCCGAGCCCCCGACTTACGCTCTTTAGCAAGAATGGCTGCTTCCTTCAAAGCGTCCGGTGTCAACTCCAAAACCACGTCTTCCATCTCAAAGAGCCTTGCAAACTGCTTAACAACCGCATTTTTGGGCTCTGTCAGGATGCGAATCAGCGCTTCCTCATCGAGATCCTCAAGCGTAGCTATAACCGGAAGCCTCCCGACAAGCTCAGGAATCAAACCGTAGTGGACGAGATCCTTGGCTTCAACTTCACTCAAGATTTCACCTTCAGTGCGATCGTCTGGGCTTTTTACCTCAGCTTCAAAGCCAATTCCACCTCTTTCTACTCGACGGCGAATGATTTTCTCAAGTCCATCAAAAGCTCCACCACAGATAAACAGAATATTGGTTGTATCAACCTGTATATTCTGCCCTTGCGGATGTTTGCGACCTCCTCCGACAGGAACAGAAGCCACCGTGCCTTCCACCAGTTTCAAGAGAGCCTGCTGCACCCCTTCGCCCGATACGTCCCTGGTAATCGACGGGTTTTCACTTTTACGAGCGATCTTGTCAATCTCGTCGAGGTAAATAATGCCCTTTTCCGCCTTGGCGACATCCATGTCACAGCTTTGCAAAAGCTTCATGATCACGTTTTCCACGTCTTCGCCAACGTAACCCGCTTCGGTAAGCGTCGTAGCATCAGCGATAGCGAATGGCACTTCCAACATTCTCGCAAGACTTTGAGCAAGAAGCGTTTTTCCAGACCCCGTAGGACCAAGCAGGAGAATATTGCTCTTTTGGATCTCAACATCAGACCCATCGTTTTGTCCTGAGAGCCTGTTTTTCAACCTCTTGTAATGATTGTAGACCGCAACCGACAGCACCCTTTTAGCGTGGTCCTGCCCGATAACATACTGATCCAAATTATCACATATCTGCCTAGGCGTAGGCAAAGGCCGATTCAAGATCTTGTCGGTAACCGGGTCAACTTTCTTCTCGTCTGCCTCTCCGGTCCCCTGAGCCGGGAGTCCTGCTCTTTGCAAGGCCTCTGTGAGAACACCAGTATATTTTGCAAGATCCTTAATGCACTCTCTACATATGAAAAGGTTCGAGACTTGGGATTGATAAATTTCCGAGTACTCGCCTCTCTGCGCACCACAAAAAGAACAGACTGGCTTAAGTTCGTCGTTTTCTTGCTTTTTAGACATCATGTTTACCTTTGGATGGACCGAACCTAGATTAGGCGGACTTTTCCATCTCACCACGCTTAGTGAATACTCGATCAATAATTCCATATTTAAGAGCCTCTTGGCTGCTCATGAAATTATCTCGTTCAGTATCAACAGCAATTTTTTCGATGGATTGACCCGTGTGGTTGGCTAAAATTTGGTTTAATCTGCGACGCAACTCAAGAATTTCATTGGCTTGAATCTCAATATCAGCAGCTGTTCCAGAGGTTCCGCCACTTGGCTGATGGATCATAATTCGGGAGTTCGGAAGAGCATAACGCTTGCCTTTGGCTCCAGCAGCCAATAGGAAGGCGCCCATAGATGCGGCCATTCCGAGACAGATGGTGGAAACATCCGGTTTGATGAACTGCATTGTGTCATAAATAGAGAGTCCCGCATAGACACTTCCTCCGGGCGAATCAATGTACAGGGAAATATCCTTATCAGGGTTCTCGCTTTCTAGGAATAACAACTGCGCAACCACAAGATTAGCCGTCTGCTCCGTGACGGGACCTACAAGAAAAATCACTCTGTCACGCAACAGCCTTGAATAAATATCAAAAGATCTTTCCCCTCTGCCACTTTGCTCGATGACAATCGGGACAAGGTTGTTATATTGCGGATCAAAAGTCGGTTTTTCAAAATGATTCATTTCAGTACTCTCCTCTGTAACTGCCGTTATTTAATCGGCACAGATGTTATATACCACAGAGCCTAGAATAGAAACGAAAGGCGCCCTTTTTAGGAGACGCCTTTCTCCGTTTTTATCGGAAATTTGAGCCCGAATTAAGCCTGCTGCCCCATCAGAGACTCAAAGCTGATCGGCTCTTTCTTGACTTTGGCGTTCTTAAGAACCCAATCAACAACATTGTTTTCGATTGCGACAGATTCTAACTCAGACTTTCTTTGTGGATTGTTCATATACCACTCAACAACCAATTCAGGGTTCTCATAGCTCTTAGCGATATTTTCTGCCAAGGCCTTGATCTGTGCGTCATCAGCTTTGATGTCTTCTTTCCTAATAATGGCACGCATCTGAAGGCCAAGGCGTACTCTTCTCTCGGCTTCTTCTTGCATGACACCATCCGGAATCTTGGAGGTATCAATCTTCATGCCTCTGGCTCTCATGTCTTCCAAAGCCTGCCTGACCATGTTTTGGCGCTCGTTTTCAACTGTGCTATGAGGAACAGGGAACTTTGCGACAGAAAGAAGCACATCCATAACGTTTTGCTTTGTTCTTGCCTCAGTGCGAGCTACAACTTCCCTTTGGAGGTTATCACGAATATCGGACTTCATCTTTTCAACACCTCCCTCCATAATTCCGAGAGATCGAGCAAAGGCATCGTTAAGCTCTGGCAGAACATTGCGAGCTACCTCCTTGACCGTAACCTCAAAAGAAACTTCTTTACCGGCAAGTTCCTGCG
>CANQMZ010000128.1 GCA_947625105.1 uncultured Parasutterella sp.
GGCTTAAAGGGACCTTTGAATACTTTTGCTTTGTAAGGATAATTTCCTGGAACCTTGAGCTTCTTTTCCCGGTTGATTTTGGCGAGGATGGTTTCCAGAAAATGTCTTGCTGCGTTGATATCGTCCTGATCGGGTCTTTCTTTTTGGATATCCCCATAGGTGTGACGAGCTACCAACGCTGCGGCTCCTTGAGGGACAAAACCGCTTTGAGTTGTAATTTGATTTAATTCCATCAAAGCATCATCGTAATGGCGGTTGCCATAGCATGCGACAAGCAAGCAGGGAGTTTTTTGTCCCTTGAAAGCGTTAAGGCGTCTTGACGCCTGCGTGGGAATTCTTCCGCCGTGTACCGGAGCACCGAAAATCACAAAATCGTCTTCAGAGAAGGTCCTAGGAGCCGGTTCGGTACTAGTGATGTCAATGGACTCAACGGCAAAGTTTTCGATCTCTGCCATCGCCTTTAAGTAGGTTTGCGTGTTTCCGGTTGGCGAAAAATAAACGAGGGACAATTTTTGCATGATGACGGAAAAGTCTCTAAATGTTTCTAGGGTTAAGACAATTGTAGAAAAGAAAGAGAAGGATAAAACTGGCAGGTGTTAACAACTGTACAAACGAGAATGGCGAAAATACTTTCGTTGTGCTATATTCTCGCTTCCTCGGGGTGTAGCGTAGTCCGGTAGCGCGCCTGCTTTGGGAGCAGGATGTCGGGAGTTCGAATCTCTCCACCCCGACCACATATCTACTGTTCGTAGTGATGAGAATGTGCCCGTAGCTCAGCTGGATAGAGCATCGGCCTTCTAAGCCGAGGGTCACAGGTTCGAATCCTGTCGGGCATGCCACCAAATAGTGGTACGGGTAGCTCAGTTGGAAGAGTCCCGGATTGTGATTCCGGTTGTCGTGGGTTCGAGTCCCATCCTGTACCCCAACCTTTTATTCCGAGAAAAACTAGGGACTAGAAGTGCCAGTTCCCTGTCTAAAGTGAGCTAGAGAGCCCGGGTGGTTTGATTTTTTCAATTTTCCGTTTGTTGCGGCTGTAGCAATAGGATTAATCGCTTCGGCGTTGTTTTTGTTTAAGCAACGTAAACACACGCATTCTGTATTTTGTTGGCTAGAAAACTCGGGATTTTTATTTTTCTTGAGGAAACTAAACAAGACTGTTTCACCTCTTTGGAAACTCATTGGTTAAATTGCGGGAAATCAAAGGCGGAAAAGGTTTCGAAGAAATGTTTTAAAACTAATGAACTACAGTTAAAAAATCATGTTATGAATTAACTAAAATAACCTCGGCTTAATTAGGTGAAACGAACCCATGGCATATTCAATCGGACAATTATCCAAGAAATTCCATATCGCAGCCTCGGCACTTCGATATTACGAAAAAGAGGGTTTACTGCCAGGAATAAAACGCAATAAAGCCGGAATCAGGGAGTTTGGTCAAAAAGAGGTGGAATCGCTGATTTTGATTGATTGTCTCAAACAGAGTGGTCTTTCGATTAAAGAGATATCAGTTCTAGTCAATCTGATTCAGCAAGGTGATTCAACGGTTAATGAATGTAATGAATTCTTGGATGGTGTCGTGGCCAATCTTGAAAGTCAAATCAAACATTTAAAACACAACCTGAAAGTACTCCGTTACGAGCAGTGGCGTTACCGTAAGGCTGTTGAGCTAGGCAGTATCCGACTAGTTAACGAACTACCGAATAGCCAAATTCCGAAGAAAATACGTAAGACTAGAGAAAAACTTATTAAAAGTAAAAGCGAAGAATAAAAATTACTGCCTCATTTAGGTGAGAAAGAAAAGAAGTAAAACCTAAAGAAAAATACAATTGTTTCAAACAAGTTAGCGCAAGAGGTGTTTGATGCTCAAATTTACACCTAATGGAAAGAGAGCTTTTGTGGCGGCATGCGTAGTTCAAGTGATGATCACGTGGATATTGGCTGCTGTGCCGACGATTGCTCCCCTGATTACAGACAGTTTCCATATTTCGGACGCACTGCTTGGGGTCTTTTTGGCCTTATGTTATGCGGGTACCTGCCTAGGTTCTCTAGTTGGAGGAACGCTTATCAGACGCTACGGTCCCCTGCGCATGTCACAAGTTTGTTTACTTTCAAGCGCAATCGCCCTGTTAGGGATGACGATTCCGAGCCTTTGGATTTTGGCAGTGCTAGCGTTTTTGTTGGGGTTTGGCGATGGTCCGGTTATGCCAGCAGCAAGCGATTTGCTCTATCACAATGTCAGTAAACAAAACATAGATTTTTCACTATCTCTGAAACAGGCTACCGCTCCGGTCGGCACAGCCATTGCCGGTGTTTCAGTTCCTTTTTTGGCACTTCATTTTGATTGGAGGGCATCCTTAACCGTGGTAGCGATTGTGGCAGTTGCCATTTCTTTGTGGCTTAGCATTTACCACAAAACATTTGATGACCACGATGAACCGAACAAGGAAATCTCGTTCAAGGCAATCAAAGAGTCGCTTGATTTAGTCATGAAAGTTCCGGTGCTACGCCGCATATCAATCATGGGTCTGATTTACCAAGGTTTACAGGTTTGCGTCCTAGGCTTTTTTGTTATCTTCCTAGTTCGCAAAGCCGATTTCTCTGTGGTCTTTGCCGGTTTGGCTCTTTCATGTATCAACATTGGCGCTATAAGCGGAAGAGTTTTGTGGGGATATATCGCCAGCAAAACTCACAAGGCGCGTCTCAGCCTAGGCGTTATCGGTATCCTGATGGGTGTTTGCCTGATCGCCTTGACTTTCGTGGAGCATGATTGGAATAAATTCCTCTTATTGCTACTGTGCTTTGTCAGTGGCAATGTCTGCCTTGGCTGGAAAGGAGTCTTTCTGGCAGAAATCGCCAAGAATGCACCTAATGGGAGGGTAAGCGAGGTAACTGGTGGCGGGAATTTCGTGAGTTTTTCCGGTGCGGTGCTCGTTCCTATTGTGTTTGGTCTTTTATTGCATGCCACGTCTGCTTACGAATGGAGTTTCTGGCTTATTAGCATTGCTTGTGTGCTTGCCGGTTTGTGGATGCTCGCCAAGAAGGACCCTGTCAAGCCTATCAATGAATAAAACCCATTTCGAGAAATCCAGACAGATTGGTTAGCTCAAATCAGTTCAATACCTCTTTTCGTCTAATGGTTTTTACCTAGAATGCCTCTCATGAAATTTTTATAAAAGAGAGGTAAATATTGTGGTTGCTCCATTACAAGGTTTAAAAGTTGTTGATATGACGCAAGTTCAGTCCGGACCGTCCTGCACTCAGATGTTGGCTTGGTTTGGAGCTGAGGTTATCAAGATCGAGAGGCCGGGTGGGGGTGACCCGACAAGAAATGAATTACTTGATTTGCCGGGGCAGGATAGCCTTTACTATTTGCAATTGAACTGCAATAAAAAGTCTTTGACCCTGAACACCAAAACACCGGAAGGCAAAAAGATTTTGACCGACCTTATCAAAGAAGCGGATATCTTCGTTGAGAACCTGCACCCGGGTGCTATTGAAGCCATGGGATTTGGTTGGGAAGAGGTTCATAAGATCAACCCAAAATGCATCATGGGCTCCCTTAAGGGTTTCAACAAGGGATCAAGGTTTGAAAAGGTCAAAGCTTTCGAGCCTGTTGCTCAGTGTGCCGGCGGTGCTGCTGCTACGACCGGATGGTATTCAGGCCCGGATAATATTCCGACACAGTCTGGCGCTGCGTTAGGCGATAGCAACACCGGTATGCACTTTTTAATCGGCCTTTTGGCCGCCATTATTCAGCGTGAAAAGACCGGTGAAGGCTGCTATGTCTTCCAGTCCATGCAGAATGCTGTTATTAACCTTTGCAGAATTAAGCTTCGTGACCAGCAGATTTTGGATCGCCTTGGCAAGCTGGCATACTATGCTTGCTATCCGTATGAAAAATTCGGCAAGACAATTCCAAGGGCTGCTAACGCAGAAGGTGGTGAAGTTCTTGGTTGGTGTTACAAGTGCAAGAATTGGCAAACAGATCCTAACGACTATGTCTACATCGTTATTCAGCAGAGTCAGAAAGGATTCGAACAGTTCTGCAATGCTATGGGCTTCCAAAGTTGGTTGACAGATCCGAGGTACTCGACACCGCAGGCAAGAGATGAGCATAAGAGAGAAATTTATGCAGCTGTAGAAGCCTATACAATTCAGAAAGGCAAGTATGAAGTCACGGAGGAATTGGGTGCAAAGGGTGTGCCGGTCGGTCCGGTGTTGGATTGGAAAGAATTGGAGGACGATCCCGATCTGAATAAGGACGGAACGATCATAACCATCCAACAGGGCGGAGAAAGAGGAACGTTCAAGACGATTGGAATGCCTTGCACATTCTCTAACTTCACTCCGGAATACAAGAGAGCTCCTTCGTTAGGCGAGAACAACGAAGAGATTCTTACCGGCTTGGGCTACACTCAAGAGCAGATCGCTCAATTGAAGACCAACAAGGTCATTCAGTAGTCTAATCTTAAGGACCGCAGGGAAGCGGTCTTTCTGAGAGGTGAGGGGCTGTTGCAAAATTCGAAATTTTTCGGGTTTTGGCAACAGCCTTTTTGTGTCTTAAATTTAAGGGAGGAAATGTCTGCGATCCAATAAAAACAAGGTACGCCGTGAGAATCAAACTCACTGCATGCCAAGGTAAAGATCTTGTTAAGGAGCTTTGTCACGGTATATTCCACAAAAATAGTGCCTCAAATCTTCTATTGCTTCCCCTTGATGGTGGAGGAGACGGAAAAATTGGACACTTACTTGAATTTACTAGAAGCCTCTGACATTAACCTAACTACTTTCACCCATCTATTCCGATGAATATCAAGCGTGACGTCTTTCGTACGGCACCAGTGATTCTTATTTACTGTGTTCCTTACACTTTTAACACTGGTCATGCCTTGCAATGGATACGGTTTTCAGGCCTAACCTACCCTTGATTTACTTTCCCAAAGGCGAAAACCTAACTGTTTGCATAAAAACGAGGGGACGTGAAGCAAGATTCAACCATATAATTTTGCAATATTTCCTTTTTCAGTGGCGTTTTAGAATAACGAGTGTTAACAGGGAGGCAAGGCAATGAATATCGTGATTACCACTGCAAATTTTTGTGATGAAGCACTAGAAAAACTCAAGTCCCTTGGATTTAATGCATGGCGCTACAGTGGTAAACCTCTTGGAGCGGGTGCTCCGGATGATGAAGTTTTTGAGGCGATTAAAGAAGCCGACATCATCATTGCTGGTACAGAGACCTATCGAGCCTCACTGCTGGGAAAGTTGAACCGTCTGAAGCTTATATCGCGGAATGGGATTGGGTATGACGCCATTGACACTGAGGCGTTGGCCAAAGAAGGTATCGGTCTGACAAGGACCGTAGGTTTTGTTGAAGGAGCTGTAGCAGAACATGTCATGGCCTACATCCTTTATTTTGCGAGAAGAATAGACGAACAGAACCGGTTGATGCACGAGCACCATTGGTCAAAAGTGCTACAACCAGGGGCAAAAGGTCATACGATAGGGTTGGTAGGTTTCGGTGGGATAGGAAAGGAAATTGCGAGACGCGCGGCTCCGTTCAAAATGAAAATTCTCTACTACTGTCGCCATCCTAAAGCCACTGAAAACAAAGAATTCAATGCGAGTTATGTCTCCTTGGATCGACTTTTGGCTGAAAGCGATTACGTCGTGGCCTGTGTTCCACTAACAGAAAGCACATATCACTTCTTTGATGAGAAGACAATTTCCCAGATGAAAGAAGGCTCTTGCCTAATCAACATCGCCAGAGGGCCAGTCGTAGACGAAATAGCCTTGGTGAAAAGCCTGAAAAGTGGCCATCTAGCGCATTGTGCTGTAGATGTTTATCCGCATGAGCCATGCACAAATTCTCCACTTTTGGGTTGTCCGGGGGCCGTATTAACGCCACATACTGCTTCATCAACCGTAGAAAACTCGAGGGAGATGAATTTTGCGGCAGTCGATAACGCAATCAACTACTTGGCAGGGAAAATTGATTCAAAATTTGTTGTGATACAAGGACGAAGGTAGTAACCTAAACTCCTAAAAATTATACTTGCAGAAACAGTTGCCTTGCTTTAGAAATCACGATCGGT
>CANQMZ010000129.1 GCA_947625105.1 uncultured Parasutterella sp.
TATGATTATTGATTCTTTACTTGACACTGATTTATACAAGTTCACCATGATGCAGTGTGTGTTGCATCAATTTCCTGGTGCCCATGTTGAATACAAATTTAAGTGCAGAAACCCGGGGACGGATCTGCAAGCCGTTTTGCCTGACATCAATCAGGAACTCGATAATCTCTGCTCTCTTAACTTCAAAAAAGATGAACTCGACTATCTCAGAAGTCTGCGCTTCATCAAGAGCGATTTTGTCGATTTCCTTGAACTTTTCCATTTGAAGCGTTCTTCAATAGTGGCGCGGCCATCTGAGAGAAGCGATACAGATATTGAAGTGAGAATCCAAGGACCATGGCTGCACACTATCCTGTTTGAGATTCCTGTGCTCGCCATTATTAGCGAGTGTTACTACCGTCATTTTTATCCGAATCCCGATCTAACAGAGGGTAGGACACGTCTTCAGAAAAAAATCTCCAGCGTAAAAGGCTATCAAGGGTTGGGAATTTCTGAGTACGGCACCCGCCGCAGATTTTCCAAGACTTGGCAAAAAGAAGTGATTCAAACACTAAAACGTGATATGCCGGAGCTATTTACCGGTACAAGCAATGTCTATCTCGCGATGACAGAAGGTTTAACTCCTTTGGGTACAATGGCCCACGAGTATTTGCAGGCTTGCCAGGCTTTAGGACCTCGCCTTCGTGATTCTCAGAAATTCGCTTTCGAAATGTGGTCTAAAGAGTATCGGGGTGATCTCGGCATCGCACTTTCTGATGTTTATGGCATAGACGCGTTTTTAAGCGACTTTGACATGTATTTTTGCAAGCTCTTTGATGGTGCTCGCCATGATTCGGGCGACCCGATGGTTTGGGGAGAAAGGATGATTGCCCACTACGAAGCCAATCGTTGTGACCCGCACAGTAAAACCCTGATCTTTTCCGATATGTTGGATTTTCCGAAGATCATTAGGTTGTACGAGCGCTTTAACGGCCGTATTCGCTTGGGTTTCGGAGTAGGGACCAACCTCGTTAACGACCTTGGATTCCCCGCTTTGCAAAACGTAATTAAACTTGTGCGCTGCAACGACCAACCGGTGGCCAAGGTTTCAGACTCTCCGGAAAAAAGCATGTGCGAGGACGAATCCTATTTGCGATATTTAAAGAGTGTTTTTGGTATAAAAAACTGATATCTTTTCGTTATTGAGTTGGATCTGCCTTTGAAGGTTTGATATGAATAAGAAGAAAGCATTATTACTGGTTAGTTTGTTTGGCTTTTTGCCGGCGACTGCCTTTGCATCACTTCCCGGCCCTGAACTCTCTTTGTGTTGGGCAATCCCGTTTGCGGGCATTCTTTTGAGCATTGCGCTCTGTCCGTTGTTTGTGCCTCATTTCTGGCATAAAAACTACGGCAAGGTTGCCTTGTTGTGGGCTTTGTTATGCGCCGTGCCTTTGTTTATGTCTTTTGATGCCCATACAAGCATCGAAGCTCTGGCGCATGCATTGATCGGAGACTACATTCCGTTCATCATTTTTGTGGGCTCTTTATACATCGTTGCCGGAGGAATCCATCTGAAAGGATCTTTCCTTGGTAAACCCGCCTTGAATACTTTCTTCTTGTTTGTTGGCGCAATCTTGGCTAACTTCATGGGCACCACGGGCGCGGCAATGCTTCTGATACGCCCGCTCCTTGGAGCCAATAAGGTTAGACGCTATCAGATGCACACCTACATATTCTTTATTTTTATCGTGGCCAATATCGCAGGCTCTCTTACACCGCTTGGCGATCCACCGCTTTTTCTAGGCTTTTTAAGAGGAGTGACTTTCTTCTGGACAGCGGTCCATTTGTGGGAAGTCACCGGTTTGGCTGTAGGTCTGCTTTTGCTCATCTACTTTCTCTTGGATAGCTACCTCTTCAAAAAAGAGTCCAAGGATAATCCGGCTCTTTCTTCCCATGTCAACGACATACCTTTCGGAATAGAAGGTTCAATTAACTTCGTCCTCTTGGCTTTGATTGTCGGTGCTGTGCTGTTATCGGGCTTTTGGAAGACCGGAGTTGAATACTCTGTCTTGGGAGTCCATCTCAGACTGGAGTCCGTCATTCGTGATTGCATTTTTGTCGTTGCTGCCGTCCTTTCTTTGTTGCTGACCAAGAAAGCCTATCGGGAAGCCAATCAGTTCAGTTGGGAGCCGATTCTTGAAGTGGGCAAGTTGTTCTTCGGTATTTTTGTGACCATTGTTCCGGTTCTCGAAATGTTGCGTGCCGGCTCCCACGGTGCTTTTGCCCCGGTGGTCGCACTGGTTTCAAACGCCAATGGAGAACCTGTCAATGCGGCTTATTTCTGGTTGACCGGACTTTTGTCAAGCTTCCTGGATAACGCTCCGACTTATCTTGCTTTCTTTAATTTGGCCGGTGGCGATCCGCAACTTTTGATGACAACCGAGTCTCACACTCTGATGGCTATATCTATGGGTGCGGTATTTATGGGTGCCATGACTTATATTGGCAATGCTCCTAACTTCATGGTGGTAAGCATTGTTCAAAACCGTGGCATCAAGATGCCTTCCTTCTTTGGCTACATGCTGTGGTCTTACGGCATTCTGATTCCGATCTTCCTCGTTCTGATGTGGTTGTTCCTCATGTAATTAGGGAGAAGATAGAGATGACCGCTGAAGCTTTTAGAAGTCTCAGCGGTCTGTTTTAAGTGGTTAGCCTTTATAACGTATGGCATTGTTGAGAAACTATCATTACCAGGAGCAAAGCGATCAGGGCGTCAAGCTCGGGTTGCTTCTTCTTGAGCTTGCTCGCGCTCCGTCTTCATTAAGTCGTTCTCAATGGCGTTACCTAAACACTATTCCTATTAGCACCATTGCCGAAGAGGCCCGTATTTCTCGAGTTGATGCCGCTCATATCGCCAACCAAATAGATCGAGTTGAGGCTGACGTCAGCCGTATGGGTAAATTTGAGCATTTCTCTGATGCCTTAATGATGTGGCTGATTGCAACCAGTTTTACTACTGCCGGTATTTTGCTTGCTCTACTTGCAATCCCCGAGTCCATAGGCGGTCGAATCATGATTCCGGTGAGTTTGGGGTTGGGAGTGATTTTTTTATTACTACCTTTTATTCAACGCCACAGAGCTTTGCAATACGATAAGGACTGCTTTCATAGCGCGGTGATCAATATCTTGGGGAACGGTCTAATGCGTAGGAGCGTCCTGACAACCGATGCCTTGATTCGTGAAATTAATCGACAGGAACCTAAGGCGATACTTTTAAAAGTGGTCGAAAAGTATCTTTCTCACCGAAGCAGTCTTTTTACCAAAGCCGAGGAAATACATCAATTGGAGCAACTGCTTGAGGGTTTCGGGATGAGATTGTCTGAGTTGCCTTTCCCGATTGTTCAGCAGGTGGATAATTAATCCAACGCAGAAAAGAGATACTTAAAAGTGCCTTTTGTAAGCCTGATGAGGATTGAAATCAAAGATGAAGTGGTTTGGTCAATTTTTCTCTTTTGCTTTAGCTAATTCTTTCTTATTGGCCTTTGCCTGTTGCCTGCTTGGTATCCTTTATCCCGAAAGGACGATTGGCCTTACCTCGTTCGGATTTTCACAGGGCACCTATTTCTTTCTCTACTTCTGCGGAAATACGTTCTTCCTCTCTTTGTTGCTCTTAGTGCTTTTAAGACTGTTGCTTCTCTTCATCAGGTCGGAACTTCTGACCCTTTCGTTGGCTTTCGTTATTGATCTTTGTTTGTTGGTCTACGTTTTTGCAGACACTTTTGTCTACGCCTTTTATAGAACACACATCAATTTAGCCATGTTGGAGATGGCGTTTTTAGGAAGAGGGCAGATCATTGATTTCAATCTGCCTATGATTCTCGAGATCGGAGTTTATGTGTGCATTTGTGTGGTCGTATCGGTTCTTATCGTTTATCTGTCACAAAGGCTTTCTAGGTTTAAGCGGTCTCTTTATGCCTGCTTGGCTGTGATTTTGCTGACTTTTTTGTCCTCCAACGTTCTCACTGCCTATTCCTATGCAACTGGTAAGGATGCCTTTGCTTCTGCCAATGAGATGATTCCGCTTTCACAACCGCCAACCATGAATAAGCTCTTCTTGAAGTTGAGGCTCGTTGATCAAAAAACACTTGACGCTAAAAAGGAAGTGGTTAGGGGAGAAGGTTCTGACTTTTTCTATCCTCAGCATCCCATGCGGTGCGAGGGAAAAGAAGGCGTCGGCTACAACATCCTCTTTGTTCTGGTGGATTCCCTTCGTTACGACATGCTCAACAGTTCTGTCATGCCTCATTTGTGGGAATTTTCACAGAAAGCCCAGCGTTTTGAGAACTTCCACTCTAACGGAAACAACACGAGGCATGGCATCTTTGCTCTGTTTACGGGAATTCCGGGAACCTATTGGAAGAAGTCTCTCGATACAGGTACTCCTGCTGTTTTGATTACGGCTTTGCAACAGAGAGGCTATGAGATCGGAATTTTTGCCGGTGCTCCGCTAAACATGCCCGAATTTCACCGCTCGATTTTTACTTCAATTCCCAATCTCGAGATATGGCCCAAAGGCGAGTCAGCTGTGGAGCGGGATTCAAACGCGATAAGAAATTTCGAGGCATGGCGAAATTCTCTTCCCCGCGATAAGAGATTTTTTGGTTTCATCTTTTTAGACAATGTGCATGCCTACAGCTTTGGCAAAGATGTGAACTTCAAGCCCTTTGAACCGTACTCGGATAACTTCAATCCCCTGAAGATGAAAAAAGGCTTTGATGTCACTCCGTTGCTGAACCGCTATAAAAACGCGGCGAAATATGCTGACCAAAAGATTTCGGAAATCATCAGCTATCTGCAGGCTAATGGTTTACTAAAGAATACGATCGTTGTCTTCAGTTCCGACCACGGGGAGGAGTTTGATGACAACAAAATGAATTTTTGGGGACACGGTGGAAATTTTTCACCCGCTCAAACCCACATTCCTTTTGTGGTCTCCTGGCCGGGAAGAGCTCCTGAGGTTTTTACTGAGACAGTCTCTCAGATGGATATCGTTCCCACGCTTTTGCCTCAGGTGCTAGGTTGCTCGAATCCTCTCAGCGATTACACGGTGGGGCAGAATATTTTTGACAAGACAAGAAAAAAGAAATTTTTCTACGCCACCGGTTGGAGTCAGAATGCTTTCGTAGAGAAAAACAGGATCGTTCTCATCAATCGGGCTAGAGCTTTGGAGTTCTTGAATTTGAACCAAACGGCGTCTTCTGATAAGGGAATCCCTTCCTATTTGGCCGAAGCCTACGAGGAATTGTCTAGGTTTTCTAAAAAGCCTACGCGTGGCCCACAAAGCTCAAAAACAACCGATAGGTAAATGAAGTCTCTAAAGGCAGTCGTTTAGTCATGGACTAATCGACATAAAGGATGGAACAGTACCTAACCTTTTACATTTCCTCGCTCTCGCTTTTAAGATGACCGTAATATGTTGTATATAAATAAAATTGTTTTTCCCTTGAGTGTTAGGCTATTGAAAGAAGTGAGATTTGCAATCACAGATTTTTCTCGGTGTGACTTCCTCCATAATCACCACTTCTAATCGCTATAATTGGTCCGATTAAATTATGAACACGCTCAGTGTTCCCTTATTTTTATATCGAGCACACGATGACCAAATATGTCTTTGTTACAGGCGGCGTAGTTTCTTCGTTAGGTAAAGGAATCGCCGCCGCATCTCTAGCAGCAATCTTGGAGTCCCGAGGTCTTACTGTCACCATTATCAAGATGGATCCTTACATTAACGTGGACCCGGGAACAATGAGTCCGTTTCAGCACGGAGAGGTTTTTGTCACTGAAGACGGGGCCGAGACTGATCTAGATTTGGGGCACTATGAGCGTTTCATTTCCCCGAAGATGCATAAGGCTAACAACTTCACCACCGGTCAGATTTATCAGAATGTGCTCAGGAAAGAACGCCGTGGAGAATATTTGGGTAAGACCGTTCAAGTGATTCCCCACATTACCAACGAAATTCAGGATTTCATTGCCCGCGGTGCGCATGCGGCAGGAGACCCCGATATCGCTTTGGTGGAAAT
>CANQMZ010000130.1 GCA_947625105.1 uncultured Parasutterella sp.
TGGTAGTTCAGTTGGTTAGAATATCGGCCTGTCACGCCGAGGGTCGCGGGTTCGAGTCCTGTCCGCCGTCTATTTCTGTCAGTGGAATGTCCATTTTCTCCTCGTATAGGAGGCTTTGCCTTTGTTTGGCTTTTTCCAGTGGTTCGGTTACCGTATTAGCTGTTCAAATAGTGGCAACCATAAAGCTGGTCCTACTATAATGCCCCAAATTTAGCGTATGTTTTGGGGCTAAGCACCGTGCAAAGCAAGGAGAAGATCCATGGCAAGAACACAATACGGAACGACGTGGTGGGGTAAACAATGGCTGTCAGCTTTAAGCGAAATTGATTTTGATAACAGAATACCCAGAGGCAAAACCTATGCCAATACAGGAAGGGTTCTTTCTTTCTCGATCAATGAGCATGATCACGTTATAAAAGCCAAAGTGGAAGGCAACTACGAGCCTTTCTACAGGGTAAAAATTTCTTTGCCTGCCATCTCGGAAAATCAACATAAAAAGCTTATTCGTGAGATCGCCCGTTCTCCTTTGGTTATAGCGAAACTTTCCACTAGAAAGCTTGATCCTGAAGTTCTCTCAATCTGCAACAGAATAGGAATCAAGCTGTTTCCCCAAAGATGGAATGACTTGGATATGAGGTGCTCGTGTCCTGATTATGCGGTGCCTTGTAAACATATCGCAGCTGTCATCTACAAGATTAGCCAAGAAATTGATGCAAATCCGTTCATTCTTTTTACCCTGAGAGGAATTGATCTTATCGAGGATTTAAGGAAGGAGGGAGTGAAGATAGAAAGGGCTGTTAAAGCTGAGTTGCCGACATGGAAAGAGCTCATGGGCAAAAAAATTCCATATTCGGAAGATCTCGTTTTGGACGAATTTGATGTTGCAACAGCGCAAGGCAGAAAGGACTGGTTAGATAAATTAGCATCCCTGACCTATAGCACAATAGAATTTGATGCGACCTCACTGGAAAAGATTCTTACCGCGGCTCCCGCCGGATATGTTCATGGGGATCTTCGGGAATTGATAAAGAAGGTTCTAGCCCAAGCATCAAAGTTGGCTCATAATCAAATTCAGAATGTATCTGAGAGAACTCCACCGTTGCATAATGGTGAACATTCCATGCTTTGCATTAATACTTGGGGTCAAACCCGGCCCAACCAAGATATGGTTTGGCAAGAGTGGGACGTGGTGGAAAAAAGACTGTGCGATAGACGGGTGGGTGCAAGGCGAGCAGACGGGACCGTGGTCAAGCTCCATGAGATGTTTTCGGGCTACTTGAATTCAAAAAGGCTGGCTGACAGTCCGGAGGCTATTGAAGCGCTTTACGATGCATGGCTGCTAGCCTCAAAATTGACTGAAGCTTCGGCGGTAATTCCTCAAATTTTCGAGCCCTCTGATTCGTGTTTTGTGATTCGTTGGATACCTGCTGTCAGCAATCATGAGATACAGAGCCTTACGACACGGTTAGGAAACCTTTTTTCAGCGATCGACCCCAAGTATTTCGAAATTCTTGGAAATTCGAAGGTTCCTGAACCCCAACCTGTGGGCGAGGTGGCCCTAGGTATCTTCATTCAGAGCTATATCAACACTGCTTTTGAAAAATATTTGAGTTCGGAGGTTTCGCCACTGGAACAGAGAGCATTATTTGCCTCCGAATTTGTCGATTGCGAAGATGATCAGATAGCAGAGGCGGCCAAACTTAGGCTTGCCGATTGGCTGAGTCCTTTCACAATCGCGAGATCAAAGCTTCTTCCCATACTGACCGTTCATGATCTCTATGACGAGGAAAAAAAGGCGACATCAGCAGAGGAAGCTTTTGCCAGGCCGATTAGCATAGAGTTAGGTTTTGAGTTGGAAGGCTCGAAAAAATTCTCTTCCGAATACGGAACATTCGAGAAATTTATGAGCGATCAGACGCTTGAAGCTTATAAATTTGACGCGATGAGGATTTCGGCTAAATTAACGGACTATTGTCCCGAGCTTTCGGAGTTGCTCCAAAAGCTTCAAAGCCAATCTGCACTGACAATGGAAGAGTTGACTCCGTTGCTTTTTGATTCGCTTCCGGCTCTTTCAACCTTGGGAGTTCGTGTAATACTTCCTCGCTCACTTAAGCATTTGCTAAGTCCTTCAGTGGGTTTGGAATTGGATATTGACAAAGAGTGGAAAGAAGATGGTGGTCTTTTGGGGTTGGCATCGCTTCTAACCTTTGATTGGAGGATAGCGGTAGGCGATCGTAAAATCTCGCCAGAAGAATTCCGCAGGCTGAGTCTGCAGGCTGGTCAGGTTGTTCGGTTCCATGATTCGTTCATGTTCGTAGACCCAAATCAAATTTCTCAAATTCAAAAAAAGCTTGCAGGAAAAGATGTTGAAATCAGCAAACTCGGATTGGTAAGAGCCGCTCTAACCGGAAAGATAGGTAGTAGCCAAGTTTTGTTGAGTGCGAAGGTAAAAGATGCCCTGAAAAGGATGTTTAAGGATGTTAAAGAATCTTTGCCGAAAGCCGTTAACGCTCAACTTCGGGATTATCAGGAAAGAGGCTATCAATGGCTGTTAAGGAACATGCAAATCGGGGTGGGATCAATTCTTGCCGATGATATGGGCTTAGGAAAAACTTTGCAAGTTTTAACGGTGCTTGAAAAATTAAGAGACCAAAAACAGCTTAATGACAAGCCGGCACTCATAGTGGTTCCGACCACGCTTTTGACAAATTGGCAAAGGGAAGCAGAGAAATTTACACCTAAGCTTAAGCTTTCTTTTTATTACGGTTCATCTCGGGATATTGGCACAAAAGGTGCCCATGTTATTGTCACGACTTACGGAACAATGAGAAGAGCGCCGGAGTTGAAGAAGAGGTCCTTTAAATTGCTTGTTCTCGATGAGGCTCAGGCAATCAAAAACCATAAAACAGCAACTTTCAAGTCAATCAAGCAAATAAAGGCTGAGCACTGCATTGCCATGAGTGGCACTCCTGTAGAAAACCGTCTTTTGGAGTACTGGTCAATCATGGAGGCTGTCAACCCCGGGCTGTTTGGTACGGAAAGGCAATTTAAGACAGAATTTGCTGATCCCATAGAGGTAAGGAGAGATAAACCAACCGCAGACAGGTTCAAGCTTTTGACCGGTCCCTTTATTATGCGCCGGCTTAAGTCGGACAAAAGCATTATTAAGGATCTGCCAGAGAAAATTTCAGTTTCCGAATTTTGTGTGCTGACTTCTGAGCAGGCCATGCTTTATCGAGAAACGGTGAACAAGGCAATGAATAAAGTAAAGGCAGGCGCAAATCAATTTGAGAGAACCGCTTTAGTCCTGCAGATGATTATTCAACTCAAACAGATTTGCAATGCACCACTGCAATATGAAAAGTCATCTCCCTATAACAAAGCTGAATATTCTGGGAAGATGCAGAGACTTTTTGCCATTTTGGACGAATTGTTGGAAGCTGAACGGAAAGTTCTGATATTCACTCAGTTTAAAGAGATGGGGAAGTTACTCCAAAAGTGGATTGGCGAGCATACAGGGCGAGAACCTTTGTTTATCCATGGAGGCTTATCGGTTAAGAAGCGACAGGAGTGTGTAGACGCCTTTCAAAACGACAGACGAGAAAAGGTGATGGTCTTATCGCTTAAGGCCGCAGGCACAGGATTGAATCTGACTGCTGCCTCGGCCGTTATCCATTACGACCTTTGGTGGAATCCTGCCGTTGAGGCTCAAGCCACTGACAGGGCGTATCGTATTGGACAAAAACAGGCAGTGACGGTCTATCGTTTCATTACGGCCAACACATTTGAAGAAAAGATTAATCGCTTGATTGAGAGCAAGAAAGCTTTGGCAGAAATGACTGTCGCAACTGGAGAACACTGGATTACTGATTTGACAGATAGTCAGCTTGAAGAAGTCTTCAGCTTGGAAGACAAGTGATTTTGAGTTGTCGGCACAAACTGATAAGCCAATTTTCGTAAAAGTTGCTGGATTTTTGGCATTAGCACTCGTATGTACACAATGAGTCAAGATAAACAGAGCTGATGGGTGATTAAAAAGGTCTACGGGCGAACTCCTTTGGAAACAGTGGGAAAAAGCCCGGGACGAACGGAAGTACCAAAAACATATGCAGATACTCCACAAGCATTGACGAATTTGCCCATTCGAGTGGCATAGAGTGATGGAGGTGTTGTCGTCCTAGGTTGCGAAACTCCCGACCACTTGAGAGAGCGATAGGCATTAGAATCCGTTGAAAGCGGTGTGATGGAAGGCTATTAAACAGGATATGAAAGGGCAGAAGTGAAATTCCTTCCTATTGGTTCGCCGACCAGGTTTAAGCAAGAGCCTCAGAAATGGGCTTCTGCAACCACTGGTCATGTAACCCTTCCTTTAGCCATGCACTTTCGGCAGAATCTTCTTGAAGCAGTGAATTGCTCATGTCCACGGCGAACTCTTCAAAAACGCCTTCAAGAGAAGTTTTAGAGGCATCAGCGAGAAGAGCCCAAGTGCAACTTGAATCGCTTCCGGTTTGTACCACATAATTGCGATCAACAAGCCGGGCAAGGATTTGATTGACCGCATCAGGGTAGCTTCCAATCGCTTTGGCCAGTTCTATGTCGCTGACTTGTGGCTGTTTGTTTTCCTTGGCGATCATCAAAATCCTCAGAAGAGCCACCGCGGAAATGAGCGAGTTGCCATTTTTCGCAAAGTCTTTGTATCTCTTTGCTCTAAGCATTGGTAATGTGGCGGTGATAGCCGCTCCGGCAAGGATAAACATCCAGTTGATGTACATCCATAGCAGAAGCACAGGAATGGCGGCAAATGCTCCGTAAATTGTCCCGTAGGTGCCCCTGACGACGTAGATACCGAATATCCAGCGGAAAATCGTAAAGACCAAAGCAATGGCAAAGCCGCCGATTAACGCATCTTTCCACAGCACTCTGCAATTAGGAATGTATTTGTAGAAAGCTGAAAGGGCGATGCCTTGTAGGCAGATCTGCGCAATGGGTATAACCCATTCAGCAAATGCCGACAAATGACCGGTCATTGCCATTCCAGTGAGATAGGAAGAAGCTGCAAGGCTGATGCCAATGACAAGAGGCCCCAAGCTTAAAAGAGCCCAGTAGATGAGAACTCGTTGCCAAAGTTTGCGCAGTTTTATTACTTCAAACGTATTGTTTAACGCTGCATCAATGGTGGAAATGCACATCAGTGCGGTAATGAGTAAGCCGATGATACCGAAAGTAGTGAGTCCGGCTGCTTTGCTTGCGAACATCTTGATGTATTCAAGAATCTGATCGCTGTACTGATCAGGAAGCAGGGTGGAAAAGATAAAGTGTTCAAAAGAATCTCTATAAGGCTGGAAAAGAGGAAAGGCGGTAAAGGCAGCCAAAATGACAGCGAGTGCAGGAACGATAGAAAGAAGCGTTGTCAAGGTAAGCGAAGAGGCAACTTGTTTTAGCTGAGCTTTTTGGATGCGATTACTGACGAAAGTTCCGAGATCCCACAGTGGACCCCACAGGGGGTGGTACTTAATCTTTCTTATGATCTTTGCTTGATCCGGCATTTTTCTTTTCCTTTACGCTTGCGTTAGCTTTTGATGGCCAGGGCAGTTAAGCCTCCAAGAGTGGTTTTTTGTGCCGTCTTTCCGTCAGCCATTGTGGCAAGTCTAGCCGAGTTGAAGGCCGTTACGGCTGCAACCATGTTGGACTTGATACAAGGAATCTTAACTTGATTAGTCACAGGAACTCTGTCGCGGTATAAGAACCGCGCCCTATTGATCTTAATGCGGCGTATGTCTAGAACTGATGTACTCATAGCGAAGTGACTACAAAACCGAGTCGCTCCACGATAATGGATGTATTTTGATTTGAGAGAACCCGTGCCTTAAATTGGTCAGCTCCTTGACTTGTAGGCGTCACAAAACGGAGTCTGGTGCGTTATCCTTCTTGGATAAGTTAATTCGGAGTTTTTTTATGAACGAGATTTGGGCTAAAGCTGCTGACTTATCCGAACAGCTTGCTTTTGATAATGCAAC
>CANQMZ010000131.1 GCA_947625105.1 uncultured Parasutterella sp.
AAGAAGGATTGCGCTTTGCTATTCGAGAAGGTGGTCACACGGTTGGTGCCGGTGTCGTCTCCAAGATCAAAGCCTAAGAAATTTGAAACTTTTTGAGTAGGGGTATAGCTCAATTGGCAGAGCGACGGTCTCCAAAACCGTAGGTTGAGGGTTCGATTCCTTCTGCCCCTGCCAGCAAGATAATCAAGCCGCGGTCTATGATCGCGGTTTGGTATCACCGGAAACGGAATTATTGAGATAAGAGACATGAGTACGCAAAACGCAACATCAGCACCGGAATCTAAGGGCGGCGTTGTTTTAATGACGATTGCCATTTTGATTGCCCTTTGTGGTGTCTTCGCTTTTGCTCTTTTAGCTGAGCAACCGATGACTGTTAGAGGAGCCATCCTTGGCGGATCCTTGGTTATTGCTGTCGTACTTGGATGGTTGAGTGCACCAGGCAAGCAATTTGTGGCCTACTGCAAGGCTTCTTATGAGGAATTGCGTAGGGTCGTGTGGCCAACTAGAAAGGAGACAGTCAACACCACAGGTATTGTTTGTGCCTTTGTTGTAGTTATTGCGTTCTTTCTCTTTCTTGTTGATAAGCTCGTAGAGTTTCTTCTCTATGATGTTCTTATGACCCTCCTATAAGGAATACAGATGCCTGGTGACATGAAGTGGTACGTTGTCCATACATATTCCGGTATGGAAAAAAGCGCTGAGTCTGCCTTGAGGGAACGCATTAAGAGATCCGGATTGGAAGGGTCTTTCGGTGAGATTCTCGTGCCGACCGAAGAGGTGGCCGAGGTTAAAAACGGCAAAAGAAAGGTTACATCCCGCAGGATGTACTCAGGCTATATTTTCGTCAACATGGAAATGAATGACGAAACTTGGCATTTGGTTAGAAATACGCCTAGAATCACAGGTTTTCTAGGAGGTTCTGCTAACCGTCCTTCACCTCTTCCAGTCAGCGAAATTTTGGCGATCAAGAAGAAGATGGAGGAAGGCGAAGAGGCACCGAGACCGAAGATTGAATTTGAAGTTGGTGAAACAGTTCGAATCAAGGAAGGTCCGTTCACGGACTTTAATGGAACGATTGAAGAGGTGAACTACGAAAAGAATCGGCTTCGTGTGATGGTTTTGATTTTCGGTAGGGCAACGCCCGTTGAGTTAACTTTCAGCGAGGTTGACAAAGGTTAGAAAAGCTTGCATCGCCCCAAGTCCTGGAGATGCAGGTGTTTTGTTACAAGGACTTTACCCCGGGGAGCTTCATTGCCGAAGCGACTACCCGCAAGGAAAAATAAATGGCAAAGAAAATAGTAGGCTTTATTAAGCTCCAGGTTCCTGCCGGTAAGGCTAACCCGTCGCCACCTATCGGTCCGGCTTTGGGTCAGCGCGGTTTGAACATCATGGAGTTCTGCAAGGCTTTCAACGCTAAGACACAAGGTGTTGAACCAGGCCTTCCCATCCCGGTTGTAATTACGGCCTATGCCGACAAGAGCTTCACTTTTATCATGAAGACTCCTCCGGCATCGATTCTTATCAAGAAGGCCGCAAAAATTCAAAAGGGATCCGATCGTCCCCACACTAACAAGGTTGGCAAAATTACTCGTGCTCAGGCCGAGGAAATTGCTAAGACTAAGATGCCCGACCTTACAGCTGCCGACATGGATGCGGCTGTACGTACGATCGCAGGTAGCGCTCGTTCCATGGGAGTAACCGTTGAAGGAGTCAAATAATGGCTAAGCATGGAAAGAGAGAAGTTGCGAATGCAGCGAAAGTAGAACGCCAGAAACTTTATCCGATCAAAGAAGCTTTGGAGTTGGTTAAGTCACTGTCCAACGCTAAGTTTGACGAATCTGTTGATGTTGCCGTTCAACTTGGAATTGACCCGAGAAAGAGCGACCAAGCTGTCCGTGGTGCGGTAGTTATGCCCGCAGGGACAGGTAAAACGGTTAGAGTAGCTGTTTTTGCTCAAGCAGCCAATGCAGAAGCTGCCAAGGAAGCGGGGGCTGATATTGTTGGTCTCGAAGACTTGGCCGCGAAAGTCAAGGCCGGCGAGATGGATTTTGATATCGTGATCGCAGAGCCTTCAGCAATGCGCGTCGTTGGTCAGTTGGGTCAAATTCTTGGACCGCGCGGTTTAATGCCTAACCCGAAAGTAGGAACAGTTACTCCGAACGTGGTTCAGGCCGTGAAGAATGCCAAAGCCGGTCAGGTGCAATTCCGCGCCGACAAAGCGGGTATCATTCACGCCCCGATTGGAAGAGCATCTTTCGATGTGGATAAACTGGCCCAAAACTGCAAGGCCCTTTTTGACGCATTGACCAAAGCAAAACCTGCCGCTTCAAAAGGTCAGTACCTTCGTAAGATGGCAGTCAGCTCAACAATGGGTCCTGGTGTCAGAGTGGACATCCAGACAATTGGCTAGTTTTAAAGGGACTCTGTAAATAGAGAACCTCGGAGGGAAACCTCCAAGTAAAGGACTTTGGGTTACAGCTCGGAAATTTGGGCTGTAGCTATCAAAGACCGCTGGAGAGGGGAAGTTATCCTTCTCAAATTCCGCAAATTGTGGAGTCCAGCGCAGATGGCGACCGAAGAGAGAATAAACGTTGTGTGCTCCAAAGGAGCATTCGTTGAAACTCTCGGAGTTAGCCGGTTATTTGTAAACCGGTGCCGATTCTTTCGAAAAGGCACCTCTGAGTGGAGCAGACCATGGGTCTTAATAGACAACAAAAGGCAGATATGATCCAGGAGATCGGCGAGTTAGTCGCTGGCTCTCAGGGAATTGTTATCGCTGAATACCGTGGGCTGACCGTAGAAGCAGTTACCAAACTTCGTGCAGAAGCACGCAAGAGTGGTGTCAAGTTGTGCGTTTTGAAAAATACCTTAGCACGTCGTGCAGTCAAGGACACTCCTTTTGAGGGGCTGTCGGATCAGTTTACTGGTCCCCTCCTCTATGGATTTGGTCCCGATCCTGTAGGTCCGGCCAAGGTGATGGCAACTTTTGCCAAGGGAAATGACAAGCTTGTTATCAAGGCTGGTGCAATGCCCGGAAACATCTTGGATGTGGAAGGGGTTAAGCAGTTGGCCACAATGCCAAGCCGTGAAGAACTCTTGGCTAAGTTGATGGCAACTATGAATGAACCTGTTGCTAAGTTTGTCCGCACACTCAACGAAGTTCCCGCACGTTTCGTCAGGACTTTGGCTGCAGTACGCGATGCCAAACAGGCTGCTGCCTGATTTTGAACTAAATTTTATTTAAAACACAACGTTTTGGAGTTAACAAAATGGCTTTGACCAAAGAAGAAATCCTTGATGCAATCGCATCCATGTCAGTTCTTGAAGTTTCTGAACTTATCAAGATGATGGAAGACAAATTCGGCGTTTCCGCTGCCGCAGCCGCTGTAGCCGTTGCAGCTCCTGCCGCTGGCGCCGCAGCACCCGCTGAAGAGAAGACAGAATTTGATGTCGTACTTGCTAATTTCGGTGCAAACAAAGTATCCGTTATTAAGGCAGTTCGTGAACTCACCGGCTTGGGCCTGAAAGAAGCCAAGGATTTGGTTGAATCCGCACCTAAGGCCGTTAAGGAAGGATTGCCAAAGGCTGAAGCAGAAGAAGCCAAGAAGAAGTTGGAAGCTGCTGGCGCCAAGGTTGAATTGAAGTAATTTTCGAGGTATACTAATAGGCTCCATGTTTTTTTGGAGCCTATTTTTCTGATGAATACTTCAAATGATTCAAACGGTTGGATCATCTGAAGTCTTCCGCAGGAGCTATTAAATTTTGACAATTCGGATTTTGCCGCGCTTGAGCCCGGTCGGGGCTCTGCGTGGCTATTCCTGTCTAATTTGATCGCCTGCAGAAATTTTTCATGTTCTTTTTTGAGCGGAGCGTTCATGTCGTACTCCTTCACTGAAAAGAAACGTATTCGGAAGAGCTTTGCGAAGCGTCCGAGCGTACTTGAAGTGCCTTCCCTGCTGGATACCCAGTTGCACTCTTATAACGAGTTTCTCCAAGAAGATGTGCCAGCGGCTAAACGTCGTGATGAGGGTCTGCAGGCAGCTTTTAAATCTATATTCCCAATCGTCAGCCATAATGGACTCGCTCGTTTGGAGTTTGAAGAGTACATTCTGGATAAACCTGTTTTTGACGTTGCAGAGTGCCAGTTACGAGGTCTGAATTATTGTGCAAGGCTTCGTGCGAAAATGCGCCTTGTCATCATGGACCGTGATTCCCCTAAACAAAGTACCATTAAGGAAATCCGCGAGTCTGAAGTCTACATGGGTGAAATTCCCTTGATGACGAGTAAAGGTTCTTTCATTATCAACGGAACAGAAAGAGTCATCGTTTCCCAGTTGCATCGTTCACCGGGCGTCTTCTTTGAACATGATAAGGGTAAAACCCATAGTTCCGGTAAGTTGTTGTTTAGCGCAAGAATCATTCCGTACCGTGGTTCATGGTTGGATTTCGAATTTGACGCCAAGGATATTCTGCATTTTAGAATTGACCGCCGCAGAAAGATGCCGGGCACCATCATGCTTAAGGCGTTGGGCATGACTCCGGAGAGTATTCTCAGGCAGTTCTACGATTTTGATCACTTTAAGTTGAAGGACGAGGGCGCTGTGATGACAGTGGTCCCAGAGCGCCTTAGAGGTGAAGTGGCTCGTTTCGATATTTACGACAAGGACGGCAAACTCATTGTCCAAAAGGACAAGAGAATTAACGCTCGCCACGTAAATACTCTAGAAAAACAGAACCGCCGGGAGCTGGATGTTCCAGAAGATTATCTTATCGGAAGAATAATAGCCCAGAATCTCTATGACGAAGAGACAGGCGAAGTCGTGGCAAAAGCCAACGATGAGATCACTGCCGAACTTCTCACCAAGTTCAGAGAAAAGAGCATTAAGGAGTTCGATACGCTCTTTATCAATGAGCTCAACCGCGGTCCCTATATTTCCGAGACATTGAGGCTCGATGAGACTCCTGACCAACTCTCCGCGCGAATTGCTATTTACAGAATGATGAGACCGGGAGAGCCTCCTACTGAAGATGCGGTTGAGACACTTTTCCGCAGGCTGTTCTTTGACCCGGAAACTTATGATTTGTCCAAAGTTGGACGCATGAAGATTAATTCACGCTTCCACAGGGATTCTGTCCAAGGACCAATGACCCTTGAACCGGAAGATATCATCGACACGATGAAAGCCATTGTTCAGCTGCGTAACGGGGAAGGACAGGTGGACGATATTGACCATTTAGGTAATCGTCGTGTCCGTTGCGTTGGTGAGTTGACGGAGAACATTTTCCGTGCAAGTCTGGTGAGGGTGGAGAGAGCAGTCAAAGAAAGGTTAACCCAGGCAGAAGCCGATAACCTTATGCCTCACGACCTGATTAATAGCAAGCCGATCAGCGCTGCGATCCGTGAATTCTTTGGTTCTTCCCAACTCAGCCAGTTTATGGATCAAACCAATCCTCTCTCTGAAATTACGCATAAACGTCGTATTTCAGCTTTAGGACCAGGTGGTTTGACTCGTGAAAGAGCGGGATTTGAAGTTCGTGACGTGCACCCGACTCATTACGGTCGAGTTTGTCCGATTGAAACACCGGAAGGTCCGAACATCGGTTTGATTAATTCCTTGGCTTTATACGCCAGGTTAAATGAGTACGGTTTCCTTGAGACTCCGTATCGTAAGGTCGAAAATGGTCATGTGACCAACGAGATTGTGTAC
>CANQMZ010000132.1 GCA_947625105.1 uncultured Parasutterella sp.
CAGGACCGTGAAACGCCTCCACGCCGATGATAGTGGGTCGTATCTCCCGCGAAAGTAGGTAGCCTTCGGACTTCCCTACTTACCACTCCCCTACGTAGAATTACGTGGGGGTTTTTCTTTTTGGGAAAGTGAAAAATTCTCATTCGGAGATAAATCAAGATCGTCCGAAATGTCGAGACAATAGGCGATAGGTAAAAATTCCCATTGTGTTTTAAGACTTGAGAATTAGAATGCGCCTCTACGAGGTAAAGATGTTTTGGTAAGTAAATTGGCAAATCCGAAAAGCTTGGTTATGGGTTTCAAGATCCCTGGTGCGAAAGGGCTTGGCTCAGTTGTAACCTTTTGGGAGGAGCCTGTTTTTGATTTGGATAATTCCTCATCGATCGAGACAGTGAAAGCCTATGCCGGTTTCTTCTTTATCCTTACTTGGATTGTGCTGATGGTCATTGCAATCCTATACTGAGACCGACCAAATTCTTTTCATTTGATTCCCAAAGCTTTCGAATAGTGCATGGTGATAAATGCGCCTAGAAGAAAGGTGACTGTGGCTATAGTCAATGTCGTTGTCATACCTGTGGCATGCATCAGGATGGGGAAGCTAAAAACAGCGACGATAGCTCCGATTTTACCGATAGCTGTCGCTATTCCGGCTCCTTCGGAACGTTCATCGACCGGATAAATGAGAGAAGGGATAATGAAGGTGACAAGGTTTGGACCGGCATTAAGGAATAGTTCAAATAAAGCTAACGAAGAAATAGCGATCCAGTGATTCCATCCAAGGTTATACGAGAGCAACAAAACAAAGATGCTTAGGCCTGCGCCGATAAAGCCCCAAACTTGTAAGAAAACGGCACTTAGCCGACTCAAGAGCCAAAGCCCAAGTAACAGGCCAACAAGCATAAAGACGCTAACCAGAGCGGTGAGTTTAATGGAGCCAAGCAGATGGTCAAAGGAGGACTCACCGAAGTTGACCACTCCTAGTTTTAGAAGAAGAATTGGAATAAAAATTCCAATGCCGTAAACGCCAAAGCCCGAGCACGCCCAAGGTAAACCGCTAAAAATAACGCGCTTGAGATTTTTTCCCTCGAGGAATTCAAGCCAAGAGCCGTGTTTTGTTTGTTCTTCAGGAACGTTATCATCCAAACGGACATCATTGCCCAGGAGTTCGTCTACTTCTTTTTGTGCCAGTGCTTTTTGTCCTTTTTCAATTAGAAAGGCGGGATTCTGTATAAAGAAAATTCGTGAAACAAACATGAGGAGAGCAATCAGACTGATGATCCAGAATGGGAGATTCCAACGGCTATCGTCGACACCGGCTAAAAGAAGCAGCACGCATGAAAGAGCAATAAAAATATTGCCAACGGCTGAAAACGCCTTAGCCAATCCCACCATCCTTTGCCTCCATTTTGTAGGCATGGTTTCGGATATGTAGTCAGGATCTAGGTCATAGTCTCCGCCGCAACCAAAGCCCATTGCAAAAAGGCAAAGAATTAAAGTAAATCGATTTGGAAAGCAAGCGAGTGCAGCCGCTGATAAGCAGACAATCAGAGAACTTAACCTCAGATAAAGCAAGTCGCCCTGTTCGTGGCTAAGTTTGCCAATGACTAACGCCCCGATTGTGATACCAAACATTACAGCAGAGGCGATGACACCTTGTTCAAGGGCACTGAGTTCAAAAATTCTTGAACTTTCGATCATGGCGATCGCAATGCCACACAGGGTGGCGACAGCCGAGGCCAAAAACTGCCCCATTGCTGTAACTAGCAATATCCTAAATTGCCCCCTTCTGAGGGACATTGTCTCTAATTCAACCATGAGAAGACGTTCACTTAACTTAAACCCAGCTGTTAGTATTTTAAAGATGCCGTACAAGATTTAATTCTAAAAAAGAGGCGATTTTCTCCTAGAATTCCTCATCTTGAGGTGACAAGACCAATATGAAAAAAATTATTCAAGGTGCGTTTCTCGCGGCGTTCGCAGGCTGTTGTTGGGGCAGCATGGGTGTTGCCTGTCAATACTTGTTTACGCACTGCCAATTCACCTCGCAGGACTTGACCAGCCTTCGCCTGATGGGCGCAGGGGTTCTTCTTTTACTTTTGACGAGCATTTTTGGGAAGCGAAATATTTTTAAAATTTTTGCTGACAGAAGAAACTTAGTAGACATTTTTGTCTACGGTATCGGGGTGCTTTTGATCCAATACACTTTCTTGGCGGCTATAGAGACCAGCAATGCTGGTACTGCAGCCATCATGGTATGCGTTGGACCATTAATGATTATTTTTTATTTTGCTCTTGCAAAAAAACGCAAACCCACATTCAGGGAACTGATGTGCCTTTGTTTGGCAGTAACCGGTGTAACGCTGATCGCTACCAAGGGAAATTTCAGTACCTTGGATCTCTCTTATAAAGGAGTCTGTTGGGGGCTGGCCTCAGCCGCTTTTGGTTCCTTCTGCACGGTTCAACCGAAAGCTATGATTGAGCGTGTGGGAGTCTCCCTGGTCGTTGGTTGGGGAATGTTCATCGGAGGAGCGGTAGCTTGCTGTTTATCTTCTCCATTTACGATGAATGTCATTTGGTCTCCGACGGCGATCCTTTGCTACATTTGGATCATTTTCTTCGGTACGGTGGTGGCGTTTTGGTGCTACCTCAAAAGTACGGAGTACGTCATTGCCTCCATTTCAGCGATTTTGGCTTCGTTTGAGCCCTTTACCGCTGTCTTGCTTTCGGTTATTCTGCTAGGTGCGACATTTAATTCATATGAACTCCTGGGAGCTGCGGCCATTATTGCCAACATGGTGATTGTTTCTTGGCCTACACATGCAGAAACCCTTTCTGCGGAAAGCCCTAAAAATCATTCACCAGAATGAGCATTAAAACTTGGAACATAGGGTTTCTACCTATTTTTAGTGTTAGTATGGACTCATCAGTAAGGAGACGATTATGAAAAAAGCGATACGAAGGATGCTTAGCTGGTACTGCTACCGGTTGATGAAAGATCGGCTCATCGCTCCAAAGGGGAGATGACAGTATGAACAGCGGCACAGAAAAGGTGCTTTGGAGTTAGGTCCAAAGCACCTTAGTTTTTAAACGGTGAAAGTCTCAGGCTTTCATTATTTTTTTGGCTTCCGCTCTTCTTACCCTGATGCTTTTGCCTCCAACTCCCCAGTTGGCCATTGGAACTTCTTCAATGATGACGACGGTTGTTTGCGGATTCTTTCCGAGTTTCTTAGCCAACATGTCAGTGACATCTTTGATCAGTTCAGCTTTCTGCTGTTCTGTAAGAGCTTCTTCATCACCTGTAAGTTTTATGTTGACAAAAGGCATGTTTTTTTCTCCTCCGGTTTTAAAAGTAAAGCAATTGCAAAACTCATTGGTCTAATGATAAACCGCTAAAATCTTTCCTAAATAAACAGTTCTTCCTTAATTGATATGCTCTCCTCGTTTTTGGGTAACTTTTTATATGTTTTCACGTCGTTGATCACTGTCGTCAATCCTCTTGGAGGGGCGATGTTCTTTCTCGCACTGACTGGCAAGGCAACTCGGGAAGAAAGAGGAATGCTTTCCAACAGGATCGGCATCTACTTCTTTATGATGGCGATGGTAACCCTGTATGCGGGTTCGTTTGTGTTGAGCTTTTTTGGCATATCCATTGATGTGCTGAGAGTTGCCGGTGGGTTGGTTTTGTTTTCGACAGGTTGGTTGGCTTTGAATGCTCCTACTTCTTCCGACGACGATTCTACAGAGGCTCAAAAAGTAAAGACCACGCATAGCAGAACTGATTTATTAAAGATGGCGTTCTATCCGTTTACGCTGCCGTTGACATTGGGGCCTGGATCCATTGCCGTGGCTACCGCCATTGGAACGGCGATGCCTTTTACTGTGGCTAACGTAACCGCCGCATCTTTAGCGGCTTTAGCCAATGCTTTAATCGTTTGGTTGTGTTTCCGATATGCGGACAGAATCAGTGATCGCTTAGGTCCGAGCGGAACAGATGCCGTGGGACGAATATTTTCCTTCATTCTGGTGTGTCTTGGTGTTCAAATATTTTGGACAGGATTCTCCGAGCTTTGGGTTGCTTTGATGACCAGTCTTCCAAAATAGTCAGCATATAGGTTTGGTAAGGCTTGGTAAATGACAATTGCAACGGTTGGATTTTCTTCTAAAGAAAATTCTCTGGTGGCGCTTTCTTTACTGTGCTTTTTTCTTGCGGACGTCCGAGATGGTTTTGGACCGTTTTTGGGAGTATATCTGCAACGTTTAGGTTGGATGCCCGACGAGATCGGGCTTGTCATGACCATCGGAGGCTTGGCGGGTCTTTTTTTCACCCCACCGATGGGAGCATTCATTGATAGTACGAAATTTAAAAGAATCGCCCTTGGCTTCAGTATTTTTCTTATTCTTGTCTCGTGCGGGAGTATCTTTGTTTTTGATGGTCACGTAGGAGTGATCGTTTCAAAAACCCTGTCTTGTGTGGCGGCCACCCTTATTGCTCCAACGATCAATGCCATAACGCTAGGTATGGTTGGACAAATCGGGTTCGCGGAAAGGCTGGGTAGGAATGAGGCTTGGAACCATGCGGGAAATGCATTTACAGCGATTCTGGGAGGTTTTTTTGGCTACATCTATGGAATGATGGCGGTCTTTTGGCTGATGGTTGTTATGGGCCTTCTCGCGCTTGTTTCGCTATTAAGGATCAATCCATCGCACATTGATTATGCAGTTGCGCGAGGTTTATTTGAAAATAAGAAGACCCATAAAACCAGACAAGCTCAAAGCATTGCTTTACTACTGTCTAACAAGGCCTTGCTTGTCATAGGCTGCACGCTCTTTGCCTTTCACTTAGGTAACGCGGCGATGCTTCCTTTGTTGGGACAGTCTGCCGTGGCTCATTTTGGCATCAACGAAACGAGTTACACAGCAATCACAATCGTTCTAGCCCAGGTGGTTATGATTTTTACGGCACTATGGGCTTCTAAAATCATCACGAACCAAGGTTACGGTAAAGTATTTCTCTTCGCATTGATTGTGTTGCCCATAAGGGGGCTTGTGGCGGGATTGTGGGTTGATTGGCTCAATGTGATACCTGTCCAGATACTTGATGGTATTGGAGCCGGACTTATTGGCGTGGCCACTCCAGGTATTGTGGCAAGGGTTCTTCATGGCACGGGGCATGTCAATCTTGGCTTGGCGGTCGTGTTAACGCTGCAGGAAATCGGCGCTTCACTAAGCAACGCCTACGGGGGATTTTTTGCGCATCATTTCGGTTATAGCTCAGCTTTCTACGCACTGGGAGTCGTCCCCTGTCTTGGACTATTCTTGCTTTTTATTTCATCATTATTTATTGGAGAACTGAAAGCGGCAATCTTTTTGCGCTCGTGAGATCTAGGAGAGGCAAGATGTCAGAGGATGCCTACGAGCGAAGAACCTGGGCGAGGAGGTATTTGACGTTAAAAAAGGAAGTTGAACATTATCAGCATGCGGCTCCCTCCGCTCAACAGGCAGTCCCATGACGAGAAACCGCCTACAAACTTAAATTTTTCTAGAAGTTAACCTAGGAATCTCATCGTAGCATCCATCGGCATCACACATAGAGATTAAATTTTTT
>CANQMZ010000133.1 GCA_947625105.1 uncultured Parasutterella sp.
TTTTATACCCAAATACAAAGGAGTCCAATGCGTGATAATGCTTTGACTTTTCGCTGCAAGAATACTCGTTTGCAGCCATGTATTTTTCAATGCGCTCAGTGATAAGCCTGCGTTTTTCCAACATTTCATCTCGCGGCAGATTTGCTGAAAAATCCAGGTCAATATCCACAGACAATCGCGGTAGATCAAATATCGTCAGGTTGATTGCAGTACCTCCCTTGAGAACGAGGGAGTTTTCCAATACTGCATCTTGCTCTATAAAGGTCAGAACATCAGCAAGGCGGCAAACCTTCTCAAAGGTATCCCGCACGAAACCCATTTCCTTTGCTTTTCGTCCAAGCGTTATGCGATCATATTTTTTCATCGTTTAAGCCCGCTCCCTTATCAGTAAACTCTCGCAGCGATTGCGGTACGTACAGGTCCCATTTCCTATGCCAAACCAACGGCACCGCTGAACTTTTCATCAGTGCACGTTTACTCCCCGCAATGTGTTCCTGGCATATTTGAAAGAACTCCGTTGAAAGACCGAGACCATCATTCATTTCTTCCAAAATGTAACCGCACTTCTGCCACAAAAAACCGTTTCTCCGCTGCTCAAGAATTTGAATCAATTTCTCCTCATTCAAGGAAGGAAGCAGCGCGATACAACGCAGAACTTCTTCCAGTCCGGTGATTTTCTCGAAGTCCGCAATACTGTCTACCACAGTCTGCTCCAAACCTGTAACAGAGACGCCGTTGACATGAATAACATCCATACTCGGCTTCGGTGCGATTCGATGATAGGATATTCCGTTATACTGAAAGTCTGGAAAACGGCTGGCGGTTGAAATATAAACATCATAAAACACCTGATTCGCATAGCCGTATAACTCAAACGCGCCGTGATGTGAGACAACGGCATCGGGAAAAATGCTGCTTCCGATTTGATAACGCGAAGGTACGGGCTGCTTCGTTTCGATACTGATGACCGCATACAAATCTCGGCGTACGCGTTCAATAAATCCCTTCCTCTGGTATTCCCGCAACATCGATCCTGCAGTATCATCATTACCCAACATAGCGACAATGTCGTTCCGGGAAAAACAGCCAAGCTCCAATAGCTTTTCATAATGCTTCATATTCTTACCTCCGCCAACATTTTAATAATTGCACAATACAGGTAATATATCAACTGTAACGTGCTATTTATAGTTTCTTTTTTGTGACAATCTACCGGAGTTGATTCATGAATAAGAGTACCGGTCTGAAAAGGATGACGAGAAAGATAAAGGCTAAAATATTCCTAGCCTATCTTTACAATAAACCTTGTCACATAATGATCTCTCCTCATTTCTTGCAAAAATAAAAACATTATCTTCAATTCAAGATGATTTCTTCTCTGCTTTGGTTATAAAGCTCTACTTGTTGCTCTAGATTCAGCTCGTTAACAATCAAGCCTCTCATCCTACAGGCTGTAACAAATTTTTGAAACCTGTTCACTCCGTTAATCTCCTTCAGAGTAATAACCAACCCGAAATTCATTTCTTTCTCCATCTTTGTCCTTAACCTTTCTTTTGATGTTATCGCAATACCCCAAAGGCGGTCTCCATAGGACTTGAGTGGTTTATTTCTACCCAAAATCTTTGAGATAAGTTTAGTGTTTTCCCACTTTCTGAACTCTTTCCTCGATGTCCTTTCGGTTATATAGGAGTCACTATCATCTTGTTTATTTTCATTTATATCCTTGATTTTGTTTTTATCATCAATTCGACCGAATTTTAAAGAAAGCTCCCTATTTGTGTAGTCAACTCCTTGCCTTCTCGAACATTCAGGGAAATAACACAATACAGCTCTGGCAACAAAGGGAAATTTGCCCTCTTCTTTTGGCACTGGAATTCCGTAGTTTACCATTCTGTAAGATGAGGAGGTTCCATAAATGGTCAGTTTAATTTCATCATCTTTACTTCTTAATATCTCATTAATCTTTATGGGCACAACTCCATATCCGATAACCTCTTTTAACTCCCTAGATAATTTTTTGTACTCCCAGCTTGCGGCCGAATCAATGATAAGGGCCTTTGCTACTTCTTTTGGTAATCCCACCTTATCTATTAAAAAAGACAATTTTCTGCTTATCCAAGGAGCTGCAAAAGACGTACCATAGACAAATTCCTTACCCCTCTTTTTAGAAGTGTAAGCTACTATCCTCTCGTCAAAATCCCCGCCATAATATGAAACGTCTGGTTTATTAAAAAATGAGAGGACATTTCCCTTACGGGAATATGAGGCAGGCTTTCCATTGCGGCGAACAGAGTTAACAACAAGAGAATTAAGAGAGTCGGCTGGTGACCCTACTTTGAGTCTGCCTACTTTTTCGTCCCGATTGTCATTGGTACCGGAAATAACAAAAATTATGTTTTTGTCCGACTGTAATTCATCAAGTATAGCGGCATCATAAGATATGAAATTTTTAGAAACTTCTTCTTCGGTCCCCAAGGATAAGTTCCAAACATGAATGTCCGGATTTTGCAATACAATCTCTTTAACTTTACGGATTAGTCTTGGTACGGAAATTCTGTTAACACACACACCGAAATGCCTCACCCTAAATCTTCCGCATCCGTCGTTAAGATCAGGATTGAGTGTGGGGCCATCCACAATAATCGAGGTAACTTGAGTTCCATGCTCACGATCTGCTTCCTTGGCTGATAGTTCCTCCCCATAATCCAAATAATCTTTATTTTCAACCCAATTAGCAAAATACACGGACTCATCAAAGAGCGTGTCTATAACCCCGATGACCGGCTCGCCATCCGGTTTTGGGATATCCATTTTTTCTTCTCCAAAATTTGCGTTGGCATCATTCAATTCAATCCGCGATAAATCAGAAGAAACCATTGAAATGAGGTAAGGTACTTTCTCATTTAATATTTCAAATAATGACTTTGTCACCGAAATGGTGTCTTCTCCATAGAAGTCGTATCGATATTTGCGTTGATCAATTCCTAGCTTCTCGAGAAGATTTTCAAGCCGGATTTCTGTTTGGAAAAAAGTAACCAAAAAGCTGTCCCGATCTACAGCAGATTTAATACTGGGAACCGAGAAATGCTCTACGACCGAGCAATCAACAATGAGATTTCTAAATGCAGTCTCACTGGAGAAACACCCCTTAAAAGAAACTTTGTGTTCTAGTGTACTGTTGAAATTTTCTGGTGTTGCCCTCCCCCCTAATTTTTCACAAAGAACTTCCCTTGTAGCCTCTAGTTCTTGGATAGTTCTTTCAATAGTGCCCACACTGACATAATGAGTAATAATATGGTTTTCTTCGCCTTCCGGCGCGTCTGAAAATCTTGCGCCAACGACCGTATCGTTAACCGATTTCGACTTCGGTTTAAGCAAACGCTGTAGTCTGTTTGACTTGGCAATAATGTCATTGTACTCAACATCTACCAATACGCCACTGAGAAGTCTTGGCATTGCCCCATAGTATCTCAATACAGCTTTTAAATCCTCAATCAAAGTTCTAATTTTTTCATCCGTTGTTTCAGATTTTGCTCTAAGATTTCTAGGACCAACGGTCTGTGGATTAGACTCCGAATCAAAACTCAACTTAACCCGCAATGTTGGATTCATTCAAAGCCTCCTTCAACTTTCTGGAAACACTACTTTTTGGTATTCTCGACAAAATCTCTATTTCTCTAGTTGTATAACCTTGATTTTTTAGCTCCTGCAAATTAATGGTAGAGTTGCCATTTAGTTCTCTATACAACCTTCTCAGATAGTCGTATTCATTTGAGGTATTACTAAAAAGAACCGCCGTTTGGACTATTTGCTTAAGATCGCCAGGGAGAGGTACTTGCTCCAACTTGTTTAGTATCTTATTGAATAACCGCAAGTTTTGCTTCAAACCTTGTGTGCGTTTGATAGAGGTAGTCAATATCGAATCCGCAATATCAATGAGATCCTCTTTTGAATATCTATCAAATGAAACCGTTGCATCAAACCGCCGGATCAGAGCTTTATCAAAATTCTTAAATAAATTCGTAGTCGCAATGATGACTATGTTTTCGTTCAGTGTTTCTAATCCTTTGATAAAAATGGAAGTAACCCTGCCCATTTCTCTCAAATCATTTCTGTTGATTCTATCTAACACTAAAGAATCTATTTCGTCAAACAGCACAATCACCCTGCCATAGGGGAGATGATTAATCTCGTCAAACAAAAGCGAGACATTTTTTGCAGTTTCTCCTAAGCGGCTATCGACAAGCTGTTCAGCACTTACGTATAACAAGTCTCTATCAAGAATTCTGGCAATTTGATACGCTGACTCTGTTTTTCCCGTCCCCGGGGCACCATAAAACAAAAATTTTGATAAGCCAGAATTGTTGCGAATAGCATTGATTACTCCAAAAATATCCTCTCGTATAATTTCTGGTAACAGTAATGGTTTGGTTGAGTACGAAATTTTTCGCAAAAATCGTAAATTCTTATAGCCGGACTGGGGAACATAAACGTTTGCACTAGAAACCAAATCCATTACGTACTGTGCTATAGCTTCGTCTCCGTTACGTTCAAAATCATTGGCAATTTCCGCGACTTGGGCGACAAACGAGTCCTCATTTTTTTCGACGTGGTATCTTATAAGATTTATGATATCTTGCTTTTTCATCAGTCAGCTCCAATCTAAGTAGGACAAATTAAATAAATTTGGGACAAATTATAACATATCACTCTTTGTGGCAAAGGGCATTTGATTTAATGTTAAACAAACGAAATCCTGACACAAATGTTATTATTCCTTTTTGAACATGACAGACTCACTTTTTTGAAACCGCATTTCTCGGCTTATCACCCTAATATCCAGTGAGACTGACGACCACGCCGCCCCGTCGAAGCAATATGTTTTAAGAGATTCAATTTAACATTTTCCATTTACCCGCTCCTCGTAGAGAATTTTCCATTATCATAGATTTATATTCCTTAATACCCACTATTTTATGATATGATAGCACAGTTTGTGTTTTTGAGTGGGTATTACTTTCAGTTGAAGCTCAAATAATGTAATATGTGCGACTCTTGGGAATTCTCTTTACGGGTCATGTCGTTGGGGATTTCCCAAGAATGTGAAGTTCCGAAACTCTCTCATCTGCCCAAGTCATTTGCACCCGTGGTTGGTAATGACCGCGCTAAGTTGCTCTTGTCACTCTTTCCTCCGCAAAACGCTTCCATCAGAATCGCATTGAGCCGACAAAAGCTTCTCTGCTCATCTCTTTGTTTCAATCGTTTGTTACTCCAATTTGTGCTTTTTTCGAATTGCCTTTTCAAGTAGATGGACTAAGAACTCCAACTGGAGACTATGCCAAACCTTATACGTAAATTCTATCCGTTGCAGATATACCAAAAATAGAATTTACGTTAGAAACAAACCAACCCTGTTGAAAGTTGGCTCTTTAACCCAGTTTTCCATTAGCGAAATCAGAGGCCGATTTTTTTTATTTCTAATGGATTCCATTAAAGTAGAGAGCAATGAACACGGGCTGTAGGAGCGAAAGGATGTACTTGGAAACAGAT
>CANQMZ010000134.1 GCA_947625105.1 uncultured Parasutterella sp.
GATTACCCTTGAACAGGGCATAGTCCATCGGCAGATCGGGGCTATCCGTGGCCAAAGCCATGACGATTTGAACCTCGTTAAATTTTTTATCTTTCGAGAAACCGAAGTCCCAAAGGGCATCCTGATCAGTACTCTCGAAAGCATAAGTGGTAATGTCATACAAACACACGCTGGTGTCTCTAGCTTTGACTTTTTTGCCGAGCTGTTTGTTTAAACAATCAATGATGCCAGCCTTGTTCTCAGACAAGACATCCAAAGCCTTATAGATGTGGTTGACATTGTCGGAGGAGAAACCCAAATAATCCCGTGGCCCTCTGATTGAGGACCGTAACTTGGAGGCCGGACTTAGAATTCTGAGCGTCACCAGATCGCGGGTAATCTTCGGCAGATCATATTTGAAGTTGAACTTGCTGGAGAGGTAGTTCAGTTTGTAATCCAAGCCGAGTTCTTCATAGAGGACACCCAGGATCAACAATCTGGCACAGCAGGTGTCAAAAAGTGCGTGTTTATCGGCTGACTGCTTGTCCACCACCTCCATGAGGGCTGTCAAGAGTTCCTGTAAATCAACCATGCTGGACATAACTTCTTTGGCGGCACCGGGCATTCATTTGATCGACTTCCTCTTGGATCTTTTCCAGAGCGTGGGGATCCTTTTTTAACAACTCCTGCTTTTTGCCTAATCGCTTGATGATTTTCCGAACCGGATGGTTGACACCCGGTTTCCTTGCCGATCATTCGATGTAGACGCTGGCGCTGTCCTGCTTGGAGCTATAACCGATTCTGTAGCGCATGAGAGACTTCTGAGTGCAAAGATGCGCTTATTAGAAACAAATAATACTTAAAACAAAAAAATAAATTAGGCTAAAAAACAGGCCCACATCGGACCCCGCAGCACTTCTAATCAATCAAAAAATGTAGAAAACAGGAAAAAATAAAAGTCAAATATCCCCTAATCACCTATGAGAAGCTCTGTTAATTTTTTCTTTCGACGGCCGCGAGCCCGGTTAGTACCGTATTTACAACGAAACAGGTTTCGGGGAAATATATCTCTAGCATAGGTCTAAATGTCGATGCCCATCCCCCTGAAATAATCAGGACGGGTTTGAAGCCGAGACTACGCATTTTGTTTTCTACCAATGTTATTGCCCCTAGTTGTGACTCGAGTAACCCTGTCGTGATCGCCTGGACGGTATTAACAGGGAAATCGGTTTCTTGTTTTATTGCCGTCCTTTCATCGAACAAGTCAGTTATGTGCCCTAACTTCTCAATAAAAGCTTTTTTCATCATCTCCACCCCAGGAAGAATCCTTCCTCCTAGGAATTCATATGAATTCTCACTTTTATAAAGAATAGAGTCAATAACGGTTGCCGTCCCAAAATTAACCACAATAAGATCTCTTTGGGGTCGAGTAGTTATCGCTCCTATCGCTGAATACCAACGATCTGCCCCGAGTGCTTTAGGCTCTTGATATCGATTAATGAGTTTGAACCGACCTTCATATTTTTTTTTGCTATGAACTCGCTGTATAGAAAAACCCGCTTTCTCAAAGTCCTGAATCAGAGGTTGAGTTAATTCTTCTCGAGCCACCGAGCACAAATTAATTTGTTTAATCCCTGAACTCAGCAGCTGAATAACCAAAACCTTTCGTGAATTTTCCAGACCAAGCGATTCTGTCGGCAAGTGGTGGACGTTATCTAATGCTTCTAGTTTGCACCATTTAAGAGTGGTATTTCCAATATCTATGAGAGCTAAAGTCATAACTTTATCGAAACCTCACCAATGCTAAACGCTTCCTGCCTGTTGTCTATTTTTAATATTAAAGAACCTTCTTTGTCAATACCTTCCTCTTCTCCCTCGATTGCTCCTTTATCAGGAGAAATAAGCGTAATTACTTTTCCTTTTAGCTCATCATATTGCGACCATTCATTTATATTCGCCTGCTGTAGGCACTGTTGCTGTAGGTTAGCTATTTCTCTCAAACTAGACGAAATTCCTAGAAGAACCTCTTCCCGAATTATTGGAAGCTCTGTTTCGCTCATGGTCGCCAATAAAGCTCCCACATTACGTCCTAGGATTTTTCCAACTTCCGAAGGTATTAAATTAATTCCTATGCCAATAACTAAAAAAGGTTTCCCAAAGCGATTTAATTTTTCTATGAGAATCCCCGCAATTTTGGCTCCATTCCTGACGATATCGTTAGGCCATTTCAGATAAACATTACGATACCCAAGATTTCTAAGAGAACGACAACATAAAACCGCCACTAGAGGACTCAGGAAACCTGGGTTAGTTAGTGTTTTATTTAAAGGTAACAATATGGAAAGTTTGAGACATGCTCGTGGATCATCAAGCCATCGCCTACCTTTTGTACCTCTTCCTGCAGTTTGCTTTTCTGCGACCAAGACTGTTGGGCGTAATGTCTCCCGTCTCCCTTCCTTCACTTGCCTTTTTAAAAAATCATTAGTTGAATCTACAGTTTCAATGAAATGCCATTTGTAGTAGGGTTGCTCTCTTTGGCATTTTTTTATATCCATATACATAGATCGCGACTATTTGGAATCTTCTCTTAAACTGACCTCTATCTTAAATGGTTTCTCAACCAAGACGCATCTGGTTATAAATAAGACATTAAAATGTTTCACGTGAAACACTGCAGACACAACTAAAATGGAAAAAAAATTTCAGACAGACAAAGAAGAACTGCCCGCTAGACTTTTAGAATTTCCCTGCGAATTCCCGATGAAAATTGTCGGCCTACGCACCGTTGACTACGCTGAAAAAATTGTTGCTGTTATTAAAAAGCATGACCCTGCTTTTTCAGAGAAAAGTGTTCAAATGAAAGCTTCTTCAAATGGCAACTATATTTCGCTTGGAGTTCTCATTAACGCAACCTCTCAAGAGATGCTTGACGACCTATACAGGGAATTGTCTGCTCATCCTTTAGTTAAATTTGTTTTGTAAGTGAAGCGCTTTCCAAAAATCGTCGACTGGGGTCTGTCTGACTATCGTACGGTTTATGACCGTATGCGATCTTTTACTTCTGAACGGAGCGAAGATAGTAAGGATGAAATTTGGTTCTGTGAACACAAACCTGTTTACACGGTTGGAGCCAGTTCGCCACAACCAATGTTTACTCAAATCAACAACATTCCGGTAATTAGCACTGACAGAGGTGGAAAAATAACCTACCACGGTCCGGGACAGCTTGTTTGTTATCCCCTTTTTAACCTAAACCATCTAGGAATCTATCCGAAAGAATTTCTTTTATTGCTGGAAAAGATTCTTCTTAACACTTTACAAGCATTCGGAGTAAAAGGCGTTTTAATTGAAAAATGTCCCGGAGTTTTCGTTGAATACCAAGGAGGTAGTGGGCAATTTGAAGGCTTAGCCAAGATTGTCTCTATCGGCTTAAAAATATCCCGGCATTGCACTTATCATGGCTTCTCTTTAAATGTAAACATGGACCTGTCTCCTTTCTCCAAAATCAACCCTTGCGGCTACCAAGGTCTACGACTGATCAATTTGAAAGAACTTTGCCCGTCTGCTGATATATTTCGTGTTAAAAGCATAGTTAGTGAAAAATTATTGGATACAGCAAGTGAGCACTAAAACCTTACAGATTAAGCCGCATTCCTTTTCGGCTTGGATGGCGTTTATGCGCCCAAAAACATTTTGGATCGCAGCCGTTCCGGTTCTCGTCGGCTCCAGCCTTTCTTTATGCCTTACAGGGAAATTTAACTTTTGGATTTTTCTAATTACTTTGCTAGGCGCAGTTTCTATACAAGCAATGTCTAACATGGTTAATGACCATGCCTATAACGAAAGAAAAGCTGAAAACGGTACACGAGTAGGACTTCCAAGGGCGACAACTGAAGGCTGGATATCAATGTCAGCAGGAAAAAAGATGATTCGTCTTTCGTTGGTGCTCTGTTGTATCTTTGGTGTCTTACTCGTAATCTTGGGAGGTCTACCGATTGCTTCAATAGCCGTACTCTCTGTTTTATGTGGATATTGCTACATGGGTGGACCAAAACCAATAGCCTATATGCCGATAGGAGAATTTTTAGTTTTTCTTTTTTACGGTATTTTTGCAGTCTGTGGTACCTACTGGCTGCAAAACCACAGTATCAACTTGTTGATACTGCTCCCTGCGATGAGCCTTGGACTGTTTGGTGCAGCAGTGTTATTCGTTAACAATTACAGGGACGTAGAGCACGACATTTCAGTCGGACGGCGAACCTTAGTTGCAGTATGCGGTAGAAAATTCTCTCAGATCCTCTACGCATTTATGATTTTTCTACCCTTTGTTTTTGTTGGTTGGATGGTTCCATTCCATCAAAATTATTGGCCGTTTTTATTTGTCCTTATTGCTCTACCCAGAGCCAGTATGCTTCCTCAATATCTGAAAAAAGCGACTCCACAAGACACAACAAAGATTATGCTTCAAACAATTAAGCTGGAATTTACTTTCGGTTTTTTGCTGACTCTTTCTGGTTTAGCGATCACCTTCTTAAATCAACCTCTATACAAAATTTTCGCTGACTCTTTTGTCTCACCTTTTTAATATGCCAGAAATACGAGATCAAGATTTAGGGAAACAAAGAACTACTTTAAAGATAAAGAATAGCCGGGAGAACCTTAATACGGACCGTATCCCAAAACCTGAATGGTTAAAAATAAGGGCTCCTATTAATACAGAAAACATAAAGACTGTTAAAAGCATTCTTCAATCAGGCAAGCTAAACACAGTTTGCGCCGAAGCCGCCTGTCCTAATATTTCTTTTTGTTTTAATCAAAAACGGGCGACTTTCCTCATTATGGGAAGTAAATGCACTAGGAGATGCCCTTACTGCGATATCGCACATGGAAAGCCCGATCCATTAGACCCTAGTGAACCTAGAAAACTTGCTTTGACAGCAAAGGAGCTTGGGCTTAAATACGTGGTTATTACCAGTGTAAATAGGGACGACTTAAAAGATGGAGGTGCTTCTCAGTATGGTGAATGCATAAGGGAAATTCGATCACTTTCTGAAAGCCGTGTTGAAATTCTTGTCCCAGACTTTCGAGGTAGATTAGAAAAAGCTTTAGCTATTCTTTCGGAAGAGCCACCTGATGTTTTTAACCATAACATCGAAACCGTTCCCCGATTATTCAGGTCTTCACGACCTGGGGGAAGTTATGAGCATTCTTTAAACCTATTATTGTCTTGGCATAAAGCCCATCCTAGTATCCCTACAAAAAGCGGAATCATGGTTGGTCTTGGTGAAACGGATGCCGAACTCATAGAAGTCTTAAAAGATCTTCGTGCCTCTGGTGTTTCAATGGTTACCATTGGGCAATATTTACCACCTTCAAAGTATCACCAACCCGTAGATCGTTACGTCTCTCCTAAACAATTCGAAAATTACAAAAATATTGCCTTTGAACTCGGGTTTACAAGTTGTGCCAGCGGTGTTTTTATTAGGTCAAGTTATCAAGCCTACGAACAAGCTAAAAATTTTATTTCAGTAAAGAACTA
>CANQMZ010000135.1 GCA_947625105.1 uncultured Parasutterella sp.
TCTGATGTTAGAAACGAGGACATCCCCGGCAGAAAAAGCCTGTGTCTGCGCTACTGTCGGAAGTGAAGATGCACTGGTTATTCCGCCTTTGTTGGGCATCATGTTTTCTGTAGAAATATATGTATCCTTGTCCAGTACGGCGACATCTATCTTGTCCTTGGCGTAGTAGCATATATCCGAAAGGTTAAATTTCATACCCAAGCGCCCCCAACTTTCTCCTGATCTCAGCCTCCAGTTCGTGCGACTTGGCGAACATATCGGACAGCTCCGATGTCAGCCTAGCCATTTTCTCTTCAAACGGCTCCCCATCGTCTTTCTGTTCCTCGATACCGACATAGCGGCCCGGCGTCAAAATATAATCCTGTTTTGCAATATCCTGCAACGTAGCAACCGAGCAAAACCCCTTCACAGCTTCAAGCGTACCATTCTGAAATGCCTCAAAAGTATCCGCCAGTCTCTGAATATCTTCTTCGGCGAAGTCTCTATGCTTGCGGTCAACCATGTGACCCATTTTACGGGCATCAATAAATAGTGTTTTGCCTTTCTGCCTCTTACCTTTTGTTATAAACCACAGAGTAACTGGAATAGTTACACTATAAAAAAGCTGTGTCGGCATAGCGATGATGCCCTCAATCAAATCGTCTTCTATGATCTTTTTGCGAATTTCACCTTCGCCGCCAGACTGCGTGGAAAGTGCTCCGTTTGCAAGAACAAGGCCAATTTTCCCGGTCGGTGCGAGGTGATGGATCATATGCTGAATCCATGCATAGTTTGCGTTACCAGCAGGAGGCGTGCCATATTTCCAGCGGACATCTCCCAGCAGTTTCTCCTGGTTCCAAGGGTGATAGTTGAACGGAGGATTTGCCAAAATAAAGTCCGCCTTCAAGGTCGGGTGCAGGTCATTTGTAAAGGTGTCCGCCTGATAAGGTCCAAAGTCTGCATCGATTCCACGGATTGCCATGTTCATCTTGGCCATCTTCCACGTATCCGCATTGGCTTCCTGCCCGTAAACGGAGATGGTCCCACGCCTACCAGAATGGGCCCGAATGAACTTAGCGCTTTGGACAAACATACCGCCAGAACCACAGCAACAGTCGTACACACGGCAGTTATCAAACGGACGCAGAATTGAAACGAGCGTCTGAACCACGCTGGACGGTGTATAGAATTCACCACCTCCTACGCCTTCTTTCTCTGCGAACTGCGCGATACAATACTCGTAAGTTCGACCTAAAAGATCTTCGCTCTCTTCCGTATCGCTCATATCAATATTATTTGTGAAGATGTCAACCACATCCCCCAGTACTTGCTTGTCGAGGTCCGGGCTGGCATAGTTCTTCGGAAGAACATTCTTCAATGTTTTATTCTCAGCTTCAATGGCTCTCATGGCCGTATCAATGACCGTCCCGATTTCCGGAGTATGGGCAGCGGAAGCAATTGTGCTCCATCTTGCTTCTTCCGGCACGAAGAATACATTCTCCATCGTATAAGCGTCTCGGTCATCCTCGAAACCGTCGCCCTCAGCGACAAGTTCCTGATATCTCTTATCAAATGCGGCGGAAATGTAGCGCAGGAAAATGAGCCCGATGATTACCTTTCTGTATTCTGCTGCCGGAATATGTCCCCACAAGACGCAAGCTGCATCCCACAGTTGTTTTTCAAAACCAATATTGGCGTTAGTTTTATCAACCATCTGAATTTGCCTCCAAGTAAACGCATGCGTCCATACTCCTTGAGTAAAAAAGAGCTGGTAAGGTGGAGTCTATACGCTCGACGACAATTGTAGACTCGAAGAGAACGAATAAAGGACGCGAAAACCCCAAGGTCGATTGTATGAACAATCGACCTGCAGTCCTGCTCTCGAGCTCTAATCGGGTTTCCTGTGCCCCTGAACTTTAGCGACTAACTGTCCGAGCCTCATGGTGTCATAGACTTCAAAAGGCTGCTGAATCCACGGGTTGTTACCTAAATATTCAACATAGTAGTCGGGTTCGAATTTTGAGCAAGCCTTCCACCAGATCACCGCAGTCCTGACTTCGGTAATCCCTTTCATATTGTTGGCGAGGTGTTCTCGGACCCTCTGAAATGTCAATCCGGAATCGACCAAGTCATCAATTAACAAAACTCGCCCTTTCAGAGAACCTTCTTTACTTGAAGCAATATACTTGCCAATATCAAGTTCTCCTTGTTCCCTGCCGCAGGCTTCCCTGTATGAACTAGTCGCAAGGATATTTAAAGGCATATCAAAAATTCTTGAGAGAACATCTCCGGGGCGTAAACCGCCTCGCGCCAAACAAAGCATTGAATCAAACTTCCAACCACTGTCGTAGACGTTAAATGCCAGCGTTTCCACGAGTCGATGGTATTCATCCCAAGAAACACGTAAAACATCCATGTTAATTCCTCACTTTTCCTCTTTGGCGATCGATTTGAATTAAGCAAACGGGTCGTGCAACAGAATCGTCTGCTCACGCTCTGGACCAGTCGATACAACCGCGATTGGACAGCCAGCCACTTCTGAGAGGCGCTTCAAATATTTCTGGGCGTTCTCGGGTAACTTGTCCCAACTCGTGCAGCCAAAAGTGGATTCCTTCCAACCGGGGAAGTCTTCATAAATGGGTTTACATTGCTCAACGGCCTCAGCACCAACAGGCATCACTTCAAGTTTCTTACCCTTGTATTCGTAGCCCACACCGAGTCTTACCGTTTCTAATCCATCGAGAACATCAAGTTTCATAACGGCAAGCCCTGATAGACCGTTCCACTCGACAGATCGTCTGAGAGCCGCGCCATCAAACCAACCACAACGACGGGGACGCCCAGTTACGGCTCCGAACTCATTCCCCTTCTTGGCCAAAGTCTTGCCAACTTCATCGAAAAGCTCTGTGGGGAATGGACCGGATCCCACTCTTGTGCAGTAGGCTTTAGTTATTCCTAGAATGTAGTTGAGTTTTTGGGGTCCAATACCAGCCCCCGGGCTTGCAGAACCAGCAACTGTGTTGCTTGAAGTAACGAACGGATAGGTTCCATGGTCAATATCCAACATCGTGCCTTGAGCCCCTTCAAAGAGGAACTTCTTACCGGCGGACATCTCAGTATTGAGCGTGTGAGAGACATCACAAATTTTTCCAACGATTCTCGGAGCAAGTGCCAAAACTTGGTCGATCATCTTGTTTACGTCAACCGGTTCACTGTGATAGAAGTTTTTCAGCAAGAAATTGACCAGCTCACAGTTCCTTTCTACTTTTTCTGCAAAAACTTTTGGATCGAGAAGGTCATCTACGTGGATGGCCCGTCTTGCCACTTTATCCTCGTAGGCCGGTCCTATACCTCGGCCCGTTGTACCGATTTTCTTATCGCCCAAGGCAGACTCTCGGGCATGATCCAATGCGACGTGGTAAGGCAAAATCAGCGGACAATGACCTGAGACGCGAATCCGTGAATCAGCATCAACACCGTTACTTTCGAGTTCATCAATTTCCTTTACCAAGGCCTCCGGACTGACTACAGCACCATTACCTATGTAGCAGATGACATGAGGATGCATAATTCCCGAGGGAATCAGGCGCAAGATGGTCTTTTTCCCATTAATGACCAGTGTGTGTCCTGCATTGTGACCGCCGTTAAAACGGACTACTCCCTGAACACTTTCAGTCAACCAGTCGACGATTTTACCTTTGCCTTCATCGCCCCACTGGGCACCAACTACCACAACGTTTTGCGTCATAAGCTCCCTCTTCTCGTTTAAAAGACCGTTGTTCGATAGTCAACAGTCCACGCACCATCTTTAAAAATCAGTTCTTCGTCGATTCTGAAAGACTCCTCTAGTGTCTTCAGATTATCCTCGGGCAAAAGTTGAACAACAATTTGTCCGTCTTCCCTAAGCTGTCGGATTGCCTTAGCAAGACTTTGGTCCTCATAATCAGAAGGAGCCAATATCGCGTAAGGCCTCCTAGTTTCCATGTGAGAAGAAATTTCCCTCAAGTAAATCGTGAAACCAACAGCCGGCCTATTTCGACCAAATTTGGCACCGATATCATCGTAGCGACCGCCACGGAGAATGGCCTGGAATCTGCCGGGAACGTGAACACCGAAAGTCACACCCGTCAAGTATTGGTAACCATGAACATCGGCAAAGTCAAAACTTATTTTGTCCGCCCCGCTTCTCTCTCCTAGCCATCTCACTTCCGTGAGTATTTCAGCAATTTCCGGATAGTCGTTATAACGTTTCTCGATTTCGTCCAGAACTTTTTTATCACCAAAAAGAACGGTTAGGTCGATAAGATCCTCTACTGTTTCTCGCCAAAGTTTGCCCGCCAGTTCCTCAAGCGAAGATCGGTCCTTATGACTTAGGGCATACAGGATTCTGTCCATATACTGCTTACTTGCAGGATCCCTTGACAATATCGCCTTGGCCACTCCGGTATGTCCCAAATCCAAATTAATGTCTTTGAGACCAAATTTCTTTAGAGCTTCTACGCCTAAAGAGATGACTTCTAGATCACTCTCCTTACTCTTTGAGCCAAAACATTCGACACCGGCCACATAAGGCTCTCTTGAAGCCATAGGATGCAAAGGTCTAGCGTGCAAGACGCTGCCTGCATAGCAGAGCCGGGTTACACCGGGTCTATTCAGAATATGAGCATCAATCCTTGCCGCCTGAGGGGTTATATCCGCCCTAATAGCTAGGGTCTTGCCTGAGACTTGGTCAACAATCTTAAAAGTTCTGAGGTCCAAATCACTCCCGGTCCCGGTCAATAAAGATTCGGCGTACTCAATAAGGGGCGCTCGGATGAACTCTACCCCGTGGCTTTCGACCAATTTTAGGAAAGTATTTCTAAGAGATTCGACCGCTCTGGCCTCTCTTGGAAGCATGTCTGCTATGTTTTCAGGAAGAAGCCAAACCGACATAGAAAACCCTTAATCAAAAAAATGTGTTAACCGACTGAACGATTATCAGTCCTAAGACTACACTCACAAAACCGATTAATCGAATTTTATCGCTAGGAATTCTTAAGACCTCGAAAATTGCTTTTTTCCATTTGTCTGGAGCGAGCATGGGAAAAAGTCCTTCAAACACAAGGCAAAAACCTATTGCGCACAGAAGGACTTTCATGGGTTATCCCTAATTTATGGTTTGGAACTATTCTGTTCCGATTGTTTCATATAACCAAAAAATTCACTGCTGGGGTCAACTACCATAACATCGCTTGGCTTATTAAAGGATTGTCGATAAGCCTCTAATGAACGATAGAACTTGGCAAATTCTGGATCTTTGCCAAAAGCTTTGGCGTAAGTTTCATTGGCTTCGGCATCTCCGCTTCCTTTGATGGTTTGCGCGTCTTTATAGGCATCGGCCAGCACCACCGTTCTTTGACGATCCGCATCAGCCTTGATTTTTTCTGCTTCAGCAGCTCCCTTGGAACGCTCCTCGCTCGCAACCCTCTTACGTTCGGCTTCCATTCTGCGGTACACGGATTCAGAAATCTC
>CANQMZ010000136.1 GCA_947625105.1 uncultured Parasutterella sp.
TTACGTCATTCATCCTAGCCTTCCAACGTTGTTACCCACTCCAAATAACTAAAAATAATTTATTAACAGTTCCTAAGACCCGAAAGAGTTAACTAATGCTAGCTAGCAAAGAAATAGCGGTATGCCAATGAGACGATCAATAGCGTCACTACGATATAAAGAATATTACGAACGAAGGTTCCCCCAACCTTGATCGCATACATGGCTCCCACTCGGTTACCTAACATGCTTGCAAGAGCGCATGGCAAAGCGACTTGGTAAGAAACGCAGTCTCCAGTTGCAAACATGCAGAATGCAGAGAAATTTGCAGCAATGTTAAACGCCTTAGCTGTTCCTGAGGCTTGGACCAAACCCATTTTTAAAAAGATGTGGAGGGCAATCAAGAAAAATGTCCCGGCACCAGGACCGAAAAAGCCCTCATAAAAACCGATACAAACACCGATCAAAACAACTTTTGTCCAAAAGAATTTTTTGGGTAACTCTCCTTCTCCCAGTTTGAAACCACCAGAGAAGATGGTAAAGAGAATTCCCAAAGGAAGCATGATGACAATGATTTTGCCTAAGACTGCGCTATCAATCTGCAAAGCACACCATGCGCCGGTACTGGCTCCAATCATGGCACTGATAACGCCAACCGGGACGATTTTCATCAAAATCAGATTCCCACGCCAAAAAGTCCAAAGCGCAACTAGAGAACCAATGGTAGTGGCTAATTTTCCGGTTCCCAAAGCTACATGAGGGGGTAAACCGACCAACAGCAAAGATGGAGCGGTCACAAAGCCAGCACCGCCGGCTACCGAATCGATAAAACCAGCGACAAAAAATGCTGCTATGCAAAAAATAAGTACGCCAAAAGTTATTTCCATGTCCGACAATCGGGCCTATCTAAGTAAGGGGCGATTTTACAGAAAATAGATTTTTGGGTGCTTAAAAAACCTTTAAAAATTGTGTCTTATTAGGTAAATTCCTGATAAATGAATGTGGCAACGATCAGCCCACACAAGATAGCAGCAATCCATATCCAAATCGAGGTTTTAGGTGGGGAATCAAATTTCTCCAGTTCTTTCTGGCATTTTGGACATATCAAAGAGGACACTCTTCCATTTCCCATTCTAGCTTTGGGGATAATGCGCTCGCCACAATGAGGACACTTGATTTTTGTATCAACTCCAGTTGAGTCTTTAGGTGCATCCTCTTTACGGTGAAAAAGTTCAACTGCAAACGGTTCGTCCTCAATAGTTGAAAACTCAACCACATCGTTAAGGATGGGAAGATAGCCCTGTTCTAATTGATCGGCTTTAAAAGTGAATGTCTCCCCAGATGCGCACTTTATCGTACCCATATTGCCGTTGTCGATAACTTCTGTGATGACGCCTTTGAGCTTTTGCTGTCCCATGATGAAACCCTAAAACCAAGACGCGGAGATTTTATAGCCGAAGTTTGGCTTCTGAGAGTTTTGATTGTCAATTTGAGTATTGATGTCTTCGAGCCAAGTGGTCGACAAAAATCGCTGTTTGGTTATTTTTCCCAATAAGGTATGTGCTTTTACTGGTCAAAAAAAAGCTCGTTTTTTAGTTTGCCCTGTGCGGGATAAAATGCGGTTCACTTTATCTTGAGTTCTTAAAACCCGCTCGGTTATTGATTTGATGGCGGAGAGTGTGAGATTTGTAGATTTATCTTATTCAAATAGTTATCTAATCTTTTTAACAACTCATTAATGTATCTCATTCACATGGATTGATCAAAACGTTCTAAGTCTGTAACCTTAAAGTAAAAAGATATAAAATTTTCTTCCGCCACTTACAACCCCAAGACATATTGATATGCTTACCATTGACAAAGCTCTACACACTGTTTCTCCCAAGAGGAAGATAGACCAAGGCAAATTCGCTGATTTTAAAAAGAAGTACCTGGCATTTTATTCTTCCCTCAAATCTTCAGATAACGAAGAGCAACTCAAAGCAAAACTCTCTTCGTTCTTTGGTAATCTTTTCCCAAAAGAAACGGTCGCTCCCTACACCAATCGGTTCTTTGCCAGGGTGGATTTGGCATTGGGCCATAGCGACGAGGAGCCCATTGTCATTATTGAAACCAAGGCCATGGATGCCTCGGATATGGTACAGGGGGGGGGTACCGAGCGAATTAAATAAGAAGGCTTTGGCCGAAATTCTCTTTTATTACCTTGACCTAAAATACAACGAACACAAAAATTGTGTCAAACGGCTAATTGTCACAGACTTCCAAGAATGGTTTGTTTTTGAATCGACCACCATCGATAATATTCTGGACAAGCACGGTGAAAGGCTTTTCCGTGATTTCCATCGTGGTGAGGAAGGCACCCTATTCAATACCGATCCAAAGACTTCCGTTTTTTATAACGCGGTACACAAATATCTGAAAGAACATCCCAAACTGCTTGAGCAGCTTTGGCACGATTGCCTCCACTTCTCACTAGAAGACAGAGAGCCGTTCACACAAAAACTATACAAGGTCTTTTCGCTTGAGTTTTTATACTGCAAGCCGGCTATTCGTCAGAAAGCACTGGATGAACGGTTCTACCATGAAATTTTGCACATCATGGGATTACGCGAAACGATTGAAGACGGAAGTAAAAAGATTCTTCGCCTGCCTGTTGGAGAAAGAGACAGCGGCAGCTTCATTGAGCAGACAAATCGCCTCCTTCTCAGACGTGGCAAACACGAAAATTTCGAAGTTTCACTGGAACTCGTTTTGACGTGGTTCAATCGAATACTTTTCTTTAAATTACTTGAAGCCCAGCTACGAAATTGGCATAAAGATCAAAGTGGCGACTATCACTTCTTCTCGCTCCAAAGGATAAAAGACTTCTCGATTATGGATGGAATCTTCCTTGAGGTTTTGAGCACGCCGTTAGAACAAAGAGATTCTTTTTGGAATGATTTCCGCCTTGTGCCGTTTATGAATTCCTCTCTGTTTACTGCCAGCGAACTGGAAAAGAAGACCGATGTTTTCCTCAGCGCAATTTCTACGGGTGCGCCCAATGAGATCACCATGTACGAAAACTCGGTTCTGCGTACCGCCTCCGGCAAGCGTTATGAAAAAGGAACCAAGCTACCGACCTTGGAATATTTAATCCGCTTTCTCAATAGCTACGACTTCGGAAAAAAAGCGGAAGGCGATGAGTTCTATACCAACACACAAACAGTAATAAATCCTGCCGTATTAGGATTACTTTTTGAGAAATTAAACGGCTACAAAGACGGCAGCTATTACACGCCATCCTTCGTCACGGAATTTATGGCGGATAAAGCTATTGAACACGGCATTGTCCATAATGCGGAAATCGCCTTTAACGAATCATTCAAAGATCTAAACGACCTTAAAAACTTCGTGGGAAGAGACGATGAGAAACTGGATAAGCTGCGCGACGTGATTGATACTTACCGCATAGTCGATCCGGCGGTAGGCAGCGGCCACTTCCTCGTTTCCTGCTTGAACAAACTGGTGAAAGTGAAATATGACTGTAGGCTGATCAAAACTAAAAGCGGGGAACTTCTTAACAATCTCGTCAACCTCAAAATTGAAGACGATACTTTGCTCATCACCGATTCGGATTCAGGAAAAGAATTCATTTACAACCCGAACAACGACAACAGCCAGCAAATCCAAGAAACTCTTTTCAGAGAAAAACTTCGGATCATTGAGGATTGCCTTTTTGGAGTTGACATCAACTCCAAGGCGGTAATTATTTGTCGATTGCGGCTCTGGATTGAGCTGCTTAAAAACGCTTTCTACCACGAAGATGAGAAAAAGAACAAGGTGTTGCAGGTAATGCCCAACCTCGACATGAACATCAGAGACGGGAATTCGCTTATTTCTTCCCTTACGGTCATCGTTGACGAACCACCTAGTAATATTTTCTTTACCAACGAACAACTTAACTCATACAAAGACACCGTTAGAAAATACAAAAACGCTTCCGGCCACGACAATCGGAAAAAAATAGAGAAACAGATCGCTGAAATTAAAAACGAGTTAAAAATCATAGAACCTCAAGGCTATGAGAAAGACCTTCAGTTCTTTGAATGGAGTTTTGAATTTCCTGAAGTGCTGAACGAAGACGGAGCATTTAGAGGTTTTGACTTGATTATCGCCAATCCTCCCTACATTAGTGCCCCGGATCAAATAGAGGATATCTTCTTAAGCAATCAAAGGCACTTTATCTCCGAATCAAAATGCTTTGAATTTTTGTATCAAAAGTGGGATTTATATGTGGCTTTCCTTGACCGCGCGTTGCAGCTCTGCTCAAAAAACGGCGCCGTAATGCAAATCGTTCCATACCGAATCACGGACCAAAACTATGGACAAAAATTCCGGGAGAAAATGGTCGAAAAATATCGGATGTTGTCTATAGCTGATTTAACCGAGGTCAAAGTCTTTGACGAGGCAACGGTGGACAATTGCATAGTGTTCTATGACAAGAATGATCCCAAAAAATTTAAAACGCGTATCTACGAGCTTTCCAAAGACAGGAAATTCTCTGTTGCCGGTGAAGAGGAATTGAAGAACTTGGAGACTGGTAAGAGTAAAGCATGGAAATTATCCGCTTTGGGCAAGGACGAAAACAAAATTTCTTCTACTTACCGCATAGGCGACTTTTGTTATATCTCAAAGGGAATGGTTTTACATTCAGAGGAGAAAAATTTCCGTGGTGAGTTCTGTAAAGACGAACTCATCAGTGACACCCGGGATGAGATACATTCTCGACCCTATCTCGAAGCGAAATTTATCTCCCCCTACAGGGTGAATACTGTCAAATATTTGGAATGGGGTACGGAAAGGTGCCCAAAAAAAATTAGTCGTCCAACTTTTTCGGCGCTTTATCAGCAACCAAAGTTGATCTGTAACCGCACTGGCAAACTGCAGGTTGTTTACGATGAAAGCACTCATTATCTTCATAATGACTCCGCAATCTCGCTGGTAAAATGGATAGATCTCAAAGACGCTGACAACAAAAGTATCGCCAACTCCATTAAAAAGTTTTCCAATGGGAAAACAAGAAAAAAGTTGGAAGAACATTCAACAAAAATCTCTCTGAAATTCCTATTAGGTTTGCTTAACTCAAGGGTTGGAGCCGCTCTTCTTGCGCAAGAACGTGCTGGCGACTATCACATATACCCGGAGCATGTACGGAATATCCCCGTCATTCTTCCTGAAAAAGAACAACTGGAAAGAATAGAATCCTTGGTTGACTCAATCATGGAAGAAAAAACAAAAGGAAACGATGCGACTGAAACTGAAAAACTCTTGGAGCAAGAGTATGTAGCGTTGTACGCTATCTCTACTGGGAGAAGCTGTCACCCATGACCTCAAGACATATTAATATGCTTACCATTGACGAAGCGCTACATCCCATGAACGTTAACCCACTAAAGGAGCCGAAAAAAATGCAACAGTCACAAACAAACAACGAAGTCAACGCCATCG
>CANQMZ010000137.1 GCA_947625105.1 uncultured Parasutterella sp.
CAAACGTGTTGGCAACGACGATCGGCAGTTCGTCCAGTCCGCTCTCTGACAATAACGAGCTCGGAGATACCACCTTATCGAAGACAAAGAAGACGGTGGACAGTTATTTGGGCGATTATGCGGGTTCTTTGGACTATCTCGACGATAGTAACACTCTAACTAACAGCGACAAAGCGATTCTTGCTAATGCGACTCAGCAAAAAGCTTCAGCCACGTCCGATAAAACAGCGGGTACCGATATCAATGTACTATCGAGCACAATCACTACGGAAGAAGGTCTTTCCTCTGTTCTTGCGAATGACAGAGCCGACATAATTCACAAGAGTGGCAGCAGTGAGGTGGGAGGAATGGCTCTTGGTGCGACAGTATCTGTCCTTGATAGAAATATCAGTAATACGGTTGTCTTTAGGGATAACACAATCAAGGTGGGCGGAACTTTCGAAGTGCGCAATGGAGTTAACGGAAATTCAAATATCACGGTTTTCCAAGTGGGTGCTGGAGGCCGTGCTGACGGGTTTTCCTATGCGGAAGCGAACATTGCCGGATTACAAAGCACTGTTTGGGATGATTCAGCCGTAGAAGGCTCCAATTCCGAAGCCAAATTGGACGTGAAGACATCAAATGAATCTGTCCTTGAGTTAAGCACTTTAGGGGTGGAAGCCTCGAGTTCAACCGCCATCGGAACTTCCTTGACAAGCATCAAGGATAAAAGTCGTATCTCTACACGGGTAACCGGCTCCAAATTCTCCAAGATCACGGCTAATTTTGCTTCCGACAGGGGGCAAAGTTTAACCGCAAAGGCTCGGGGTGGCGTTGGAAGCATACTTAATGGTCAAGGGGCCAATGCGAAGATTGAAGATGGTGAAAAAGATCAATCGTTAATAGAGACAACTTTTACAGGTAATACGGTAGAAAACAGTTCACTCCTGCTACAAAGCAACAACCACCTCACTCTTACGGTCGAGGCATGGGGCGTTGAGGTAGGCGGTCTCAGTGTTGGTGTTATGTTGGCAAGCGCCTCCACGCAGGGCAAGCTATCAACGAATGTTTCAGGAAACACACTAAAAGACACACAATTTACGGTATTAAATGCCGCGGGTTTTGCCGATAAATCGCTCACGATGAGGGCGACAACAAGAAACTACGGAGCTGCAGCTGTAGGAGTTTTTGTCAACGAAGCTACTTTAACGAATTCTTTAGTGGTTGAAACCAGTGTTGACTTTGGCTCCACTGCGCAAAACGTGGACGCTTCCGTAGATTCTTTCGGAGCAGCTGTCTATGAGGCTAAATCCGAAGTAGGAGCCGGAGGCATTGTTTCCACCGGCAATAATAGAGCCACCGTCAACCACGAAGTTCAGGATAATCTCACACTTAAAGCTTCTAGCGGCTCCAATTTTTCCAGTGTTTGGGCCACAGCAGACAATAGCGAAGAGGCGAGTATATCCTCAAGCAGTGCGGGCGGTGCCATCGTTCTGGCCGAAGGCACTGTGGAAGGATTCAATGCAAGCGAGGTCAGGCACAAAGACACTTCAAACGCCATTGTGAATCTTAGTGGTGTTTGGATCTCTCCAAGCGGCGATTCCCAACCTCAGAGCTTCATGTACTTGGCAGCCGGTTCTTCCCACAGCCTCAAGATGACCGCCGATAACACCAAGGGAGCGTTGGCTGGCGCGAGTGGGGCGGTTCTTTCTAATACGCTAAACGGGCAGACAACGATCAAAATTTCGGATAACTCGGTTATTAATTTCGCTGAGGTTCTCATTGCCGCGGTGGATACCTTGGAGCTCGGCTCCCTGAATGGGGACTACGCGGTTGACTCCAAGGTATACGGACCGATAGTTGGTACCGGTATCACAGCAGAGAACACCATCGAGCGTTCACAGCTTATTGATATCGGAGCCTCAAGCAAGATCACGGCCCAAGCACTGATTGCAGAAGCCTATAACCAGTCGAACATCGCGCTGAAAGTAAGAGCGAGGTCTGCCGGCGTGATTGTTCCGGCGGTGACTTCGGAGAATAAAAACACCATAACATTCTCCAATAAGGTCAATCTCGGTTCTTCATCAACGATTGAAGCTTTGGATGATGATCAAACGCTAATTTTGTCTGCTACAGCCGAAGACCAAATTGAAATTCAGTCGGTTAGCGATGTCCAAGGAGCTTTAGGAGCTACTTCAGTTGCAAAAGTCAATACGAGTTTCACACGTGACAACTCCGTTGTTATCAATGATGGAGCCAGTGTCATATCCTATGGGAAAGTTGCTCTAAGAGCGGGTCGGGATGCTGAAGGATTAAATTCAAAGCTAGGTTTTGTGGGATATGCACATAGCTATAACCACAGCTTTTTCAGCGGTGACGGGCTCGCTCAGTCTGATTTAAGCGACAGCATCGTTTTGGGCAACCAGATTGATATCAAGGGTTCTGTGAAGTCGATGGGCGATACCGAGTTGTACGCAAATTCCGGGGATGTTTCCACGGAAGAGACTGCCAAAAAGTGGTTTTTGACATCGGCGAAAGAAACAGGAACCGTCGAGATTGCTTCTACCGGTGCGGGAACGAAGTCCAAGAATTTGGAAACAAACAATGTCATAAATGTCACCGGTAGTGTCTTGGCAGGCTTTGTTACCAGTGCCCACATTGTTATAGACGGAATTTTGGATAATTCGGAAGAGGTTAAAATTGAAGGCGAAGCTTCCAAACCCAACGTGCAGATTGAAGGTGTGGAAAGCGATCAAGTCCATTGGGATTTCGGCTTTGATGATCCAGTCAACAATGTTTATTGGGAAAGGTATCAAAATCTAAAGACATGGATCGCCGCTTATAGCGGTAAAGACGGGGAAGAGAATCTTGCGCTGTTGGCCGCCTATACCTCTGAAGCCCAGATGCTTGAGAATCTGATGATCAGCAAGGGGTTGGCAACAAAAGACGCTGATGGAACGCTTGTGGTTGTTCAAGAGGTGTGGTTGCCCTATGTGGAAGTAAGCGACCTTACCGTTTCCGGCGGAAATATTAATGCCTACGCGGATATGGTTAAAGGCACAGGGTCGCTGACAGCGAACGCAGCAGGAAACATCGAAATTGAGAACAACTCCAATGCCCGATTGAAACTACACGATATCGAGATAAAAGAAAAGGGAGGAAGTTTTACCCTTAATGATAAGGTTACGACCAAAGCAGAACTAACCGACTTTAGTGGTTCTCTGAATACGGCCCCTTCAGGGCAAGAATCCGACATTATCGTTAGCTCCAAGTATAGCGGCGGGGTTCTCACTGCATCGGGAAAGAAGGATGGAAAGGATGTAACACAGGAAGTTTCCCCTGACAATAGCATTGAAATCACTGGCACGCTAGCTAATCACGCAGGAAATATAACGGTTACTTCGAAAAACGATATCAATATTCTGTCCTCAGAAGGAAACAGTTCACTTGTTTCTGCCGCGGGTTCTGTAAAGATTGAAGCGGATGGCTCCGTGATGCAACAGTACCAGAGCGGAATTTATAACGTGGGAGGCCAGGTAGAGACCTTGTGGAAGGATGAGGTTGATCAATTTGTCGAAGGCGAGGAGAAAACGAAAACTTCTGATACAGAAAAGAAGTTTGATCCAGACGAAAATGGAAAAATTATCGCAGGAGGAGACGTTTACCTTTCTGGAGATGTCATCAACGTCAACGGGACCATTCAAAGTGGATATGGAACCTACGAGCTTTCTCTAACGGGTGACGATCTCGAAAACAAGATTAACGATATAAAGAAGAATTGGCAGGAGGCAGGTTCCCCGAACAATATTAATCCTCGCAGTGACGAATATGCGCTTCAAGAAGGAGGGCCTTATCTTGCTGACGATGGAACTTATCGGTACAGAATCGCTGCGTGGTACGACCCGGTACAAGACAGGGTAATCATTGAGGACATCAATCCCCAAGGCGGCCATATTTATCTGTCAGGCAAGATCGCAAGCACCGGAGGCGGGAAGCTTTTGGCGGCCGATGGACAGGCTTCGGTCCTCGTTGATGCAGGCAATCACGACGTCCTTCTTGGTGCCGTTGATACGGGAAACATTGAAGGTGTCATTAGCATTACCGATACCAGTTACACCAATTCTTCGGAGGGTGTAGTTGCTAAAGTCACAGAATTTAAGGGAAGCAAGGCAACATCCTACGATTTGCTTGAAGATGGAAGTAAGAAATCTGTAAAGGAGGTTTCTGCTGATGCTTACGACCCAATGTCTGGCCTGCTTTATGGTTGGACGAAAGGCGTTTCCACATCAACGGTGGTGACAGAAGAAAAATCTCAGGAGTTCACAGTGTGGGGACTCTTTAATTGGAAGGATCCAGATTACTGGAAAGGTGCCAATGAGACCAAAAAAGAGCTAACCAACGAGGAGCTGCTGAAAGATTATGGAAAAGGACAAGGTTCAACCGTAGGAGATTGGGACAGACCGAAAGGATTGGAAGACGCTTACTTTGCCGCATGGTCGGATGTCGTAAGCCAAAGCAACACCGACTGGGTGGAACGCTATTGGAGCACATATAGCAATTGGACTCATTTCAACGGAACTCACCATAGTTGGCGGCAAAGAACTGAGGGCGAGGTAACACTGTACAGCTTCACGGTTAAAGCTGACAAGTCAATAGAAGTGGATTTCCTTAAAGGGGATAATTCCATCCAAGTTAAGGGTGGGAAATCAATAGTTCTCGGCGGCAGTCTCAATGCCCAAAACGGATCCATAACTCTTGAGGCCGGCGCGGATATCCTCAACGGCAATGGCAATGTGGGCATTGTTGGTGCACAAAACCTGACACTTAATGCCGGCGGAAGCATTGGATCGAAACAGTCGGCACTTCGTTGGAAGGGGGCTTCCGGAGACAAATTGACGCTGAATGCGACCGCTGGCGACTCCATCTATATGGATGCCACGGGGCTGGAAAGCGGCTCAGTCGTGAGCGGCAGCTTAACGGCAAAGAATGTAGTCGAATTTAATCTCAGAGGGACACTAAACGCTTCTTCAATTACTGGTGCAGATATCTCCCTCAATTCATTGGAAGGCTCTGTCAATATCGACAAACTCACACAGAATGAGAAGTTAGACCTGAGCCAAAGGATCGATATTTCCGCTGCTGATTCTGTAACCATCGCCAGTTCTGATACCGATATCTATATCGGTCAGATAGAAGCACAGAATGCGGTCACGATTAAGTCCGAAGGAGGAATATTTGATGCGCTCGATCGTTCAGATCAGGATGAAAGGTCAGCGGAAAAACGGTTAGAAAGCTGGAAAGAAGCGGGCATTCTCGACAAAGACGGAAATAACAATGGCAAGGCGCGTTTTGAAGAGGATATCAAGGACATAGAAGCGGGAATTAGGGCTGATTTCGATCGCTATCAGAACTACGAAGGAAAAGAGCTAACCGAAGATCAGCAGAGAGATTACAACGAGCTCAAAAAACGCTTTGAGGG
>CANQMZ010000138.1 GCA_947625105.1 uncultured Parasutterella sp.
TCGAGGGATTGTGGTACAGATCACTTGGTGAAAACAACTTGCTTCCCAATGAATCCGGCTAATGGAAAATCCGGGTTAAAAAAAGAGAAAAACGCTATGGGACAGAAAATGGACATCCCTCCCGCAGGCGATCTTAAAAGGGTTATCGTCGTTGGAGGAGGTTTTGCGGGTTTGACGTTTTGTCAGAAACTCAAGGATGATCGCTATCAGATCATCCTGATTGATAAAACCAATCATCACAATTTCCAGCCGCTGCTCTATCAAGTAGCGACTGCAGGGCTTGAACCCTCATCAATTTCTTTTCCTTTCCGAGCGATTTTTGCGGGACGTAAGAATTTCTTTATCCGCTTGTGCAAAGCGCTTTCAGTCGACCGTGCCAATAACACTTTGATTACTTCCATTGGTGACATCCGATACGATTATTTGGTAATTGCCACGGGCTGCACCACCAATTTTTTTGGCAATGAGGACTTAGAGGAAAACACAATGGGTCTTAAGTCGGCAGCTGAAGCTCTGTTTTGCCGAAACCATATCCTCCAAAGTTTGGAAAAAGCCTTAGCTACCAACGACGAGGAGCAAAGGCAGAAGCTGCTTACCTTCGTTATCGTGGGAGGAGGGGCGACCGGTGTAGAACTTGCAGGGGCGCTTGCCGAGATGAGGAAATTTGTCTTAAAGCACGATTTCCCTGATCTTGATCTACAGCAGATGAGAATCATCCTTGTGGATGGGAAAGACCGGTTGCTCTATTCCTTTAAACCGGAATCCTCTAAAGAGGCAGAAGATTATTTGCGGCGTCGCAATGTGGAACTGCGGCAAAAGACCAGAGTCCTAGGCTATAAAAACGCTGTCTTGAACTTATCGGATGGGGATATCAATACCGATAACGTTTTTTGGACTGCCGGAGTGGTAGCCAATTCGCTAGGTGGCTTTGACAAGGAACAGATCGGAAGAGGCAATAGGTTGCTTGTCAACGAATTCAATCAGGTGGCTGGCTGCACGAACGTGTTTGCGATCGGAGATACGGCTTTAATGGTCACAGATGACTGGTCGCAAGGTCATCCACAGGTAGCTCAACCCGCATTGCAAGAAGCGAGCAATCTTGCCGCAAATTTGATTCGGATGGATCAGTCGGAACCGTTAAAAGCCTTTAAATATCATGACCGAGGCTCCATGGCAACGATAGGACGCAACCATGCGGTCGTGGAAACAAAATTTTTGAATTTTGGCGGGTTTGCCGGCTGGGTGGTTTGGCTGACAGTTCATTTGATGAATATTGTCGGGGTCAAAAACCGTTTCTTTATCTTTTGTAACTGGGTATGGAGTTATTTCACTAGGAACTCAACGCTAAGGATCATCATTAAACCAGTCGAAAACAAAAACAGGAAAACTGTCTAACGTAAAAAGAGCTGCCGACTTTACGTAGCCAACAGATCCATTTAACTCAAAAGAGTAGCTTTATTTTGCGGGCGGGAAATCCAAAGTTTCGCCATCATCCGGGATTAACACGTTTGTAATGTGCTCACGTTCAATAAAAGCTTTCAGGTCTTTTCTAGTGATCGTAAGATGACTTACGGTATCCATGTGGCTGGCAACGATAATGGTGTTGGGAGCATGTTTGATGACATTGGCGATGTCATCGTAATTCATGATAAGCCTATCACCTGTGAGGACAGTAGCTGCACAAGCATTGACGACGATAACGTCAGGCTTGTATTTGTCCAAAGCCTCTTGAACTTCGTGGCAGTAGATAGTGTCGCCCGCAACGTAGAGAGTCTTTTCTCCTTCGGTGCGGAAGACAATGCCCATGGCATCGTAGGGTAGCCCCACCTGGCTCATCATGGGAGCAAGCTTTTCTCTTTCACCATGCTGGGTGAAAGTCTTGAATAGAGTGATGCCTTTGTATTGAGTTCCTTCAGGAGAAATGATTTCAATGTTGGTGAAACCTAAATCACCGATAATCTTTTTATCAATCTCGCTTTGAACGAAGAACTTGATGCCTTTGTTCAAGCTATCCGCAGCGTATTGATCCCAGTGGTCAGGGTGGAAATGAGTGAGGATCACGGCATTGACATCGACAATTTTTTCGATTTCGAAAGGCAATTCCACCCGGGGTTGTCTCACGTCTCCGTGAACTGCGACATCAAAACCCGGCATATAGTCCTTGGGACCAAGCCAGGGATCAATTAAGAATTTTGTTCCGTTGTATTCAATAATAATGGTTGCGTTTCTGATTTGCTGGATTTTCATGGTTGTCTAAGCCTCCTTTTGAAAATATGCTAACGGTTAAGAGGAAAAAAAGGAAGTAGGCACTTTAAAATTCCATAGTCACTTAAAAGAAACTAAGTATCATGAAAAAACTTACTCCAAAAGAACTTTTACCGTGTTCAGTTGCTGTGACACTACAGATTATCGGGACACGATGGAAAGTGTTGATCGTTAGGGAGTTGCTCAACGGAACAAAAAGATTTTCGGAACTTAAGAGAGTGGTTGTCTGCTCTCAGAAAGTCCTGACATCAAACCTAAGAGAACTTGAAAACGATGGGATCATTTCGAGAAAAATCTATCCCGTGATACCGCCCAAAGTCGAGTACTCGTTAACCAAGATCGGAACGACATTAAAACCGGTTATTGAAGAACTCTCCAAATGGGGAGATTATTACAAGGAGTTGGAAAAGGGAAACGATGCAAAATAAGACGGCTTACTGCCCGATAGAAGGCAAATAAGCCGTTGAGAAACTTGCTTGTGTTAGATCTTTTCTATTTCTTTGATCAAAACATCAACGTCTTCGGGTTTGGTTGCCCAACTTGTGCAGAAACGAGTCATCAGGCGGTCTTGACCAAGATCCGGTGCAATGTCAAAAACGAATTGCTTCTTAAATTTCTTGATTACTTCTTTGGGAAGAATGGGAAATTGCTGATTGGTTGGAGAATTGACAGCAAATTTAATCCCTTTTGCTTTAAAGGCCTTCTTGATTCTCATCGCTTCCTTTATGGCATGCCGACCGACGGTCTCATAAAGGTTGTCGGTAAAGAGGACATCAAACTGGATTCCAAGGAGACGACCTTTTGCCATTACGGCACCTTCTTGTTTGAAGATACTGAAAAAATCTTCATCGAGATTATTGTCTTTAGGAAAAACAATCGCTTCCCCGCAAAGAGCTCCAACTTTAGTGCCGCCAATGTAAAAGACATCTGTAAAATTGGCGATGTCACGCAAAGTGAAGTCGGCACCGTCCGCCTGCAAGCCGTAACCTAGGCGAGCACCATCGAGATAGAGAACCAGCTTGTATTTTTTACAGATGGAGGAAATCTCTTGTAATTCTTTCTTTGAATACAGGGTTCCGAGTTCTGTGGGAGAGGAGATGTAAACCATTCTTGGTTGTACGCGGTGAGGATGGGTGGGATCAGCCCAAAAGTCTTCGAGGTAAGCCTTCAATGTGGCGGCAGTGAGTTTTCCGTCTTTTTGTGCGAGGGCGATAACCTTGTGGCCGTCCGATTCAATGGCGCCGGCTTCATGGACATTGATGTGGCCGCTTTCAGCGCAAATGACTCCTTGATGGGGCCTCAAGATGGAAGCGATTACCACCTTGTTGGCTTGAGTGCCTCCAACTGCGAAATAGACACGAGCATTAGGTTTGCCGCATGCCTTACGGATCTTTTGTATAGCGCTTTGGCAATAAACGTCAAAACCGTAGGTATCGGTTTGCACAAAATTGGTGTCAATCATTTTTTTTAGGATATTGGGATGGCACCCTTCAGAGTAGTCGCAATCGAATTTAATCATGGTGTTAGTTTCCATTTGTTGATGCGTGGATGATACTCTCGAACTTCAAGGAGAAAGAGAACTCCATATGGATTTGCGCTTTAAATCGCAGGCTCAAATTACAATTGTCTGAAATGATTTTTTGCGTGGTAAAGAAATGAACTCTTCGCTAAAGCGTTGGATTGTTGGTTTAGTTAGTTTTTTTGTTTTGTGTGCGGTTCTGTTTGCCGGAATGCTTTATGTTCAGGGGATGGCCTTGGACAAGTGGCTACAGCATTTACAAAGAAGCGAAGTAATGGGCGCAAGGGTTGAAAATCTTGCCACAACGGAATCTTCCCTAAACATGAGAAGAGTTCGGTTCGATCTAGCATGGTCTAATCCGCAAATTCCCAAACTGACGATCGAGGGCAGGGTGTTGCTAGGTTTAGAGCCGCAGGCACTTGTTTGGCTCGAAGCTGTTGATGGCAAGAAATATCGGATGATCAACGATATCCATCCCCAGGCGAACATTGATCTTACATTTATGATGGAACCACGCAAAGGACAATTTACCACGTCTTCGGCGGAGATAGGATTACCGGATGGCATTCTGTACTTAGGCGCGATACAAGCCGACGCCATCATTGGGAAGCTAGTTGAAAAAGACGGAAAACTCAGAGTGGACGATTGGCAGGTTACCGGATCTGTTACACCGACTACCTATGATGAGAGAAAAGGGCAGACACTTAAAGTTGGTAATCATCATTTTGAAATCAAGCTTAACCAAAATGCAAAAGAAAGGTTTCTCTTTAAGACAAGCACCGATCATCTTGCTTTGAGCGAAGGGAAGATTGAGTACATTACATTAGAAGATTTGGGATTTATTACCTCTATTAATCATGACAAAGGGCAGATCACCGAGAATGCAGATCTAAGCTTGCAAGCAGGAAATGTCATAGGTATTCCGTTTATCGGGACTATTGGCAAGAGCAATGTGGGAACCGTTTTATCGTGGCCATACGAAGCTTCACCCTATGGCTTTGCGGCCGGGCTTTTTACGGATTCAGATTTTTGCAAGGTATTTGGTGCACTGTGTGAGGATCCGGAAGGTTTGCTTGGCAACCTTAATACCACACAAGGTCAATTAAGAAAAGCAGCTTTAGACGGGGCGTTGAGATTTGTGCTCAAGGATAGTCAGGTGACTTTTGGTGACTTTAAGCTTTCGTCAAGCGGACAATTGGCTGCTCAAAAAGACTCAAACGAAATAGGGCACTTCAAGATCGGTCTTGAGTCTGAGAACAAAAATATTTTGAAACTGGTTTCCGGTCAATTACCCAAGGGTAGTTACGTTCAGCCGAAAGAAAATGAGATTCAAATGAACATCCGGATTACCTACGAAAACCATAAGCTCGTTGTTACTAGCGAAGGTAGAAAACTTTTTGAGGAGCATGTCAGCCCTCCGATTTGATTGGGTGGAGGCGAAACAAGGACTCTCGCAATTCGAGTTGGTAAATTGAATGCCACATGCTTGTGGCAGGGGGAAGGTTTTGGGTTTCTTTGTCTTCTTAAATCCTATATCTAGGATCCCTGTCTTATCCTGAAAAAAGTTGACTCCAAAAGGGGGTTAACATGAAAGAGCTAATTAACAGAGAAAGCAACCGATTAGGGGTGATTCAAG